>CAYWMR010000037.1:0-3350 GCA_964458965.1 uncultured Occallatibacter sp. | reverse complement strand
CGTCGCTCTCTCGGGTCCGCGGTGCACGTGCTTGCCGATCGGGTCGTGCCCCGGCCAGTAGTGCTCGGCGAGAGTGCGGTTCACAATCACCACCAAGGGAGCGCCCGGCAGGTCGTCGCCCGCACTGAAGTCCCGGCCCCTGAGGATCGGGATGCCCTGTGCCTGAAAGTATCTTCCCATTACCAAAGGCACCCACGACAGGTTCAAGCCCGCGCCCTTGGGGGGAATGTAGCCCTCGGGCGTAAATGTTGCACGATACTCCAGGTCGGCTGCGGGCAGCAGAGTGGTCGTGCCAACTGCCTGCACGCCGGGCAACTGCTCCAGTCCCGTGCGCAATGCGGAGTTGAATGCATCGATTGCAGCCTGTGAAGTGTATTGATGGCGGGGCAGGCTGTACGCGGCAGTCAACGTGTGGTCGGCGCGCAAGCCAAGATCGACCGAGCGCATCTTCTCAAAGCTGCGCAGCAGCAGGCCGGACGCGGTCAGAAGCACCAGCGCCACCGCGAGTTCCGCCACCACCAGTGCTGAGCGCAAGCGCGCATGCCCGCCGCCCGCGGTGCCCGTGCGGCCGCCTTCCTTCAAAGCCTCGTTCACGCCCGTATGCGCCGCGGCAATCGCGGGAATGATCCCGCACAGAAGGCCGGTGAGCACAGCCAGCGCGAGTGCGAAGGCAACCACCTTCCAGTCAAGGCCAATGGAATGGATGCGTGGCAGTGTTTCCGGTAGAAAGCTGACGCCAACGCGCATCGCCGCCGCTGCAAGTGCAAGGCCAAGTAATCCGCCGGACACGCTCAATACCAGCGCTTCCACAATCGATTGACGCAGAACAACCGCTCCGCTTGCGCCCAGCGCCAGCCGCACGCTGATCTCGCGCCTGCGGCGAATCACGCGTACCAGCAACAACCCCGCCAGATTGGCGCAGGCTATAAACAGCACCACCGAGACAGCAAAAAATAGCGTGCGGACCAGCGGACGTGCCTGTGCAATCGTGGCCTCGTTCAGCGGCAAAACAGCGGGATGAATACGTCGGGCGGATAATGCGGGAGGAAAGTTGTGCATGATTTCCTGCGCCGCTCGAACAGCATCGTCCTGCGCCTGCATGGGAGTTATACCGGGCTTCAGTCGCCCCACCAGATAGTAGGCCCACGCTCCCGCGCCCTGAATCAATTCAGCCTGCGTAAAGGTCATTGGAACCCAGAGTTCGCTGCGATTCAAATGACCTGGGACCAGCGGAAATTCGAAGTCCCGCGGCATGACTCCGATAATCTCGTAGGGCTTGCGATCGAGAAGAATCTTCTTCCCCAGGATGTGTGTGTCGCCATGGAAGCGGCTGCGCCAGGTTTCATAGCTGAGGATAGCCACTTGCTGGCCCGCTTCATCCTCCTGCGCTGTAAATGTGCGGCCCATCAAGGGCGAGACGCCCAGCGTTGGAATCATGCCGGCAGTCAACCGAGCGGCGTTGATCTGGGCCGGATCGCCTGCTGATGAAAGCTCGTAGCTCGCCGGCGTGTAGGCACCCATGCTCAGGAATGCGTGGTTGTCGCGAATATATGTGCCAACTCCGGGCGCTGTAACTCCGGGCGCATCCAGGCCATACTCCACTCCTTCCAAACGATCCCCGAGAGTTACAAGTCCCCCCGGGTCGGCAAACGGCAAAGGCCGCAGCAGCACGCCTTCCACGATGGAGAAGATTGCCGTGGTAGCGCCAATCCCGAAGGCCAGCGTAAGAACGGCGGTGAGCGTGAAGCCCGGCGACTTGCGCAACTGCCGCAGTGCGTAGCGGATGTCGAGCCACAAGTTGTTCATCGCGCGTCCTTCCCTTTGCCGCCTCTGGCGGGTGAATTACTCGTACTCGCCTTCGTGTTATTCGCCTCGGAGCGCCTGCATGGGTTCGATGGAAGCGGCGCGCGCGGCTGGAATCAACGCTGCGACAAGTCCCGCAACCACAAGCAGCAAAGCCAGCAAGAGGAACCCGAGAGCTTCTTTTTGCGGGTCAAAGTAGATGACCATGCCGATGACCTTGTGTGCGGCAATGGTAAGCACGAGTCCCGCCACGGCCCCCGCCGTCAGCATCCATGCGACACGCGAGAGCACAATGCCAAGGATGCGGTTGCGCGTAGCTCCCAGCGCCATGCGCACGCCGATGTCGCGTGTCGATTGCTCTACTTCGTGACTGACAAGTCCGTAAAGGCCTACCAGGGCCAACACCACGGCCAGCGATGCAAAAATACCGAACAGCCAGCTCTCCATGCGCTCGAAGACAAGGGTTTCGGAGACGACTTCAGTCATGGTTCGGGGCTCATCGAATGAAGCCGTGGGATCGAGCTCACGGACAATGGAGCGCGCAGCGGAGATCACCTGTTTCGGATCGCCTTTGGTGCGGATCAATAGCACCATATTTGCCAAGGCGTCCGGCTGATCCTTCGTTGGGATCTCATCCATGAGCCAGTCATGCTCCGCCAAAGGCGGATCGTAGATGCTCTGGCGGATATTCCCCGTCACTCCAACGATATGTGTCCACTCATCCTCTTTTGCGCTATCGTCGATGCGCTGCATCGTCGGATCGAGGCCCTTGGGGATGAATTTGCTCACGAAGGCGTCGTTGACCAGCACTGTGGCAGCCTTGTTTTCGAACCCGTCCAGGATGGGGGAAAGCCTGCGGCCGCGATGCAGCGCAATGCCCATCACATCGAGATACCCGGGGCTGATAAAACGGTTTTCGGCCAGCATCTCCTGGTTCTTCGGATAGGCGGGCTGGCCGGCGATATGCAGGTCGCTGTTGTTTCCCCAACTTTCAATGGGCAACAAGCTATTGAAGCCTGCCGCCTCAACGCCGGGTAAGTGGCTGATTCGTTCTTCCAGGGGACGATAGAACTCGACGACCATGTTGCGGCCGTGATATCGTGCTGGAGAAAGACCGATCTTGACCGACAGAATGTGGGACGGATCGAAGCCCAGATCCGCATCGAAGTAGCGCGTGACCACGCGTATCAGCAGTCCGGAGACAACCAGCAGGACAAGAGTGAGAGCAACCTGGGTGACCACGAAACCGGAGCGAAGGCGGATCTGGCCGCGCTGTGTGCCTGTGCTGCCGCCTGCCTTCAGGGCGCGATTAGGATCGACGCCGGAAAGACGCAGCGCGGGATAAACTGAAGCCGCAAGGCTGGCGACCACTGCGACAGCGATTGCCACTGCCAGCACCGCCCAGTTCATTTGAATATCGGCACCGCGAGCAAGGGCCTTGATAAGAAACGTGCGCATGAGGGTGAGCAGCGACGAAGCCAGCAGCACGCCGCCTGCCGCGCCGAATATGGCGAGCAGCAAGCCCTCGGTAAGCATCTGCCCGAGCA
>CAYWMR010000036.1:0-19657 GCA_964458965.1 uncultured Occallatibacter sp. | reverse complement strand
TCGCGCTTCCTGCTATTGAGGCCTTCCGCATTGAATACTGGGCCATGGAAGAGGCAAAGATCCGTCGCCAGCCGCCCGAAAAAGAGCTCAGCCGCCGCATTGCGCTGGTTGTTGGCGGAGGCAGCGGGATTGGCCGTGAAGTCGCCCTGCTGGCCGCCGCTCGTGGAGCTCACGTTGTGGTAGCCGACCGCGATGAACCAGCGGCGCAGCGCGTCGCCGCCGAGCTAGCCTCCGTCACCGCAAAGGAATTCACCGCCGTCACCCCGGTTGACATCCGCAGCCGCGAATCCATTTCGAAGGCTCTCCGCGCAACCATCGCGGCTTTTGGCGGTATCGACATCCTCATCAACACAGCGGCGCTCTTCCCATCTTCGCCAGACGGCGTGATCCCCGACGCCATGTGGGCCACCACCCTTGACGTCAACGTGACCGCCAACTACCTGCTGGCCGACGAAGCCGCCAAAACATTCAACGATCAAGCCCTCGACGCCTCCATCGTGCTCACCAGTTCCGCCAATGCTGTGGTTGCCAAACGCGGAAGCGAGGCCTACGACGTGAGCAAGGCCGCCCTTTCGCACCTGGTCCGCGAGTTGGCCGTCGCTCTTTCGCCGCGCATCCGAGTCAACGGCATCAGCCCCGCGACGGTGGTAAAGGGTTCCACCATGTTTCCGCGCGACCGTGTCCGCGCCTCTCTGACCAAGTACAATATTCCATACGACGATTCGCTCAACGACGACGAGTTGCGCAATCTGCTAGCCGGCTTTTATGCTCAGCGCACATTAACGCACCAACCCATCGAGCCGGCCGACTGCGCTGAGGCGATTCTCTTTCTGGCCAGTCCTCGAGCACGCTGTACCTCGGGTCACATCATTCCTGTGGATGGCGGTCTCACCGAGGCATTTTTACGTTGAGGCTGGTCTTTCGCGCTATGCTTTTACGACTGCTGCGTTGAATCGGAATGGAGCCTCCTCTGGGCCATGGAAACACGTGCACGAATTGCAATCGATCTAGGCGCTGAAAGCTGCCGTGTCTCCCTGCTCCGCTGGACAGATGGCAAACCCTCCCTCGAGGTTGTCCATCGCATTCCAAACGGTCCTGTCCGCCACAGTACTTCCCTGCATTGGCCGCTCGATTCCATCCTGGCCGGCCTTGAAGAAGGTCTTCGCAAAGCCGCGCAAGCGACGCCTGAGGGTATAGCCTCCATCGCCGTCGATAGCTGGGGCGTGGACTATGTTCGTCTCTCGCCAGACGGCCACCCGCTTCGCGACCCGTTCTGCTACCGCGATGAGCGCACCAACGCCAGCAAGCAGGCCGCAGATTTGCTTGTGCAGCCCTTCGAGCTTTATCAGCGCACCGGCGTGCTTCCCCTACGCATCAACACGGTCTATCAGTTGCTCGCCGACCCCAAGAGCGGGATTTCCCCGAATGCTCCCTGGGTCACCATGCCGGAGTACATCCTCCATTGGCTCGGCGCACCGCGCGTGGCCGAGTACACCCACGCCACACACACCGGCCTCGTCAACCTGAAGACCCGCGACTGGGATCGCGACCTATTCCAGCTCCTCAATCTTCCCATCGAAGCCGCTCCGCCCATCGTCCCCGCCGGAACCATTCTTGGACGATTGCAGGGCCCGCTGGCAGAGCTCGACGCGTTTCGCGATACCCAACTCATCGCGCCGGCCTGCCACGACACAGCCTCCGCCATCGCGGGCATTCCCACCAGCGTCGCTTCCACCCTTTATATCTGCTCCGGAACCTGGTCGCTGGTTGGCACACTGACTTCACAGCCGGTCACTACTCGCGAAGCTTTCGACGCACGCTACACCAACCTCGGCGCAGCCACCGGAGACCTCTGCTTCCACTCCCTCGTCAACGGCATGTGGCTCCTTAAGCAGTGCATGGACGCATGGGCTTTCGATGGCCGCCCCTGGGACATTGAAGACCTGATTGCGCAGGCTGCGGGCTCTGGCTTTCCCGGGATTATCGACGTGGACGCCGAACCCCTGATGCTGGACTCCGATATGCCCGAGCGGATCAACCATGAGCTGTGGCGGCGTCGCCTGAAACCCATTCCAGACCTGGCCGGCAATGAGCCCGTCTTTGCCCGGGTCATCTTCGAGAGCCTTGCCAGCCGCTACGCCGCGGCCCTCGGCAGTCTGGAAAAGATGCTCGGCCGCAAGCTGGAGCGAATTCATATCCTGGGAGGAGCAAGCCGCAACAAACTGCTCACCGAGCTAACTGCGCAGCGCACCGGCCTACCGGTCGAAACCGGGCAGACGGAAAGCTCCACCATTGGCAACCTCGCCGTCCAATTAGCCTCCGCCGAAGCCGATGGGCTACCCATCAGTCCCGAGTCTGTTCGCAAGTGGGCACAGCGCCTTTGCAATTGCTAACTTCGGCGCGCGTTCTCTTTCGCGCCGTATGTCCTTCGCCAAATCACTCCTCCGCCCCAAACGACCAACCTGCGATTTACGGAAAAATGAAGGAACAATCGAGCTAACTGGGGCGTACTAACGTCTTAACTGTGTATTCTCAACCAGATCGATTGAACCAACGCTGGATCGCGATTTCGGAAAAAGAATTTCCGTTCACAGAAAAGGACTGCCTTCATGATCAATGCCAGTGCTCTGCGCAAACTGATACCTAGCAGCAAGAAATCCTTCAACCTTACCATTTCAGGCGCGCTCGCCGCGTCCGTTGCGCTTGGCCTTGTAAACGTCAATCAACTCCAGGCACAGGCCCCCGCGCCAGCCCCGGCGCCAGCCGCAACACCCAATCTCACGCAGGATATTTCCGACACCTGGCAAGGCACGCTCCATGCCGGAAAGGACCTGCGCGTGGTGATCAAGATCACGAAGGCAGGCGGCGGCGCGTACAAGGGGGTTTTTCATAGCATCGACCAGCCCGTACCACCACTGAACCTCGACACGGTGACTCTACAAGGCACGACCGTAAGGCTCACGCTCAACCTGGCTGGTGTCACTATTGAAGGCAAGTTGAGCCCGGATGGAAAGACGATTGACGGAAACTGGAGCCAGGGTCCCAGCTCGGTGCCATTGGTCCTGACGCGCGCCACGCCAGAGACGGCCTGGGCAATTCCGGAGCCGCCACCGCAGCAGCCGCCTATGGCCGAAAGTGCAGATCCCAATTTTGAAGTGGCCACCATCAAGCCGAACATCTCCGGAGCCGCGAGCATGCAGGGGCTTACGTTGCAGGGGCGTAACTTTGCCACGATCAACGCATCTCTTGCCGACCTGATAGCGTTTGCCTACAACGTGCAGGTTAAGCAGATTGTCGGCGGGCCGGACTGGATGGACAAGGATCGCTACGACATTAAAGCAGTGCCGGAACAGGAGGGCACGCCCAACGGCGAGCAGTTGAAGGTCATGATCAGGAAGCTGATCGTGGATCGATTCGCGATGAAATTCCACAACGACAAGAAAGAAATGTCGGCATACGTGCTTACTGTTGGAAAGGGTGGGCAGAAGCTGAACCCCACACAGTTGAAGGGTCCGCTGCCCGGCATCGGCATTCGGCCCGGAACTGGCGGCATCACGATGAACATGGCCAATGCAACCATCGGGGACTTCACGGGCTTTCTGCAGTTTCTTGTGCTCGACCGGCCCGTGGTCGATCGGACAGGAATTCAGGGCCGATTTGATTTTCAATGCACCTTTGCGCCGGATGACTCGCAGTTCAACGGGCACCCGCCAATACCGCCGCAAGCGAATGCCGCCGACGCTGCGCCGGGACTCTTCGATGCACTCCAGCAGCAGCTTGGCCTGAAGCTCGATGCGGAAAAGACCGCCGTCGATGTAATCGCCCTCGACCATGTCGAGAAGCCTTCGCAGAATTAGCAGCGCGACCCCGGGTGCCCAGAGTCTCGACGTTGCGACCGGGAGACCACCTGTTCGCACATTCTCAGCGCTCATCGCCGACAGTTCTCAGAGGAGCGTCTGAAGGACGAATTAAGAACATGAGGCGCAAACGGAACGGCAGCCTGAAACGTCTGATATAGAAATCCAGTTCGACAAGTGTGCGCGGTCCCTGCTTCTCCCAAACCATCTGTGCCAATCTGAAAGGACGCCAATGCGATTAACCGCCAAACCAACCGTGTGCTTTTGCAAACCAGCGCGACGGCTGTTGCTGATCGCGGCCGGCTGCTTGATCGTTGCCGCACCCGGCTCGGAAGGGCAGGCGCCGCAGAAAATGCAGTTAGGTGGTCCGCCGCCCGAGGCCGCTCCCGGCCCTGCGCCACCATACGAAGTATCGTCGATCAAGCCAAACAAGTCCGGCGACGGGAGAATGATGATCCGCTTCAACCCAGACGGAGTTTCCTATTCGAACGTCCCACTGCAGTGGGTTCTTCGAGAAACTTTCGGGATAGAAGACAGTCGGATTCTGGGAGCGCCCGACTGGGTAAATGCGGACAGGTTCGATATCCAGGCCAAGGTTGATCCTGCCGATGCGCCAAAGCTGGATAAGGTTCCGTATGACGTACGCGGCAAGATGCTTTTGCCCGTGCTCGCGGATCGATTCGGTCTGAAGTTTCATCACGAGACGAGGGAGTTGCCCACCTATGCGCTGGTCGTCGCCAAGGGTGGCCTGAAGATGAAGGAGGCTAAGCCAGGCGACACTTACCCCAATGGAATAAAAGGACCTGACGGACAAGCCAGAGGGGGAGCGGGAATGATGATGGGACGCGGGAGCATAATCGGCCAAGGTGTTGGGGTCTCAAGCCTGCTGAACGTTCTCTCAAATCAACGGCTGGGTCGCCCCATCTTCGATAAAACGGGCCTTACGGGCAACTACGATTTCGATCTCCACTGGACACCCGACGATGCTCCTCCGATGGCTGGTGGCGCCCAGGCTGGCTCGCCTGGGAGCGATGCCGCGACTGACCCTGGGCCTTCACTATTTACTGCCCTTCAAGAGCAGCTTGGTTTGAGACTCGATCCGCAAAAGGGCCCGGTAGACGTGGTTGTCATCGATCACATCGAACAGCCTTCGGCTAACTAGCATCAGTTGGATTTCCTAAATGGCGCGGCGCTTTGGCTACATTTCGACCTTCTTAGCTCTTGTAAGTCTCTGCGCCTCAACGCTGGCCGCTGCTGCGGAATACCATGGCCAGGTCACCTTCGGCGGCTTTCCTGTTCCCGGAGCTACCATCACCGCGACACAAGGTACAAAGAAGCTAACTACCGTATCCGATCAGGGGGGTCTGTATAACTTCGCCGACCTGCCGGACGGTAACTGGAAGATCGAGATCGAGATGCAATGCTTCTCGACCATGCAGGCCGATGTTACTGTCGCTCCGAATATGCCGGCGGGTAAGTGGGAATTGACTCTTCTTCCCATCGACCAGCTCCTGGCGCGCTCAAAGCTGACGCAAGCCCCGACGATTTCTCTGCCCGTTCTCGTTGCTCGTCCGCCTGAAAAGAAGCCCGACGGATCAAACGCTGCTGCCGCACATCAGGAGATGCCGAAGCCGACGGAGGAACAAAGCGAGCAGGCCTCCGATGGCCTTTTGGTCAACGGCAGCGTGAACAACGCGGCCACGAGTCAATACTCACTGGACCAGGCGTTTGGCAACAGAAGGCCCAATAGCAAGAGCCTTTACAACGGGGGATTCGCCGTCGTTTTGGATAACTCCGCACTCAATGCCAGGCCGTACTCGCTCACTGGAACCGAGACGCCAAAGCCCTTTTACGATCTCATAACTGGAGTCGTTACGTTCGGCGGACCAATCAAGATCCCCCATGTGCTTCCCCGTGGGCCTAACTTCTTTGCTGCCTACCAATGGACGCGCAACAACACGGCTGCTACATTCCCAGGCCTCGTCCCCACAGAAGCTGAGCGCGGAGGCGATCTCTCCGGATTGGTTAACTCGCTCGGCCTGCCGATAACCATCTATAATCCCGTAACCGGCCTGCCCTTTGAAGGCAATCAAGTTCCGGTCACCTCACAGGCAAAGGCCCTCTTAGCGCTCTATCCGCTTCCTAACATGGCTGCCACATCGGCCTATAACTTCGAGATCCCGGTACTCAACAGCACCCACCAGGATGTGGTGCAACTGCATCTGAACAAGACCCTGGGCCGAAAAGACCAGCTGGATGGCGGCTTCAATCTTCAAAGCAACAGGTCCGGAAACGTAAGCCTGTTCGGCTTTGTGGATACGACCGATACGCTCGGAATCAATACGAATGCCAATTGGTATCATCGTTTCAGCCAACATCTCTTTCTCAACAGCAAATACAGCTTCAGCCGGCTCAGAACGCTGGTCGTTTCCAACTTTGAGAATCGCGAGAACATCGCCGGCAACGCGGGCATCGGCGGTGACGATCAGGATCCCGCTAATTGGGGCCCGCCCACACTCAGCTTCGCAAGCGGCATCGCATCCCTCTCCGATGCAAATAGCTCCTTCGACCGCAATCGAACCGACGCGGTTTCGGAGTCCGCAAGCATCTACCGAGGCCATCACAACATAACTATGGGCGGCGACTTTCGCACGCAGGAGTACAACGATAACTTTCAGCAAAACCCCCGTGGCGCCTTCACCTTTACTGGCGCTGCAACAGCGGGCGCCGGCAGCAGCGGTTCAGACTTGGCCGACTTTCTGCTTGGCATACCCGATGCAAGCCAGATTGCATACGGCAACGCGGATAAGTACTTTCGTGAACCGGTCTACGACGCATACGCAACCGACGATTGGCGAGTTATGTCGATACTCACTATCAACGCCGGCATCCGCTGGCAGTATGGCGCGCCCATGACAGAGCTCAAAGGGCGCCTGGTTAACCTTGACCTCGAGCCCGGCTTTACCGCCGCCGCGCAGGTTCTGGGCAGCGATCCTGTCGGTCCCCTCACAGGCATTCACTTTCCCACTTCACTCATTCGCCCGGACAAGCGCGGCGTCGAACCGCGCATCGGCATCTCGTGGCGTCCCATCCCCGCTTCAACTGTTGTGGTCCGCGCAGGATATGGCCTCTATCACGACACTTCCGTCTATCTCGCCCCCGCAATGCAGTTAGCGCAGCAGGCTCCACTTTCGACCAGCCTGAATGTGCAGAACAGTGCCTCTTGCCCGCTGACTCTGGCCAGCGGATTCAACTCCTGCGGTTCCACCACCGCGGATAACTACGCGGTCGATCCGAACTTGCACGTCGGATACGCCCAGACTTGGAACCTGGCCATCCAGCGCGATTTGCCGGCCGCACTGCAACTTACTGCGACTTATCTTGGAGTCAAGGGAACGCACGGTGTGCAGGAGTTACTGCCCAATACTTACCCGATAGGCGCAGTTACTCCATGCCCTTCCTGTCCGCTGGACTTTGAGTATCGAACTTCCGGCGGTAACTCGACGCGCGAATCGGGACAGTTGCAATTGCGGCGCAGGCTTCGAAGCGGATTTACCGCAACCCTGCTCTACACCTATTCCAAATCCATTGATGACGACGCAGCGCTGGGCGGACAGGGGCACGTGACTTCAAGCGAACAGAACCAAAACGCCGCTCCCAACTCAACCGCTATCGCGCAGAATTGGCTCGACCCACGGGGTGAGCGTGCGCTGTCTACCTTCGATCAACGGCACCTGGTTAATTTGCAGCTTCAATACACCAGCGGACAGGGCCTGGGTGGCGGGGACCTGATGAATGGCTGGAGCGGCAGGCTTCTTAAGGAGTGGACCGTGCTGACGAAGATCAATGCCGGAACTGGCCTGCCTGAAACTCCGAGTTACCCAGCCCCTGTGCCAGGAACGGGCTTCTTCGCCATTCGGCCGAATTTGACCGGCGCGCCCATCTACACCACAAGCGGCGTCGCGCACCTCAACATCGCAGCCTACACCGCGCCGCTCACCGGCCAATGGGGAACATCGGCAAGAGACTCCATAACCGGGCCCGACCAGTTCAGCCTCGACACCTCGTTGGAGCGCACGTTTCGTCCCACCACGAAGATCAATCTAATCGCACGCGTCGACTCCACCAACATGCTGAATCATGCCGTATTCACCGGCTGGAATACAACCGTCAGCAGCACACAATTCGGGCTGCCTGTTGCTGCCAATTCCATGCGGAGTCTGACAACCACGATAAGGCTGAGGTTCTAAGATGCGAATCCTTCCAGCCCTTTTTCTTTTCCTCAACGCCGCCACTATCGCGGGCGGTCAGCAGATTGGCCAGAACAAGCCAGCGGACGAATCGGGCTATACTTTGTCGGTCAAAGTGCAGCTGGTGGTTGAAGCCGTCGCAGTGAAGGATAAGGATGGCAAACCCATTCAGGGACTTACGGCCAAGGACTTCGCATTGACTGAAGACGGCGCGCCTCAGTCAATTCGTTTCTGCGAGCATCAGGACTTAATAACAAACTCAGAACCACTGCCAGTATCTAATTCTTCTAACGAGAATATCAGGATTTATAAGAAGCTGGCACATACTCAAATTGCGCCGGAGACTACAGAGAATAGCCGATATAAGAATCGCCGTCTGCTTGCGCTCTACTTCGACATGTCCACAATGTTTCCGGCCGACCAGCTTCGCGCCCTCTCAGCGGCGGAGCAGTTTATTCGCACCCAGATGACGTCCGTCGATATGGTATCCATCCTTCGCTACCAGGGCGGGTCTGTCGATATCCTTCAGGACTTCACAAACGATCGCAACAAGCTGCTAAGCATACTTACAACCCTGGTAGTCGGCGAAGGCCAGGGAGACGCGAACTCCATCGACGATGCAAGCAGCGCCGATACTGGAGCGGCCTTCGGCCAGGACGACAGCGAGTTCAATGTCTTCAACACCGATCGCCAACTCTCAGCCTTAGAAACCGCAGCCAAAATGCTTAGCCAATTGAACGAAAAGAAATCGCTCATTTATTTTGCCAGCGGCCTTCGATTGAACGGCATTGATAATCAGGCCCAGCTTCACGCTACGGTCGACGCTGCTATCAAGGCAGGCGTTTCGTTTTGGCCCATTGACGCACGCGGCCTGGTGGCGCAGGCACCGCTCGGCGACGCGACCCAGGGCTCGCCTGGTAACTCCGGCATCTACTCCGGCGCCTCAGCGCTGGCTAACACCGGTAACTTCCAGCAATCGCAAGATACACTGTATGCGCTCGCCGGCGACACCGGGGGCAAAGCTCTGTTAGATAACAACGATTTGGATCATGGAATTGTACAGGCCCAGGACGCTATCTCCGATTACTACATGCTCGGATATTACGCAACCAATACAGCAAAGAACGGCCGCTTCCGCCGCATCAAGGTATCACTCACACAAAATGCCGAAGCCAAGCTCGATTACCGCCAGGGCTACTATGCCGACAAGGAGTTCAGCAAGTTCACTTCGGTCGACAAAGAACGTCAGCTTGAAGACGCGCTGATGCTCGAAGACCCCGTTACCGAACTCTCCATCGCCATGGAGATCGACCACTTTCAGCTGAATAGGGCAGAGTACTTCGTGCCTATCGTGGTCAAGATTCCAGGCCGTGAGTTGGCTTTGGCCAAGCGCGGTGGCGCGGAACACACACTCATCGACTTTGTTGGCGAAATCAAAGATCTGGTCGGCGGCACCACCGTCACCAACGTGCGCGACAACGTGAACATCAAGCTATCCGACGCGACCGCTCAGGAGTTAGCCAAACACCCCATCGAGTACGACACTGGCTTCACGCTTCTCCCCGGCAAATACATGATCAAATTCCTGGCTCGTGACGATGAAACCGGAAGAATCGGGACTTATCAGACCACATTTGTCATTCCCAACCTTAACAAAGAAGAGAAACAAATTCCCATAAGTTCCGTCGTGCTCAGCAGCCAGCGAGTCGATTTGAAAGATGCACTATTCGACGCCGCCAAAGCGAAAGACAAAGAGAAGGAGGCAGCCGTAAACCCTCTGGTGCAGGATGGAAAGAAGCTTGTTCCCAGCGTCACGCGAGTGTTCAGCACAACCCGTGAGATATACGTCTACTTGCAGGCTTATAAGTCGCAAACTCCCGACAGTAAGACGCTCAGCCAGCCACTGTTCGCATTCGTCAGCCTCTATTTCGCAGGCAACAAGGTTTTTGAGACTCCGCCAACAGCCGTCACACCCAATGCAGCAAGCCGGCTTGGAACCATGCCGGTCAGCTTTAGCCTTGGTGTGAATGGGCTCCCGACTGGCCAATACGACTGCCAGGTTACTGTTCTCGACCCGTCAACCGGGAAGGCAACTTTCTGGCGAGCGCCCATCCTGCTGGTGCCGTAACTAACCTGCGAGCTAAAACTTACTCATCAAGGCTCATCCGCAAGATTCGCCGGCAGTTCGATGGAAACCAGCGTTCCTCGTCCAGGGTTGCTCACAATGCTGAACCGCGCCTTGCTGCCATAGAGAACGTCAAGCCGCTCCTGCACGTTTTTCATGCCGATGCCCGCGCCGGTCCTGCGCAGCGCCGAAGCAGGCCGGTTGCCGATTCCCACCCCGTCGTCGGCCACCTCGATCAGTACCCGGTCACCTTCCAGTCGGCTGCGCAGGGTCACCGTGCCGCCATTCAGGCGCGGCTCTAGCCCGTGCTTGATGCTGTTCTCAATCAGCGGTTGCAGCAGAATGCTGGGCACCAGAACAGAAAGCGTTCGCGGATCGATCTCCTTTTCAACCCTCAACTTCTCTGCGCCGAATCGCACTACTTCAATGTCCAGGTAGTCGTCGGTAAAGCTCAGTTCCTCGCTCAGCGGCACATACGTGTCGTGGTCCTTCAGCAGCGCCCGCAGAATGTTAGCCAGCTTCACCGTCATCTCGCGGGCCAGCTCAGGCTTCATTCGCACCAGCGATGCAATCGAATTGAGCGTGTTGAACAGAAAGTGAGGGTTGATCTGCCGCTGCAGGGCGTCGAGCCGGGCCTCCAGCAGCAACCGCTTCTGTTCCTCAAGTTTAAGTTCAATGCGCAGAGTATTCCACACCTTCAACGCGATGCCCACCACAATGGGAGCGCTTAGCCACACCGCCACCTGCAGCCACCACTGGTTGGCGAGCAGCGCAAAGAGGCGATGCGGAAAAGCGTGGGCGATCCAGTCCCGGCACGCCTCCGCAGCCACAATCAGGAACAGCATCAGAAACTGGCGATCGATGCGCGGCTGGCGCAAGTTACGGCGCACCCAGCGCCACAGGCTCAAGTCGATGAACGGCGTAAACGACCAGATCTCCTCCATCCCCACAAAGCGGCCCAGCAACCCCGCAGCCAATCCCAATGCCGCGTTCACCGGCAGCGACAGAAACTCGTGGTGGTACATTGCCGGCGCTGACAGGACGACCCCGCCCAGCATTGCCCAAGCCGGCCCTATCAGCAACCCCAGCAGGATCACAGTTTCAAACGAGATATCGGCGGCCAGAAAGTTGGGCACCCGGAACCGTAACCACACGCCCATTGTCAGCGGTACCAGAATGAACGCCAGCAAGGCCAGCGTTTGCCTGGGACTACGCTTCTCCGCAAAGAAAAGTCTCCGAAAGGTAGTTACACGAGCCAGGACGCTGGCCGTCGATCCCATTACGCCCAGCTTAACCAGCAGTGTTATCCATATAAGATTGTCCGTCACCCATTCAATGTAACGCACAACAGGGGTCAGGGATCAGGGAATAGGGAATCGGGATCGGGTATTAGGCTGGCCAGGGGTCTTGATCGGCCGCTATGGTTTGTCCTGGGAAACCGGCGGCGCCAAGTGCAATGGCTTCAGGAATCCCCACGCCCGCCGGTTTATGTCATCCGAGATCGCGTAATAGTTATGGTCGTGCATGGGAATGACCGAAAGCTGCAAAGGGTTACCATGCCGTTCGAATTCCTTCTTAGTGGCGTTTACAAGGTCCAACGGAAAGTTCGGGTCGCGATCTCCAACCCAGACCGCAACAGGCATCTTTCGGTCGGCATAGTCGAATAGGTTGAATTGATCTGGCCGCAGCGCGCCCGCGTGGATCGCAGCCGCGGCAAAGTACTCAGAGTCGATCAACGACAGAACCAGTGAAAACATAGCTCCGGCGGAATGCCCGAAGAGGTAGATTCGGGTTCGATCAATGGTGTGCTTCGCAGCCACTTGTTCAATCATGGCGTGGAGGAATTCCGGAGAGTCCACTCCGGTGTCCCAGCCTGCGGAGTTCCATGCATCCGGGGCCGCAATAATGAAATGCTCCTTCGCTGCCAGGTCCTTCCAGCAGTCAGCCATCACCAGCCCGTCTCTCCCGGAGCCGTGCAGCAGAACCACCACGGGCATGGGGCCATCGCCATCCGGCACAACGGAATACCACGTCCTCGTGTTCCCGGCGAACTCGAAGGTAAGCTTCGTTACCTTTTCTTTCGCCCACGCGGTCAGCGCCAGGATTAAAGCGCAAAGAACAATTGTTCCAGTACGGTAGGGTTTCAAGACCATCTCCATGAGTGCCTGGCAAGCGCAGCCAGTATAGCCCCAGCTCCCACTATTCACCGCGCTTGTTAAAATGGAGCCATGGGTTTTGTCAGCGTCAGCAAGATCGCCGAAGCAGATTTCCCCACCCGTTGGGGAGCCTTTCGCATCCTCGGGTTTGAGGGGCTGCTGCCTGCACCCCGTCCCTGTTGCGAACACAACGCTCAAGAGGGGAAAAGGGTTGATGGCCTGGTGGCGCTGGTGATGGGCGATATTCACGCTGCCCCGCCTCTGGTCCGGATCCACTCGCAATGCCTTACGGGCGACGTCTTCGGTTCTCTGCGTTGCGATTGCCGTTTGCAACTGGAGTTGGCTCTGGGCAAGATTGCCGAGGCGGGCGCGGGCATCTTGCTTTACGAGCAGCAGGAGGGCCGCGGTATCGGCTTGATGGCCAAGCTCAAGGCATACGAACTGCAGGATCATGGCATGGATACGGTGGAGGCAAACGTCGAGCTGGGTTTCGCAGCCGACTGTCGCGCGTACGAGTTGCCGGCCGAGGTTCTGAAGCTGCTTGGCATCCCCTCAGTCCGCCTCATCACCAATAACCCCGAGAAGGTGGCAGCCTTGAAATCGGCCGGCATCGCGGTGGTGGAACGCATCTCTGCCGAGGTGGAGCCGCAGGAGTCCTTCGAGCGCTACCTGCGCACCAAGCATGAAAAGATGGGCCATTTCAGCGACACGGCGCCAGACGCCGTTCCGGTCTTGCTGGTTGGCGAAGAGCAAGGCAACTGAGACGCAAAGCCCTGCGGCTTATATCACTTTGGCGCCACCATCCCCGATGCCGTCGCAATCAGCGCAAACACCATAAAAGCCAGCAGCAGAAAGAACGGAACGGTCAAAAGCCAGGTCAACCACTTCTTTGCGGGATGATTCACCCAATAACACGTCAGCGCTGAGAGCAGCAGCGCCTGCGGCACAATCTCAATGTAGCCGCGTACCTGCTGCCAAACTGGAACCGTGGTGTAGACAAAGCCCTCAAACGAGCCAGGCGGCGCAGCAAACGTTCCCAGGATTCCCAACGCGATGAGCATCCAGCCCATCAAAAGCCAGCCGTGCCTGTGCCCAAAAAGCCGCTCCCGGAACGGGTAGAAGACCGAGGCAAACAGCAACCCGCGCAAAGGTTGAAAGAAGATGCCGCTCATCACCAATGGATCGGTGAGCGGACGCATTCCGGAGCAGGGTTGGGCAATCAGTTGCCTGTAGTTCAGCAGGTTGAATGCAATTGCGCCCATGACGAAGTAAGTGATTGTGTGGCAGACTGCCGTTTTGGCGGCCAAAGGCAGGAAGCGGACTTGCGTGTCTTGCATATTCATCCTCGACTTTCACAGGAAGCGCAATTATAGTCTTGCGATTACCGCGCCGCAACAGGGGCCGCTCACCTGTAATAGGTACACCGGTTCGAGTGCGATCCGCCGCCCGCCTCAGTTGTTCCCAACCATCGCCAGGCTCTATACTCAACTCCCGTAGACTTCCCGGCGACCCGCTCTTTGCGGCATCGGCGGCCAGGAGCATCGTTCATGACTTTGGTTACCCCCATTCGCGAGGCTGACCTCGAATTCGACAACGGCACATTTGATTCCGCCGAATTTGCCGTGCGGGCACTCTCCAGTTGGCAGGCCCTGGCCGCGGTTATTGACCACACCCTGCTCAAGCCCGACGCCACCCGCATTCAAATCGAGACCCTGTGCGAAGAAGCCGCGCGCTACCGCTTTGCATGCGCCATGGTGAACCCCATCTGGGTTCCCACCGCTGTACGCGCGCTCACCGGCACGGGCATTCCTGTAGGCGTGGTCATCGGCTTTCCGCTCGGCGCTTCCCTGGTCTCCACGCTCCGCCATGAGGCTGCCGCCGTTACGCGCCTGGGCGCGCGCGAAGTGGACATGGTCATTCCGATCGGCCAGCTCAAAAGCGGCAATCACCAGGCCGCCGGCCACGCTGTCCAGGCCGCCGCAACCGTCGCACACTCTCGCGGCGCGCTGCTCAAGGTCATACTCGAAACCGCTCTGCTGACCATGGCAGAGAAACTTCGCGCCGCTGACATTGCAATTCAGGCCGGCGCAGATTTTCTCAAGACTTCCACGGGATTCGCTTCCGGCGGTGCAACCCCAGCCGACGTCGCTCTGCTTCGTGGTGTAGCCGGCGCGCGTTCCGGCGTCAAGGCCTCCGGCGGCATTCGCACCCTCGCCGACGTGCGCGCCCTGCTTGATGCAGGCGCAAACCGCATCGGCGCGTCCGCCTCTGTGGCAATCGTCCGCGAGCTTGGCGCGGAATAGATGATCCCCCAAGGTGCTTGCGAATTGGAATCGTGCGATGGCTCTCTAATCCCTGATCCCTGACCCTTGATCCCTGCCTTATCCGCTATCATTCCCTTCAGCACGCATGTCTTCCAATCCCCCAATCCGGCCGCCGCACCACGACCTCGAAGGCGACTATCGCCCGGCAAGCTCTTCCGCTCTTCTTGACCCCGTCAACGTCCGCATCGAGCCCAGCGACCTCACTTATCTCACCCAAATTGCCGACGCCCTCAACACTACACTCGATCTTCAAACCCTTCTTAATCGCACCTCCCAACTCGTCCGCACCATCATCCATTACCGCATATTCGCCATCTTCCTCCTCAACGACCACACCCGCGAACTGCGCATGCGCTTCCAGATCGGCCACACTCCCGAGGTCGAGCGCACCCGCATTCCGCTCGGCAAGGGCATTACCGGACAGGTGGCCCTTACGCGCCAGCCCATCCTGCTTAACGACGTCTCCACATCGGAGCACTACATCTCCGCCAACCCTGACGTTCGCTCCGAACTGGCCGTGCCCCTCATCGCAAAGAATCGCCTCATCGGCGTCATGGACATCGAAAGCGAACAGGCCGGCTACTTCCGTCCCGAGCACCTCCATCTGCTCACCCTCACCGCCTCCCGCATCGCTCAAGCCATCGAGAATGCCCGCCTGTACACCCGCGTATCCCGTCAGGCGCAAACCCTCGAAGTCCTCAACGAAATCGCCGTCGAACTTATCTCCATTCTCGATCTCGACCCTCTGCTCGAACGCGTCGGCCAGCTTCTTCGCCGCCTCATCGACTACCAGATGTTCACCATCATGCTGCTCGACGACAAAGGCGAGACCCTCATCACCCGTTACTCGTGGCGCTTCGGCTACTCGCACGTCCCTTCGCGCCGCATTCCCATCACCACCGGCCTGGTGGGCGCGGCGGTACGCGAGTGGCGCCCCGTCAATGTCCACGATGTCCGCAAAGACTCGCGTTACATCGCGATGAACCCGGAAACCCGCTCCGAGTTGATCGTGCCGCTGTTTTATAAAGGCCGCATCATCGGCGTGCTCGACCTGGAACACACGCGCACCGGCTTCTTTAATGACGGGCACGTGCGCACGCTGACCACAATGGCCGCACAGGTCGCCATCTCCATTGAAAATGCCCGCCTCTACCAGGCTGTCCGCAGCCAGGAGGCGCAACTCGAGCGCGACATCGCCATGGCTCGCGAGGTTCAGCTTCGCCTGCTGCCGCCGACCGCGCCCTCGCACCCCAACGCTGAAATGGCCGTGCGTTTTCTTCCCGCCCGCACCATCGGCGGCGACCTTTACGACTTTGTCGACTACGGCCCCAGCCGCACCGCCATCGTCCTCGGCGACGTAAGCGGCAAAGCCGCGCCGGCTGCTCTGTTTGCCGCGCTGGTCAGCGGCATCATGCGCTCTGCCGCCGCTCAGCAGCCTGAGCCGGCGCAAATGCTGGCTACCCTCAATGACGCTCTCCAGGAGCGCAAGCTCGAATCGCAATATGTCACGCTGCTCTTCGCGCTCTGGAACGACGACACCAGGACCCTCAAAGTGGCCAACTCCGGGGCAGTCCAGCCCGTCTTCTGTCGCTCCGGCCAGTCCATCACTGTCCGCTCCGAGGGTTTCCCGCTGGGTCTCTTTCCCAACATCGCGTACGAGGAAATCGATGTCCCAAGCGAACCGGGCGACGCCATTATCTTCGTCTCCGACCGCATCCTCGACGCCGAAAACGCGCAAGGTGAAATGTACGGCGAGGAGCGCTTGGCAGGAGTGCTCTGCGCCTATCGCGACCTCCCAGCCCAGGAGATCGCCGATGCGATCCTGGCGGACGTAACAGAATTCCAAGGTGCGCAAGACCGTTTCGACGACGAGACCATCATCGTCCTCCGCGTGCGCTAAGCCCCGCGAGCTACGCCGCGAGATTCAAGAAAACGAAACCCAGCGTCACTCAGTCCAACGGCTATGGCAATTCGATCGCAAGTGGATATTGACGATAACCAATCGATAGCTGCTTAATGGACTGTGCTGCGAGCTTTCGTAGCAGAAAGCGGCATGGGGAATGCTCAAAACCTCTGTTCCCATCCTCGCAAGCGCTCTGATTGTCGTGGTCGCCGGCGTAAATGCGCCTTCGCAACAGCCTGTCTACTCAGCTCCACTCGATATAACTCACGGCAGACCATACGTCATGGTTCTGGTCAACGGCAAGGGACCTTTTCGCTTTGTCATCGACACGGGAACCGGTGGACAAGCCTTTGTTACTTCGGAACTTGTTGACCAGTTGGGGCTCCCTGAGGCCGGCCAAATCCATCTCAACGATCCCAGTGGACAGGGCGGCCGCAAGGTCCCCATGGTTCTTATTCGATCAATCGAAGTTGCCGGCGTCCAGTTCACCGGGGTCAAAGCCGCGGTGCATAAGCTGGACATCGGAGATGGCTCCTGTCAAGGGCTTTTGGGGTTTGTGCTGTTTCGCAACTATATGCTCACGCTCGATTACCCAAAGCGGCAAATGGTCCTCGCCCAGGGAAGTCTCACTCCGGATGGCGGGCGATCCGTCCTGCCCTTCCGCATGCCCGACGGCATTCCCATTGTCTCGATGGCCATCGGCGGAAAGACGATTGACGCCCAGCTCGACTCAGGTGGCGGGGGCCTGAGCGTGCCGCAGGAGTTGACCTCGCGGCTCAAGTTCTCTTCCAACTCCGCCAGCCTTGGAAACGCCCAATCCCTGTCCACGCGCTTCCTGGTCACGGGAGCAACATTGGCCACCGATGTTCGCGTAGGATCCTACATCTTCGAGCATCCATTTGTCGAAATCAATCCCGCATTTCCCATAGCCAACTTCGGCTCCGTTCCCATGGAGAACTTTTCACTCACATTCGACCAGATAAATCTCCTGGTTCGATTCGAAGCTCAGCAACGCGTGCTCCATCTCGGCGCAACTCCTGGCGCCATTCGTCTGCTCAACGCACCCCCGGCCCAGCCGCATGACTCGACACTAGTTCCGGTTGGATAGCTACTGGCTGAGACTTCTTTGCCGAAATCGATTCAGCCAGAATCCAGCAGCCGCCGGATATGCCCAGAGCAATAAACGCGCTCGACCACTCGTCAGGATCATGCGAGCGCGGGTAACTGATAACCCGCGGAGCATGGAGCACCACGAACCATAGCAGAAACATAATTCCCATCATCGCCGCTGCCCACTTATCCAACCATCCTGTTGCAATGCTCAATCCCGCGGCGATAAAGGCGATGGCGGTGAGATTCGCCCAGAACCATCCTGATCCGGGAATCCAGCGCGGCACCAGGCTGACGATCAAGCCGAATACTAGATAGTGATCGAGCCCGAACACGATAGCGGAACCGGCGAACAGATACCGGGCTGAGAAGATGAGGCTATCCACAGCTTTTTCCCATGGGTGAATGGCCTCTCCAGCCGGGCGCAACGTCCCCGCAAGAATCAATGCGGAACAGCCCAGAATCAAAGTCTCAAACGCGCCGGTGCGAACCCCAACATCCCATGGATTCGCTGCCACTCTCGAAATCTGAAGCGCCAGATCACACAGCAGAAACAGAATGCCCGCAAACGTTGCCGCGACGCGCGCGCCAAAGTTAGCCAGAATGGAAATCCCGGACGCAATAAGGCTCAACCCCGTCAACCATCCCCACCATGGAGCGGCCGGAACCCACGGAATGACCGGCAGAAATACATCCGTCGTGCGCGCGCATGCCAGGTTCACGATGCCCAATGCCGTAAGAGAAGCCGCGAAAATCAGCCGCCCTTGTTTCAGAATGCTCTCGATGCTGAAAGTGTTCATGGCGTCGTGTTGCCTCATCAAAATCAGCCGGTGCTTTCATTTCGCCTTCCGAAAATGATGCCTGACCAGCAAGCGTGTCTATTTTAGGTTCGCACCCTGGTTTTACCTCGCAAAGCGGTCGGTAGCAATAGCCACTTGCTCCGGATTTGCCCTTACCACTAAAATCGATGGGTGAAAAGCTCACCGCACCGCGACCTGCCAATCTTCACCGTAGACCGCTCCGCAGCCAGTCCACTCCATAAGCAGATTTACCATGGATACCGCGCGGCAATCCTGCGTGGCGATCTGCGCCCAGGCGACCGGATTTCCTCCAGCCGGGAGTTCGCCGTCGAGCTCGGCATCTCTCGCTTCCCCGTGCTCAATGGCTATGCACAACTGCACGCGGAGGGTTATCTTGAGAGCCGCATCGGAGCCGGTACATTTGTTTCCAGTTCCCTGCCGGAGCAGTTGATGTCCGTTACGCAGCCTGACGGCCACACTCCCCCAAGTCCATCGGGACCCCGCCCAGTGGCCCGCCGATCCTCTCTTTATTCCTCCTTTCCATTCGCGGCCAGGACACGTGGCTGGGGATCCTTTGGCGTTCATCAGCCTGCGCTCGATCATTTTCCTTTCCAAATCTGGTCCAGCCTCGTCGGCCGTCACAGTCGAAACCCTCTTGCCAGCGCCATCCATCCGGTCGATCCCCGCGGCAGCGAGAGATTCCGCAAGGCCATCGGCAACTATTTGCGAACGGCTCGAGGAGTAAAGTGCCACCCGGATCAAATCATCGTGGTTTCCGGGTCGCAACAGGCGCTGGATCTGACTTCCCGAGTTCTCCTCGATCCCGGAAACCCGGTATGGGTGGAGGAGCCCGGTTATGCCCTGCAGCGCAATGTGCTAACCGCCGCCGGCTGCCGCCTCATTCCGGTTCCGGTCGACCGCGAAGGTATGGATGTGAGCGCCGCGATCAAGAGATCTCCCCGGGCGCGAGCCGCATTTGTTACTCCGTCTCACCAATATCCGCTGGGCTCAACCATGAGCGCGTCGCGCCGTATTCAACTGCTCAACTGGGCCCAGTACGCCGGCGCGTGGGTCGTCGAAGACGATTACGACAGCGAGTATCGCTACGAGAGCCTTCCCGTCCCATCCATGC
>CAYWMR010000035.1:0-19946 GCA_964458965.1 uncultured Occallatibacter sp. | reverse complement strand
CCGCCGATGTCCAGTATTCGCGGCATCATTTCCTCCCATGGGTTAGAGCTTTAACTTCCCGTTGGAGTGTTCGCTCATTCACGTGGCTGAGGATGTGGTGGTTTACTTCAACCACGGGCGCCAATGCACACTGGCCGAAACAAGCAACGGTGCGAATGGTGAACTTGCGGTCGGGAGTTGTAAGTGCGAGTTTATCGGCATCGCTGGTCTCGCCCAGGTCACGTTCGCTGAGCCCGAGATCGAGGCAGAGCTTCGCCAGTAAATCGCGAGAGCCTCTGGTGTGGCAGGCTGTCCCGCGACAGACGCAGATTACGTTGTCGCCTTGCGGATGGAGATTGAACAATGCAAAAAATGTCGCCGCGCTATAGACCCTGGCCGGAGGGATGCCGGTCTCGTTGGAGATGTAGCGTAGTGACTCCATCGACAGGAACTTGTGCGCATTGGCGGCCTGGATCGCTTCCAGGATTCCCAGCAGGGCTCCCGGACGGCCCTCCTGTTTTGCGATTGTCTGGTCGATCAGGATTCGTTCTTTTGCATCCAGAACATCGGGTGCGACAGTTTGCATCGCTCCTCCTCTCCTGCCCTGGCACTTGGGGCAAGGAGATGCAATTGCGAATTCACGAAGAGGTTTCGGTGTGCTTTACCGATGGGTGATCCGGCCAACGGCGTCGTGCGCCGGAATGGCCGGATTAAGATCGCACCCGAATTGACTCCTGCGGTGTATCTGGACTTTATCTCCGGAGGAAAAAGAAGGTGGAAGCTGACGCTGACAAATGCGCCTGGCAAGGGCAGCGAACGAGGCCGCCAGGCTCACAGATCAACGTCATCCGCACACAACCATCCCCGAACACTGTCCGCCGGAAACGTTGACATCTTTGGCCGACGTTTGAATGTGCATCTGATCACATTCAACTGTGATACGAAGAGATTTGATAAACAGCACGTTGAATTTGCGAAGGGAGGATGGAAGGCCTGTAGTTTGCAGTGACAATTGCCGCGAAAAGGCAAGATCCAATTGCAGGCGGTCAGGCCGCCTTTAAGCGGACACGGCATAGGTAGAAGCGGCTTTCAGGGAAGGCGGCGAGATCAAGCTGCCCGGTGCATATCTACGGAGATCTTGACCTCTCGCTTGTTGCCGGCGCAACCGGAAACGCTCCCCGAGTCGCCGTTCACAGAACCCCAGAGAACAAAACTCAATGGCCGCTCCATGTCCGCGGGGACGTGACCTGCGTAGGGGCTGACGCGAACGTCCATGTAGATTTGCGGCCCGTCGGACGAATAGGAACCGGTATAGGTGTGAGCGGGATCGCCTCCCAGAATCTCTCCATCCCGCAGCACTGCCATGCCGTCGCCCTGCGCCTGTCCTGCGATAAAGTGCGTGTACCAGAGGCCGTCGATTTTCATATTTTCATAACTCCTCGATGGGAATGAGCGATTCTGGCGAATCAGCCTACTCCATATCTTGGAGAAGTTGGCAGTGACTGCCGTCACATCCTTTTTCCGAGGCAAGTATTATACCACCGGCATGGCAGCCGAAGCCCTTGTTCTGGCTGCGCCATGCTCGCTTCTGCTGGGAGCAGCGCTGCAGATTGTCGTTGTGCGTCTCTGTTCCGCCAGGACGAAGGGAATACTGGCCTTGCTCACGTGTCTCCCGGCTGTGCTTTCTGTAGCGGGCGCGATGCGTCTGATTCGGGATGGGCGGCCAATCGACATCAGTCTGCTGCAATGGGACGGTCCGCTGAGGCTGGTGCTTCATGTGGACGCGCTCAGCGTTTTGTTCGCGTTTATGGGAGCGTTTCTGGGCGCTCTGGTACTGCTCTATTCCATCGGATACATGGCGCACGACAAATCGGCAGCGCGCTTCTATTGCATCATGCTAGTTTTCATTGGCGGATTCATCGGACTGGTCTACAGTGCCAACCTGTTCCTGCTCTATCTTTGCTGGGAAGCGATAGGACTTTGTTCCTTCAGCCTGGTGGGCTTTTGGTATACCAACCGGGAGGCTGTAGCGGGCGCGCGCAAGGTGTTGTTGATGACCCACATTGCCGGCTACGGCTTGCTGGCAGCCATTCTGATTCTTTATCACCGAACGGGAAGCGCGCTGTGGACAGATCCAGCGGTTGCGCGCAGTTTCACCGGCGGTGTATTTCTTCTGATGCTGGGCGCGCTGGTGGCGAAGACGGTGCAGGTGCCGTTGCACACATGGATTCCGGAAGCGATGGCCGCGCCCACGCCCGTCAGCGCTCTGCTTCACGCAGCGTGTTACGTAACGGCGGGGGTGTATCTTGCCGCGCGCATGCACAGCTTTGGCGTTTGGCCGCAGGCATGGGGCGCGACTCTTGTATGGATTGGCACAATCACCATGGCGCTGGGCGTGATGTATGCCATGGTGCAAACCGATTTGAAGCGCATGCTGGCCTTCTCCACAGTGAGCCAGATCGGATACATGATGATGGGGCTGGGAATCGGCACGCCGCTGGCGATTACCGCGGGGCTGCTTCATTGCCTGAATCACGGCTTCTTCAAAGGCGGCATGTTCCTGAATGCCGGCGCGGTGCAGCACGCCGCGGGCACACGCGACATGAACCAGCTCGGCGGGCTGGTGCAGCGCATGCCGCGCACTACGCTTTGGTGGCTGATTGGCGCCGGCGGCATGATGGGCATCCCGCTCATGAGCGGTTTCGTTAGCAAATGGATGCTATACGCCGCGGCATTGCAGGCGGGATGGGTTGTTCCCGCCATGGTTGCATGGGCGGTGAGCCTGGGCACGGTGTTCCTCTGCGCGAAGGCCACGAGCGCCGTGTTTCTGGGTCCATTGACCGACGCGACGAGAGAAGCGCAAGAGGCCCCGGCAACGATGCAATGGGGAATGGGGCTGATGGCCGCAGGCGGCGTCGTTCTCGGCGTTGCGCCTCAGCTTGCCGTGAACTACTTCCTCAATCCAATCCTCAGCGCGCTTTCGCTTGGAGCGGGTGTGCGAGTGACGTGGTTCGGGCTATTTGCAGACGCCGGGAGTTTCTCGACCACGGGCGGATTGGTGCTGGCTCTGGTCTCTCTGGTACTGGGAGGCGCGATCTACGCGATTGCGTATGCTGCGCGGCCGGCAACTGCCGTTACAACTGTCGTTGGAGGCGCGGCACTGGCTGGCGCGGGAGGGGGAATCTTTACGGGCGGCGAACCCTTGTCGGACCAGGGACGACTCACAGCCGGGGACTTTTCCCAGATATTCCAGGAGAACTGGCATACATTTTTCCGCTGGTCGAATGTGGATCGTGCTTACCTCGAAGTCTGGAGTTGGCTGCAAGCTGTTTCCCGGTGGCTTGGAGTCGCGGTTTCGTGGATGGAACGCCGCGCCGCCGGACTTCTAGTCTTGATGACGGTGGCAATCTTTGTATTGGTTCGCTGGCTCGTGCCAGGGATGCAGCCTGGCGAGCGCACCATGCCTCTGCTGCCAGAGCCGACTGTTCCGATATTCCTGATTGCCGCCTGCGCAATTGCGGCAGTTGCGCTGGTCCTGACGGCGTGGGCAAACGGCGTCGAGCGCAAGCGCGCGCTTATCATGCTGCTTGCGGGCGCCTGCACGGTTGCGGGCCTGCTTGCCGGCTACCCATGGCTGCGTCTTGGGCTTCTTGAACTCGGCGCGCTGTTGACCGTCCCGCTGGTTTGGCAAAGTGCGAAGACACAGTCCGCCCGGCTTACATATCTTGCAGTCTTTCTGCTCTCAGCTGGTTCAATGGTCGCAAGCGAATCCATGAACGATCCGCACAGCCAGGCTTGGGCACGGGCATTGATGCTGACCAGCGCCTGCATCAAACTGGCCGCGTTCCCGCTCTTTTTCTGGCTACTGAGCCTGGCCGACGAGTTGCCCGCTGTGGTTTTGGGCATGATTATTGCGGTGGTCGACATGGCCGCATTCGGGGAGTTCGCGGTAGGCCTGATACGGAATCCCAGTGCGTTTACTCCGCCAGCGCTACTGCTCTATGCAGCGGTGTTTACTTCGATTCTGGCCGCACTGCTGATGCTCACCCAGCGCAGCCTCAAGCGGCTGCTCGTACTCTCAACCGCGGAGGACGCCGGTTTCCTGCTGCTTGGAGTGGGATCGGTGAGCTGGATCGGGTTCAAAGGAGCGCTGGTTGCCGCGGCTACCCATGCGCTGGCCAAGGCGCTGCTCTTCATTTGCATCACCGGTCCCGAAGCCGATGGCGAGCTGGATGGCGCGCATACTGGATTAGCCATCCGTTATCCGGTCAGCGCATTCGGATTCCTATTCGGCATGCTGGCCATGTTGGGCGTGCCTCCGACTCTTGGGTACATTGGGCGCTGGAGGCTCTATGAAACTGCTTTGCAAATCGGGCCCGTTTTCCTGGCGGTCTTTATTCTCTCTTCAGCATTTGCTCTGATTGCCTATTCACTGGCTTTGACTCGGGTGTGGTGGGGGCCGGCGAGCGACATGGATTCGGCGCACTCTGATGCGCCGCTTCAAACTTCGCGAAGCAAGGAACCGCTTGTTTTGCAGGCAACCATCATTGCGGTTGTAGTATTGCTGCTTGTTGCTGGGCTTTGGCCGCACGGGTTGCAGATACTTTCCTGGGGTGTGCGATGAACCTCTGGAATCGATTGATGTGCTACTCCCGCCGTCGCAGCCCATGGCTCTTCCACATGAACTCGGGCAGTTGCAATGGTTGCGACATCGAGTTGGTGGCAAGCCTGACTCCCCGTTACGACGCCGAGCAGTTGGGAGTGCGCCTGGAGGGCAGTCCGCGACATGCCGATATCCTGTGCATCACCGGGCCAGTGACTCGCAACTCGGTGCAGGCTATCGAGACTGTCTACGGGCAGGTGGGCTCTCCGAAGGCCGTGGTGGCAATCGGATCCTGTCCCGCATCCACCAATGTCTTCATTGATAGCCGCGTGCTGGATGGACCGCTCAACCGGCATATTCCAGTGGACGTGTTTGTGCCCGGCTGTCCGCCACGTCCCGATGCCATTTTGCAGGGCATAGCCGCGGCAGCGAAGAAACTGGCCGAGCGCGGAAGCCAGAAGCCGGGTGTTCAGCGTGCGGCCGCGCCGGACTCGACGGCGGTGCAGTCATGAACCTGACAACTGCCCTGGCGCGCCTGCTCATCTTTCCCGGACTTTTGTTTGCCGTGCCGGGTGCGTGGTTCTTTCTTTGGATTGAGCGCAAAGCCGTGGCCATGATGCAACAGCGCATTGGGCCTCCCTTTATGCAGCCGTTCTTCGATTTCATCAAGCTGCTGGGAAAGACCACTCCCGATCGCAGTGGCATCAGCGGGCATCTGATGAAGGCGTGGCCTCTGCTTGCGGTGTCGGCAGCGGCCGGCGCGGTTGGATTGCTTCCCGTGTTGCCATCTTCGGGCGGATTTGAGGGTGATCTCATCCTGCTGTTGGCGCTGATGGAGGTCCCCTCGATTTGCGTTATCGCCGCGGGCTTTTCTTCCCGCTCGATTTTTGCGGAGATCGGTTCCGCGCGCGAGGCTGTCCTGACTGTCTCGTATAACGTTGTCTTCCTTCTGGCCATTGTTTCCATCGCAGCATCGCAGCACACGTTCCGTCTCGAGTCTCTGGCACAGCTTCCGGCCACGCCGCTACGTTGGCTGGGGGTGGTGGCGGTCCTGGTCTGCCTTCCCGCCAAGCTGCATATCAATCCATTCTCTCTGCCCAATGCCGAGCAGGAGATTTACTCCGGACCGATGATCGAATACGCCGGTCCCGAATTGGCAATGTGGGAGTTATCGCACGGGCTGGAGTGGGTTGCGGCAACCGGGCTGGTGGCCACGCTGGCCGTTCCCCATTTCTCCACCTGGTGGATCGATGCGCTTTTGCTTGCCACCTGCTCGTGCGGAATTGTCTTGCTGCTGTCAGTTCTTGCCGCCGCCACCGCTCGACTGGCCGTTGACACGACCGCTCGCTTCTATTGGCAATGCACTCTGCTGTTCGCGGTTCTCGCCGTTTCTTCCACTCTGCTGATGAGGCTCCGCACATGAACATTCTTGCCATGTTGTGGAGCAACCTGACACGCGGAAACATGACGTTTCGGTTTCCTGCGCGCCCCGCCGTCGCGGAAGGATACCGGGGCCTGGTGTGCTTTAATCCCGATCTCTGTACGGGGTGTGCGATCTGCAGATTCCGCTGCACCGCACGCGCCATAACGTTCTCCAGCGCCAAGAACGAATTCACATGGAGCTACGACCCGGGGCAATGCACCTTCTGCGGACGATGCGTAGAAGGCTGCAAGACGCATGCACTTAGCCAGGCCTGCGCTTGCCCGCCTGTGTATATGTGCATTGGCGAGTTAAAGCGAAGTTACACGCTGACACGCAAGGCGCCGGCATCGAAATCGGCCAATGCCGCGCAAACAGCAAATGCCGCACAATCGGCCAGCACTCCTGAAGGAGGCTCGCAATGACCACGATCGAGAGCATTCCGGAAAGGTTGCAAATCGCGGAGCAGTGGGTTGAGGAGCGCGGAGTGAATTGGCTCGCCACCGGCGCGTTGAATGTACGCCAAGTTGCCGCGATCATGAACGAATTCCATGCCCGCTTTGTGACCATCACCGCGACTGAGTTAGCGGGCGGCCAGGGGCTTCGCCTTGATTACCACTGGGACCTCGATGGGCAGTTGCTTGGCTTCCCTTTTTACATTTCCGGCAATTCGATTGAAAGCATCTTCGATCTGTGCGAGGCCGTGGACTGGATTGAACGCGAGGTTCACGAAGGCTTTGCCATCGACTTCGCAGGACGCGAGTACGAACCGCTTCTGTTGCGCGAAGGAGACAAGCCAGGAGTGAATCTGCACGAGGTGGTCCAATGAGTTACAAGATTCCCATGGGCCCCTATCATCCCGCATTGGAAGAGCCCTACAAGCTGGACATGTTCTGCGAGGGCGAGACGGTTTGCGATGCAAAGCTGCATATCGGATTCAACTTTCGCGGCATTGAGCATCTGGCGGAAACACGCAATTACATCCAGGTAATCGCGTTGATGGAGCGAGTCTGCGGCATCTGCTCGAACATCCACACACTCACGCTTTGCCAGGCAATGGAACAGTTAACCGGGCTCAATCCACCTCCGAGAGCGCTCTACATTCGTGTCGTCATGGCGGAGTTGGAGCGACTTCATTCCCATGTTCTCTGGGCGGGCATCGCAGCCAAGCTGATGGGCTTCAAGACCATGTTTATGACCTGCTTTGCGCTGCGCGAGAAGGTTATGGACGTGCTGCAGGCTATCTCGGGAAATCGGGTCAATTACTCAATGAACTGCATCGGCGGGGTCAATCGCGACATCGCCGATCCGCCGGCGGTGTTGGCAATGGTGGAGCAACTGGAACGCGAAATGGTTCGGACAATCATTCCGATATTCACCACAAGCACAACGGCGCGATCGCGCTGCGCGGGCATTGGAATTCTGACCCATGAGAAGGCAGTCTCGTGCGGTGTAGTGGGCCCGACGGCGAGAGCCTCCGGCATTTCCCAGGATCTTCGCCGCAGCGCCCCATACGCTGCCTACTCCGATTTCGAATTCGCTGTGCCGGTCGAAACTGCCGGCGACGTGCGAGCCCGGTTGCTGGTGCGAGCCCTTGAGATCATGGAGAGCTGCCGCATTCTTCGCCAGGCACTGAATAAAATGCCGCCCGGCGAGTGGCAGGCAGGAGATAAGAAGGTGGTCTTCTCCACCGGAACAGCGTTGAGCCGTGTCGAAGCGCCGCGGGGAGAGGTTGTCTACAGCGTCAGTTGGAAGGAGAATTCCAGAAACCCGTCCCGAGTGCATGTGCGGACTCCGACTTTTCAAAACATGCCGGCAATTCGCTGGATGGTGATGGGCGCGCGACTCGCCGACACACCGTTGATTCAGGCATCCATCGACCCTTGCTACTCGTGCACCGACAGGTAAACTGCACGCGAGGTAATGTTAGAGAATATTCAAGTTGTATCGCTTCTCTAATCTAAACCCGGAGTGGTTTGAATGAGCCTCCCCAGAGGGGCTCCATTGGTGTGAAATTCGTACATATCTCCCCGGTAGAGGGTTCTTTCCCACCAGGCGGGTCTTGGTCCCGAATAGACGATGGCAGAAACCAGAAAGCCCGGCGAGCCGGTTCGTGTTTCAAGTAGCTTGGCGTCCTGCCCCGTCAGCTTCACCGCTCGAATCGTCTGGTTCGTTTCTGAGAGTGTCAGTCCGTACTTTTCCTGGCAAAGCGCGAAAAACGATCCTTGCAAATGTTGCCGCTTGAGCCCGGTGAAGATGCTGGTAGAGACCCAGCGTCTATCCAGAACGACCGGAACACGGTCCGCCAGGCGCAGGCGGGTAATGGCGAACAGGTCCTGATTCCACACCTGCAACCTGGACCCAAATTCAGCTCCTGCTTCAGACGCCGCGATCCGTTTGAATTCGAGCACGCGCGTGGTTGGCGTCTTTCCCGCATCCTTCACTTTCTGCGTAAAACTCACTGGAGTTGTAATGTCATAATCAAGCGACGGCGAGCACACAAACGTGCCTACCCCTTTTCTGAATTGAAGAACCCCCTCGGAAACCATTGCGCCAAGAACCTTGTTGGCCGTCGGCCGGCTAACCTGGAAACGCTCTGCAATTTGCCTCTCCGTAAGGAACCGGTCCCCTTGCGCGAACTCGCCTGTCTTTATCAGCGCCCGAAGAATATCGTTAATCTGCTGGTACATGGGTACGCGCACGAGCCGATTCGCGTGGGTAGACACCATCGTCAGTAACCTCCTGAATCCGCCAATGCGATACCCATTTCAAGCTCCCGGGCAGTCAACCAGCAGGGGCAAGCAGTGAGTGGCCAATCATCCTGGCAAATGATTCGCACACCTCGGGAATTCATCCCCTAATATCTCCTGAAATGCCATCGAGATTAAGTCCTCGAATTCGAAATGTCCCTTAAGCCCGGCCACCGTCGAAGCCGGCATTTACCGAAGGGGGCAGAGCGAGAACTGTCTGGAAAGTGCAGCCCCTTTGCGAAGCTGACACTGTGGCATAGCCACCATATCACGCCAATTTGCCTCGTGCAAACCGGGCCGGATCACCGTGTCGTCCACCGCAGACTGAGCGAGGCGGGCAGACTCCAAACCCAAAGATGCTCAAGATGTCGAAGCTCGGACTATGCAAGTTCACTTCCTCATAAAACAAAGCCTTCATTGACTCCGATCGAGCCAGGTTGCGGCTCCGCTGCTCGACCACGGCGGAGTCATTCTCCTCTTTCGATTAGTTCATAGGTGGAATGAATTTCACCAATTGCTGCAAGTATGAAACCGAAGCATCGTCGATTTAGGAGGCTCAGCCTAAACTCCTGGGAACCGCGGAGATCTGACTTTGGAGACCTTATAAAGGCAATAAAGTACATCTAAATATTTATTTATTAACTACTTATAAAAACGCCCCCGCAAGTGTAAAAGAGACGACATTCCAGAAATCCGGCCTGAAAAGATTTCTCTTGACATAGGCGGCCTCAGTGGAATACGTTCGGGCCATTGAAATTCACCTATGAAATCGGTTCATATGTGAATTCTAGCAACAGACCTGGTTGCATTCCAGCAGCTTTTGGGGAGGACTTTGATGTTGAAGCATTCACTCACTTCATTCAGATGGCTTGCGTTCGCTGCCCTGTTTTGCGTATGGCTCCCGTGCTACGCGCAGTTCGGCAGCAATGTGCAAGGTACGGTAGTCGATCAAACCGGCGCGGTGATTCCCAAGGTCGCCGTTACGCTCCACAACACAGGCACAGGCGTCGATTTGAAAGAGACGACGAATGCGACTGGCTTTTACCGCTTCAACGCAGTGCCGCCGGGCGACTACACCGTGGTAACCTCACAGGCTGGGTTCAAAGACGCATCGACTTCCGTTACAGTGGCGCCAGACGAGAGGCGCGGCGTGGACATCACCCTGGTTCCTGCCGGCGCGGGCACCACGAACGTAACAGTGAACGCCCAGGCAGAGGCGCTCAACCCGGAAGAAACGCGTGTGGAGGAGACGCTCGCGGCACAAGAGGTGAGCCAACTGCCGCTTCCCAATCGGGATGTGCAGCTTCTGTTGGCGCTGACCCCAGGAGTAGTAGGCTTCCAGAATGAAACGCCGGCCATGGGCTATGGATCTACGATTTTTGCTTCGAACTTCCAACCCAATTACGTCGCCAACGGAGAGGGCTTGAAGAGCAATCTGATCCTCATCGACGATTTGCCGGTGAGCGACCAGATCACTCAGGGCGCGTCGATGATCATCCCGAATGCCGACATGATCGCCCAGGTTGCTCTTCAGTCACAAACGTACTCGGTTGAAAATGGAACCGCTTCCTCGCTTCAGACTTCGTTCAGCACCAAATCCGGCAGCAATACCTTTCATGGCGCGCTTGACTACAGCTATGCCGGCAAAAACCTCGGCGCGGCCCAGCAGCCGACCCACACAGCAGGCAAGCCGGTGGTCGAAGTTGCGCCGGAGTTTCATCAGGATCTGCTTCTCGGGTCGCTGGGCGGGCCTATCGTCAAGGACAAGACGTTCTTTTTCGGCTCCATTGAGAAACAGAACGCGGGAATCGGCGCTGCCAGCAGCACCAACCCGTATTTCACTTCCTCGTTTGCCCAGTGGGCGGCTAGCGCTTTTCCAAGCTCCGGCGCGGCCGAAGGGTTGGTTTTTGCTCCGCCGACCCGCGATCAGGGCGGCACTACCAAGACCGCCGGTGACTACGGAATGCCCTGCGGAAGCTCGCAGACTGTTCCCGACGACTCAAGTCTCAGCTACAACATTCCCTGCACCCAATCGGTGTATACCGTCGGCGCCATTTTTAACCAGGCTCAGCCTTTCAACGGAACCCAATGGAACGTGCGACTGGACCAGAGTCTGCGCGGCGGCAACGACCGCATCTACGTTATGTATGAGCGGATCGACCAGACGCTGGGCGACCTGGCTGAACGGCCAAAGCTCGACTCCGACTCTCCCAGCCAGAACAAGTACATCTCAGCCAACTATATTCATCTGTTTTCTCCGCGGCTTCTGAACGAAGCTCACTTCGGAAACCTTCGCGCAATCGAAGGCAACATCCTGGGCGATCCGCGGGCCGCGTCGATTCCCTATCTGCCCATCATGATCGACACTGCCGCCGGCTACCAGTTCACCTTCCCATTTGGCATTACGCCGTTTGCCTCGCAGACCAACAAGGAACACACCTATGCGTTGCGCGACACGTTGAGCTACTCGTTGCGCAATCATTCCATCCGCGGTGGATACCAGTTTTATCGTGGGGACGTGTTCCAGAATTCAAGCGGCATTTTCAGCCGAGCCTTTGTTCCTTTTTACTTCACTGACACCATGTCGTGGGTCAGCAATACTGCGCAGGCAGGTTACAGCCTGTACACCATTGGCGGAAGTGGAAAATACACGCCTCAGTTTTACGGCGCCACGTCGATCTACGACGGCCTGTGGGTGGAAGACTCCTGGAAGGTGCGTTCAAATCTGACAGTGACGGCGGGAATTCGCTACGACGACTTCGGCAATCCAACCAAGTACGGATCCACCGCGCAGCCGTTCGTTCCCCTGTTCCCGGGAAGCGGCTCCACATTCCAGGAGCAGGCGTGGGCGACTACTACGCACGTTGCTTCAACGGCCTTTAGTGAGTCACAGAACTGGAACTTTATGCCCCGCGCGGGATTCGCCTACACACCGCTGAAAGGCCGCAACCTGCTTGTTCGCGGCGGAATCGGCATATACGAAAACGTGCTTACGCCGTTCCAGATCGCAGGCAACCTGCCCACCCAGCCGCCAAACCGCATCAGCCTCTATGAAACAAGCGTGGTGCCGTATGGCGACTTCACATCCACCTCTGCCCCGTACGGATACACCTACTCGTATCCAACCTTTGGCACAGACCCCTCCGGCAACATCTACTCCAATGCTGCGCACACCGCAGTGTTCTCTGCCAACCTGAACGGCTTCCAGCCGACCACCAAGCCGGAGAAGTATGCCAATTACTCACTGGGTGTCGAGGAGCAGTTTGCGCATAACATGGTCGTGGGCATCACCTACGCAGGCAGCGAAGGCTTCGATCTGATCTATGGATCGAGCGGCGCGGGCGGGGGCGGCAATTCCGACTACAACCTGATGCCTAATTCGCCCAAGACACGGCCTTCGCAGGAGTGGGGCCAATTGAACTATGGGCGCAACGGCTTATCGAGCAACTGGAATGCAATGATTGTGACCTTGCGGCAGACCTACAAGGGGCTCACCTACCAGGCAGATTACAACTGGGAAAAAGCGATCCAGGACGCGCCCACAACCAGCGACTCGAACAGCACAGGCACGGGCAACACCTACAGCATCTGGAAGGGCGTCTACGATCCTAAGTTCTATCGCGGAGTTGCCGGATTCGATGTTGCAAACTCCTTCTCCTTCGGCGGTACGTATGAGATACCGAAGCTTGGCAGCAGCCAACTGTTCAATGAAGCTGTTGGCGGCTGGAGATTGGGAACGATCATCATCGCCCAGACTGGAACGCCCTTCTCCGTTGCCCACGAGGGCGTGGATTACCAGAACGACGGTTGCGCCAACTTCAATGGGAACAGCGGCTGCGCAGGGTTCCCAACTTACAGCGGATCGAAGCGTAAGGGCTTCACGCGCGCAGAGGCGATTGAGGGAGCATTCACGGCCGCTCAGTTCACCGATCCCGCGGGTGTGGGCACGCAATCTGTGACCAGTCAGCAGGGCGTGAACAGCTTCCGTAACCTGGGATACGCTTCAGTGAATGCAAGTATATCCAAGGGATTCGCCTTACCGATTCCGAAGGTCGCGGAGAAGTCGAAGTTCTTCCTTCGCGGCGAAGCTGTTAACCTGTTCAATCGCACCAACTGGCAGTCCATGGCCAACGATGTCTCCGACGGGAACTTCGGCACCGTGACCAGCGCAAACCAGAAGCGTTACCTACAACTGGGGGGCCGTTTCGAGTTTTAGCCTGCTTGGCTCAATCTTCAACCCGAGCGCGGGGCGTGAGTGGAACCTCTCGCCCCGTTCACGCGCCGGAGGGTGTATCGGCAGAATGGAACCATCCCGAAAACTTTCATGGAACCACCAGGCTCAACATGACAAATTGCCTCTGGCTTCAAAACTGTGTGGAATGTATAGTCTGTTCATAATACATTGAGGCAGAACAGCATATCATCCGGCTCCCCGATCGAGGGCGGCGCCGAGAAAGGGCTCAAACGGTGATGGTATCAAGGCTCAAGCCGGAGAAGTCCTATCTTGTTCCCGCTGTCTCCAAACTGTTCGATATTCTTGAGCTGTTTGAGCGCGAGAAGAGCTCGCTCTCGCTGGAGCAAATCTACCAGAAAGTCAAAGCGCCCAAAACCACCATCTACCGAATTCTGAAAACCTGTGTGCACCGGGGATACGTGGCCCAGGGGCCGGATGGGTTGTATCGTCTCACCAGCAAGCCCAAGAAAATATGCTTCGGTTTCGCCGCCCAGTCCTCGGATATGCCTTTCTCTGAGATCGTAACCAGCAGCCTGAAGTCGGCGGCACTTCGAAACGGAGTCGAATTGCTGGTTCTCGACAACCACTATGACCCGCAGATTGCGGTGCGAAACGCAGAGCGATTAGTGAAGGAAAATGTTGACCTGGTCATCGAGTTTCAAATCGAGTACAGCGTGGCGGCGCTCATCTCAGACAAGATGGCCGCCGCCGGCATCCCCCTGGTGGCAGTGGACATGCCCCACCCGCACGCCACATACTTTGGAGCCGATAACTACCGCATGGGGTATACCGCAGGAGAAGCTCTTGCCCGCTACGCGATTAAGCATTGGAAGTCCAATGTAACTTGGGTTCTTGGCCTGGATATGGAGCAAGCAGGCGAATTTGTACAGAATCGCACCACTGGAGCATTCAACGGAATTCACACTCTGCTTCCCGATCTGGCAATCGAATCCTTCGTTCGAATGGACAGCAGAGGACTACGCGACAAGGGGTACAAACTGGTACTGGAGTTTCTCACTCGCCATCCCAAAGATCGCGGAATTCTGATCGCGGCGCATAACGATACCGTCGCACTGGGGGTGCTGGAAGCCGTTCGTGAACTTCATCGGGAACAGTCCGTGGCGATCGCCGGTCAGGATTGTATTGCAGAAGCGATTGAGGAGATCAAGAAACCCGGCAGTCCCTTTATTGCGTCAGTCGATCACTCCGCAGAAAGTTACGGAGAGCGATTAATCGCACTCGGCTTGAGTATCCTGCGCGGACAGGCTGTGCCGCCCTATAACTTTACCGAGTACAAGATGGTTACAGGAGCGTCTCTGAGGGCAAACAAGGCCCAGGAGGATCGCGCCATTGAAGGGGATAAGAAGAGGGATAGGGCTTGACCGATCACGGAGCCGGCTCGTGGCCGGGCATTGCGCGGCTTGAGGAAGAAAGAAGCACATGAAACGAAGAGATCTCCTGCAAGGGATGGTTGCTGCCGCAGCAACCGGACTGTCGCCATCGACCGTCGCAACCGGCACTGACCTGCAACACCCGTACCCCGCTACTGCCTCTCAAATTCCGGGCGTCCTTGCTGACCTTTCTCGCGACGCTCTCCATGTCAGACTGCTTTCCGATGCCACGGCAATCGTTGTAGACCAGCGGAACAAGGCTGAGTGGAGATTCGGCCCGGTTGCTTTCCAGGAGGAAGGCCCCGTAGACGAAGGCGCGGTCTGGTTGCGAACGGACCGATCCATCTGTGAGCAATATCCCGGCAGATTCTCAGGAATTCCCGAAGGGAACGGATACCGCTTCTGGGTGCTCGATACCGAAGGTCAAAGCCGGGGCTCATTTCATGTTGCATTGGCCATCGATGGGAGCGCGCTCGAATGGCAAATTCAGCAGATCGACGCATCCCTGCCAAGCCTTTCCTTCCCAACGGCGATTGGATGTGACAGCCTGGTGCTGCCGCAACATGTTGGGCGCTGGGTGCGCTCGCCCCTGCAAGGCAGGCACTGTTGGCCGTTCTTTTCCGCAATGAACATGCGCTGGTTCGGCGGCCTTCGCGGGTCTCTTGGCTATCTTGCAATCCTTCCAGAGGAGCAATGCGCGGACGCGGTTATCTCTGCCACCGAGATGGCTGCCGCGCCAATGTGGCTGCAGCGCCTTGGCCAGTGGACCGGAACCCGCAAAATCCGTTATGAGTTTACCCGCGGCAGTTATGTTGCCCTGGCCAAAGCATTTCGCGTCTGGGCACAAGGCCATGGAATGCATCGCAGCCTGACCGGCAAACTGCTCGAAACGCCGGCGCTTAGTTCCCTTACCAGTGGGCAATTGATCTCATGCATGCAGGCCGAGCCTGCCGAAGCTCCGCGCTTTTATGAGGACAGGCTCGCCGTTCCGCCATCGGATAATCCTGCAGGCAGATTCCAAATCCACCTGACGCACCGGCAGGGAGCGCAGGTACTTCGCGAGCTGCCTGCGGCTGGGGTGGAACGCGCAATCGTGGTGATGCGGGGGTGGATTCGCGGTGGATACGACTGGTCACATCCGGACATTTGGCCTCCCGATGAACGGCTCGGCAGCGTGAACGAACTTCGCTCCCTTTGTGCAACCAGTGGGCCCATCACCGTCGCACTGCATGACAATTATCAGGATAGCTACAAACACAATCCCAGTTGGCCTGACGGGGTGAACCGGACCAGGCAACAGCGGCCCATGCGCGGTGGCTATTGGGACGGAGGGCAGGCGTATATACTCAACGCCGCCGCGGGAGTTTCCTATGCGCGGCGCAACTGGAAGATGGTGCAACAGCTTGCCCCTCGAGCCATGTTTATCGATACCACAACCGCTGTGCAGGCGTATCAGTCTTACGCTGGTGGAAAGCTGCAACGCCGCATCGACGATGTCGCAAACAAGACGCAGCTTCTCAGGTTCTTCAAGGAATGTGGCGTTGTGCTTGGCAGCGAGGAAGGCGCAGACTTCGCGGTCCCCTACATTGACTGGTGCGAGAACCGGCACGTGCGCATCCCCGGCGAGTCCATTCCGTTGTGGCCCCTGGTCTTCCATGACGCCGTGGTTAGCGGACGCTACACTGGCGATCCCATTGGCGCCGAGTGGGCAGGAGGTGTTGGGGCCGGCAAAGAATACCCCGCATGGTTATTGGACATGTTATGGGGCTATGCGACCTTGACTCAGCTGGGTCCATTTGACCGTCGAAGCGAAGCGTATGAACGAATGCGCGCCACGCGCCACGTGGACGCATGGTTCGCATCCATCAGTACAGACTCATTGGACGATCATGCATTTCTCTCCAGCGACGAAACACTCGAACGAACACAATTCTCTTCGGGGCGTTCGATCGTCGTGAATCTTGCACCTGAACCGCAGACGTACAACGGCAAGACAGTGCCCGGCTATGGCTATCGCGCGTATGACGAACACGGCGAAGTTATGACTCTTTGATTAGGGATTAGGGAATAGGGATTAGCGATTAGGGGTTTGGAGTGACGACTCGACCGCTTGAGTTTGGCTGCGATGGACTCACTAAGAAATGCGCATCTGCAAGACCACTGTGGTTATAAGCCCGCCAAAAAGCGGATTCTGTCCGGGTATAGCAGGACGTATTTGTGGCGGAAGCGATGCGAGTCACAAACGTCGGGGTTTGGCCTGACTTATTTCGAGGAAACGACCTGTTAGCACCACATGAAAACATGAAAAGCCAACGTTTTTAGTGCGTTTTAGATGCGAATTTGCGCATTTTTAGCATACTATTTGTGTGTTTTGCGTACGAGGGAAACAGAGCTTGCCGGTGTGCTGGTGCGTCTTTCCTATTGCGCAAGAATGCGGCGTGGACCGGGAGGTCCAAGCGACAGCCGGCCGGGAGGCCGGCGCTACTCTCACTTATGGGCTGTGAAGAATGCAGGTCAGGCGATGCGCCCCACGCCCTTCAACCTCCGCAATTGCGTATTCAGTTTGCTCCACGGTCTCCAACTTTAGAACAACGGCCTTTCCGTTCATCAGCAGACTCGCCACACGCCCGCCGGCCGGCAACGGCACACGGAGAGTCGCTTTGTCGGCACAACTCGTGAAATCGAGTGTGATGGTGTTGCCCTCCTGAAGATAGTGGTAGACCACGTAGCCGCGTGACGCAGGATAACGCACGCTCACCTGAGATTCTTTGCTACCAGCCGCGAGCCATCGCGGCGATATCCGCGCCGTGCGAAAACCAGCTCCTGTGTCTTCCACGCCGGCAAGCCCTTCAATCAGCGCCGCCGTCACGCACCCAGCTCCCCAGTTATTCGGCATCCCTGTCGAGACATCGGTCCAGGGTGGAAGGAACGGTGGCATGTTAGAAAGAGTTATACCAATCACAAACCATTTCGAGTCGCTTTCCACGCTCTCCAGTTCCAATGATGCGATAGCGATGTCACTCTTATGAGGCTCGAAGCCGGTGATCCAAACTCCCACATTGTCAATCAGTCCGCTCTTGCCCCGCCAGGCAACCTGCATGCGCTCCTGCGCAAGAGCGCCGTACCGGTTATTGAATTCGAGATCTTCCGGAGCCCAGAATGAGCCTACGTTGACGCCGCGTTCGATGTATTCAATCTTTTTGCTTCCGTCCTCGTAATGAATCGTCAACTTGCCCAGGGTTGCACCGCGACCTGAGCCCGCATGCAGCAGATAGAAGGCCCGGCCAGTTTTATGTACGGGAACCTGCGTCCTAGCCGCGTACTTCTCCGATGCGGAGACGCCAATGCACACGCGGTGGCCATTGTCCTGCGCAGATGCAATTCGGAAGGTCACGCCGCGAAACGACTGCTCTCCTGACGGAAAGTCGATTAGATAGTTATTCGGCTCGTCTACCCAGCCAGGCACGCCATCGGCGCCTTGGCCGGTGTCGCAGTTAGCCTGTGCGCTCAAATCGAGCGGAACAAAATTGGTGGGCGGACGCTCAGGCTGCTTGCCACGCAGAATACCAGGCAAAAAGTCGCGATGCCGCTTCGTGATCTCATGAACCCTGCGCAGAATATCCACGCCATACTCTTCGTAGCCATGCTGGAAGCAACCGCGCGCCAGTTCGCCCGCCGTACATGCGAGCACACCGCCGTTCACATAGTCCCAAATGCCTTGCTCCGACCCGAAGCCCTTTGCAAATGGCGGGTAGATGGAGTAGAACTCCCCCGGTGAGGTCGCGGGCATCTCTTTCCGAATTGCCGCATAAGTCTTGATGATCGCGCCGGAATGTTGCGCCCCAATGCCGCGGTTCAATGAATAGGCATTGGAAAGCGAGACCTGACTGCTCATATCGACACCCAGGTCGGGCAGGAACTCCGGATCCTCAGCCACCCAATGCGTGTAGAAACGCCCATTCCACGCGATACGATTCAGCCGATCTTCCAACTCATTGGCAAGTTTGCGCATCTCGCCTGCATCCTGCGCACGCTCCGCCTTGTCGAGCATCTCTGCAAGATAGCGGCAGCCAGCGATCAATCCTGTGTTATCGCCGAAGAAAATTCCAAAGTGCGTTTTCTTGAGATCGATGACCATGATATCGCCGCCGACCAATGCGGCTTCACTATCGCAAAGGAAGTCCCAGGTATCGATGGTCAACCCTCGCTTGATGAGGCCGAACTTCTTCGACCAGCGGTATGGGTCGCTGGTGGAGTAACGCACGGCCTTCAACGCGCGATCGAGATGCTGTTGCATCCAGGCGTCATCCCCGGTCGTCTTCCACACCGTGTAGAGGGCTTCCAAAAAGTACATTTCCACGTGGTTCTCAACCGGCGCACGGCGCAAACCAAGATAGCCACCGTCCGCCGAGCGCGAAAAGTCACCGTATTTGAAGCGCCTGTCCCAGTCGCTTTCCGGCGGCGTTCGGTCGATATGGTTTTCCCAGATCATGCCGTCTTCGCGTTGGGTGACAGAGAATATTTCAAAACTCTGGCGAACCTCCGGCCAAAAATAGCGCATGCCTTTCAGTGTGTTTGTATTGTCAAGAAGCCAGTCAACCCAGTAGGTATACACGCGGCCATTGTGACGCCGCGCGCCGATCGGACCATCCGAAGCCATGGTCCAATACAGCGTGTCCAGCAGATGCTGAAACTCGCCGCTCGGCTCGCGAATCCCGGTATGTGTGTCCACCTGAAAACTGGCGTGGCCGAGAAGCTTGTGCTCGGCGTCCAACAGCAGCACCGTATGTGTGCCCAACGCACCACCGGGCCGAAAGGATACCGGCAGCTTCACTTCCTTGTCGAAATAGGTAACACCGTCTCCATCCAGCAGCAGCAACCGGCCCGCGCCAGTGCCGAGAAGCGTAACCTCATCAAGCGGGCGATACACGGCCTGGGCCGGAGACAGCTTCAGCGAAGGCTGGTGAATGGGCTGCGCCTGCAAAGTGGCGACGTAGCCAGCGCCCAGAAGACCGGCAGGCGCCAACTCAAGAAACTCTCTTCGAGTTTTCATCGGTACATCTCTCCTTGAATCCGGCGGCGCGCAAACCGCACCGCAACCTCACTTGAGATCGAATCGGCATTCAAGCCTGCGATCGCGCGAGGAGCTCCCGATCCAGATGGTTCGACTTCCCTCAGGAGTCAGCCATCGACTCTGCCTAGTCGACCAGTATTGAAGCTGCCGCAGCGGAATATGAATAACAACGTCTTGCGATTGGTGTGGCAGCAGGTGGACGCGCTCGAATCCAGCCAAAGTGTTGTCCGCAAACTGTACGCCCGCGGGAGCATCGTTCGGCGCCTGAAGATAAACCTGCGCCACTTCATCGCCGCTCGCAGCGCCGGTATTTTGAATCTTCACATGCACATCCACTCCCCCATCTGCCGCGGCGCTGGTCTTGATTCCTGAGTAAGCAAAGCTGGTATACGAGAGGCCGAACCCAAACGGAAAGAGCGGTTCAATATTCTTTCGGTCAAACCAGCGATAGCCCACCAGAACGCCTTCGCTGAATGTCGTCTTTCCATCCACGCC
>CAYWMR010000034.1:0-19947 GCA_964458965.1 uncultured Occallatibacter sp. | reverse complement strand
CCACCGACAACACCGGCCTGAATTGGAGTTCAACGCCAATTGAACAGCTTTCGCAGGTACATGGTGGAGGTTCATCAAAGTCATGAACGAGTCCAACAGCGAAAGAGTGCGGAAGATTCTGGCTGTCGTGAAGCCACTAGCCGCAGAGTTCTACCGACTGACCGGAAAACCTCTCGGTGTCACAGGAGAGATTGCCGAGTACGTCGCTGCCGAGATTCTCGGATTGGCGCTGGCTCCCGCTCGAACTCAAGGCTATGACGCGCTGCGTGGCTCCGAACGAATCCAAATCAAAGGCCGGGCCTATGGTGCCAAAGCAAAGCCCGGCCAGCGAATCTCCAGAATCAAGCTTGACGCGCCTTGCGACACGGTGATTCTTGTATTGCTGGACAACGCTACGCTTGAGGCCCGCGAGATTTGGGAAGCTCGTTTTAAGGATGTCGCGAAGTGTTTAGGTAAGACTGGTTCCAAGGCGCGGGCGCGGGGCGCGCTTGGCGTTTCTGCATTCAAGTCAATTGCAAAGCTAGTGTGGAAGTCGTGAGACGATAAATTGACCACCCCCAAAAAACTAACTCGATTTCCAATTCCTGCCAACATTGCAGAATATTGAGTTGCAGTGTGCGCGGGTTGACTCGTTGGCGCATCCATTGGGTCGCCCTTCATCTTTTTGTCCTAATTCTTTCTACCCGTGAATGAGCAAAACCAGTCAGAGACCCTGCGATGGGGTAGGGCCGGACAACTTCCAAATGTCCGGCTCACTGGCCGAGTCAACGAAGCTAGAATTATTTCGTACTCCTCGGAGTCCCGCCTTTTGGACGAGAATCTTGTGAATTGAGGGAAAGAATGGGCTACACAAATATCCTTCTCGTACGTGACGATGCAATTCGCGACGCAAAATCCTCCAACGAAGTTCGGAAGAAGCTCGAAACTGAGATCGGGGCTGGCGTGATTAAGGTATGCCTTCACCCGGACTACGAGCCGACTGAAGCCGGCAATCTCCGAATTAGAGACGCAGCGCTGCTCAATCATGGAAATGGACTTTCCTGGGTGGAGGAGGTTCATTCTTCAGAAAGAGGGGTTTACGCATGGATGGGAAATTGCCTGCGGTCGATTGCAGACTTGAGCGATGAGGAATTAGCTGTTATCAAGGAAATGGTTGATCAACAGACTTCGAGCCGAATATCGAAAGCTTAGCAGTGACCCACTGCCCGAGATGCCCAATGGACTGAAGGCGGATTGGGGAACGCGGGGTTGTTTCAGTCTGGTGGTCGTACGGGGCCAAGGGGGAGCCGTCGCAGAGCAGGGACGCGGCATCATAGACAAGCCTTTCCATTTTGCGCCGATTTTTCCTTCATTTTTTGTTCTAATGTGTTCTGCCCGCAAATGAGCAAAACCCGTCTGAGGCTTTGCGATGGGGCGGGGGCCGGACAACTAATTCGGCTGTTGGTTTCTGCCAGCATCGAAAAATGAAAAAGTTTCCGGGTTGGCGGGCAGGACTCTGGGACACGCGCGGAATCCAACCTACCCCCTTGAGAACGCACTCCGTGCGGCTCCAGTCGGATTCCTCGTCGCTGGTGGTCTTCCAAGCGGGGAGCCACGCATGAGCGCACCCGAGGCCGGAGCCATCCCCTGCGACACCCAATCACCCCGAGCGCCAAACCACGCCGCGCCGCGCCCTGGCTCCCCTTTCCAGTTGGCTGGCGGGAGTGCATCGCAAGCGAGACGCCGCAGTGTTCGCAGCCTACGGCTGTCCAGTTACGCTGACGGAATCCGAACTGCTGGTGCGCGTGCTCGCCTTGAACCACCACGCGCCGCTTCGCAGAAATAGGCTGCGGCGAGCGCGGCAGTGTCCCATCTATGCGCCGCCAGAGACGATCCGGCCCACAATGAACCTCTAACAATTCAAACCGCAGTTTCTCGCCAGCTACCCTTCAGGTTGCGCATAGCAACGGTTTTGTCATCAATTGACAACTTGTAATCGCCGTCTGGCAGTGGCTTCGAAACCCACAGAACCGTATACAGACAGTCCTTGAAGAGTCTCGTACCCGACAAGGCAACCCTCAAGGCCGAAACTGTACAATTTGCAGTTTGCCCGCCGCCCCGGAGAATTCCCGACCATCTCATGGGGTCCCGCTCAAATGCCATGATCTCTCCTTTTCAGGTTAGAGGCTCTTCATCAACAACGCGCGAAAGCCCCCTCGTTTCCGGGAGGCTTTCCGCTTGTTCCGGGAAAGCGATTGCGGTGGATTGACGGTACGCGGTAATGCTGTCTCTGTCAAATTGCATGTGCGGGCGGTGAAACGAGGGCCGCTGAACGCGCGCCCTAATTGGCGGGCGCGGGATCAGCGCAAGCTAGGAGCGGCGCTAATCTCAGATACGAGGCCGAGTTCAAGCCAGTTGTTTCCGCACTGGTGCGCTCCGGCGCGCACTTGACGTTGCGAGGCGACGGCGTCCAAGTGGCGATTATTCTGTACGGAGCCAATGAATTCAAGATAGTTGAGCGTGGATGAGCCGGCAGCACACCCCGGCGAAACGGTCATCTAAAGGTTTTCTGGCGTTCCTTATTGATTTGAGCCAAAGATAAAGACGATTCCCGCCGCCAGCCGCGGGCTATTCTGCCGGTTGTTCTTGGCGTTGGGCAGGTGAGTGAAAAAGTAATCGGCCTGGAATGGGCGCAGGGCAAGGTGGCGTGAGAGGCCGATATCAAGACCCCCGCCGGGCGCTGTAGCCAGAGAGTCGGGAGAAACCATAGTCCCTTTGGGGTTGGGAAAGATGGCGTTGAATCCATGCACTCCACCAACTAGCGCTTGACCGAATAGAACCATCGCGCTTCGCGTGCGGTAGGAGTAGCGCACGCCAAAGAGATACGAAACCAGGCTGATATCCTGGTGCGCGGAGTTGATGTTGTTGACGGTTTGGCCTGCAAGCTCGCCCACCATCGTGAATCCCGTTGGAAGCAGCACAGGAAGCTTTGCATTGAACTCAGCTTTACCGCCTTGCAGCCAAAAGCACTCGCAGCCCGCGGGAGAACCATTGCCGCGAAGCGAACTGTAGGCCAGGGCAACTTCCAACGGGCCGGTTTCTGCCCCGCTCATCACGCTGCGCGCTACCTGCGCCGGCAAAGACGATGCGAGGGTCAGGATTGCCGCCGTAAGCAGGGTGCAGGTTCTCATGCGTGCCTCTATTCCACCGTCAACTGGAACGTGGTGGAGTGCACATCCGTGCCGCTGGTTGAAGTGATGGTGATGGTGTAGCTCTGAGGCGGCTGCAAGAAGAAATAGCCGCCGCAGCCGCCGATTCCGACTGCTCCGGCAACGGCTAGCAGTGCAGTGAGGAATCGCCGCAATGCGCGCCGGCGCACGCGCCGTATGCGCAGGATTCCCAGCAACGGCAGCATGACACAGATGGCGAGACCGGTCCGCGGGGTTCCGGTCCGCGGGGCGCGATTGTCTGCCTTCAAGCCAGGGGCCACGATGGTCAGCGTGCTCTCCGCCGATGCGGCTCCTGGCGTGATGATGGGCGGATCGAAGGTTGCGGTGGCTCCCGCAGGCAAGCCGCTTGTGGAGAAGCCGATGGCATTGGTGAATGCTCCGCCTTTTGCCGATGCGGTGAGTGTCACCAACACCTTGCCGCCTGGCAGCACAATTGCGGAACCCGGAGACACTGTAAGGCTGAAATCGCTGACCTCAACAAAAGCGGGGCTTGACGTGCTTGGTGAAAAGCCAGTATCTCCGCTGTAAACCGCCGTCACCGAGTCGCTCCCTGGCGCAAGCTTGGCGGTCGTGAAGGTTGCTGCGCCGTTGCTCAGAGTGGCCGTGCCCAGTTGGGAAGACCCGCTGTAGATCGTCATCGTTCCTGTTGGCGTCTCGTTGGTTGTGGAGCCGACCAGCATGTTGAACGTCACAGGCGAGCCCGCGGAGATGGCAGTCGTCGAAGCGGTGAGTTCAATTCCTGGCGCTGCCCTGGTGATGGTGAGGATACCCGGAACGGCGGTCACGTTGTAGCTGGTCACATTGCTTCCGGCCACTGAAGGAACGATGGCGTAATTCCCCGGCGGCGAGAGCTCAGTAGCCGAAGTGCCGAAGCTCTGGGTCAGCGCGTCGCCGTTCACGACCCCGGTAATCGTGCCGGTGAATGCGGGGTTCGCAATGCCATACTCCCGCGTTGCGTTGTTAGCGGTGACGGTGAGCGGAGCCGTGTTTACCTGGACGTATGTGGTGGCGCTTGCAGTCGTGTACAGACTCGGATTGGCCGGCGTGAAGCTTGCATCGAGCATGTACAATCCAGCCGTCAGCACGGTCCCGGCGGGCGGCGTGTAGACAATCATTCCGGGGGCCGATGCGGTTGCATCGAGCTGCGTTCCGCTCAGGGGCGTTCCGTAAGGGATAGGCGCCGGGGCCGGCCAGCTGATGGTAGGCTTCTCTGGAAGTAGTTCCGTATCCCCCAGACTTATTGCCTCCACAATAGGCAGCTCGATAGATGGAGTCGGCGCTGGCACATCATCCAGGCCAATCTTCTCCAGGATCGGCATCAGGATGGACGGCGTCTGCGTTGACGGATCGCTCAAACCGATCGTTTCGGTAACATTGAGGATCGCCGGCGGCGTCAGCACCGGCGCATCCGTTGTATGAATGGTCTCGCGGATAGCAAGGTACGGCGGCGGGATCACCGCCCCTGCATCTTTCGTAAGGATGGTTTCGGCAATAGAGAGCGGCGTGGGCGGGATCTCCGACTCGGTATCTGTGGTAGTAACGGTTTCATTGATGGGCAACGGAATCGGCGGTGCACCCGAAGGCGGTTCCGTATCAGTGAAATGAACGGCTTCATTCACAAAGATGGGGGTAATAACGAAGACCGCAGGGGGTGCATCTGTAATGGTTAAATTCTCGCCGATCACGATATTGGCGATTCCGAATCCTTGCAACGTTGCCGTTTGCGGTGCATTCGTCGCATTGTCCGCAACATTGAGTGTGGCCGTGTAGCCTAAGGGCGCTTGAGGATTGAAATCGACGACGATGATGCACTGGTCGCCTCCGGCCAGCATTGTGCCGCATGTGGTGGCTGGGTCTACAGAGAAGTCTGCCGGATCGGCGCCGTTGATGGTCATGACAATGTTGGTCAACTCCGTGCTGCCCGTGTTGGTCAGCGTTGTTTGTCGCGTGGACTGTCCACCCACGGGCGTGGGCGGAAATGAGAGCAATCGTGCACCGAGAGACGCAGTAGGCGGAAGCGAGCCAACGCCGATGCCGCTCAGGAAACCCACCAGCGGCGCGCCAGGCGCATTGGTGGCAAAGGTTACCGTTCCCGTAAGCGGGCCGTCGCTTTGCGGAGTGAAATTCACGGCGACTCTGCATGTCCCGCCCGGTGCCAGGGTGGCTGTGAACGAGCAGCTGTTCGCTTCGTCCACTGCAAAATTGCCGGCTACAGTGTACGGCGTAGCAGCAAAGTTGAGCGGCCCAGCCCCTGTGTTCTGGAGCGTGAAGTACTGGTCAGGGCTGGTGGTTCCCACGTTTACGCTGCCAAAATTGAGCGCGTCCACCGAAGCGATGGTATAAACGGAATTGGTATTCGGCGCGGCGATGAACATCTCCCCGGAACCGGAAAACTTCATCCCTGGAAATGGAGTTCCCTCGCCTGGAACGTAGCCGTCGATGATGCCGTAGCTGCCTTCGAGAAAGGAGTTGGAGTAGTTTGCAGAGGGAAACTGAGTTATGTTCCCCGTTGTGTCGATCATGAAGATCTGGCCGTAGGCATTCAGGATGTAGTAGTTTCCAAGCGGATCGACAGCAGAGCCATAGGGAGTAATTTCGGCCGTGGTTGCGGGCAGATCCTCCGCGGCAATCTCTACCAGGCTTCCGGTGCCGAATGCGCCGAAACCCGCGGCAGTCGTAATGATGCCGGTGGTGGGATTCACGATGCGCACGCGGCTGTTAAATGCGTCAGCGATATACAGATTGTCGCTGGCATCCACTGCAAGACCGGATGGACGAAAGAGCGTTGCCGCGGAGGCTGGGCCCCCATCGCCGGAGTAGCCCGGATAAATTGGAGTGGCGCCGTACGCAGTGTTCTCAAACGTATTCTGGCCCGCATAAGTGGTGATGATCCCGCTCGTGTCCACCTTGCGAACATCGTTGCTGCCGCTCTCGGCGATGTACAGGTTGCCTTGGGAATCGAAGACCAGCGACACGGGTTCATAGAGCAGAGCGTTGGTGGCCTTTCCGCCGTCGCCGCCATAGCCGTATTCGAAGCTCTTGCTGCCCGCGTACGTGATGATAATGCCCGTAGCGGCGTTAACCACCCGCACCGCTACTATGCCGTCGGCGATGTACAGGTTGCCTGCCGCATCCAGGGCCAGCGCCACGGGCGCATTCAGCGTGGCCGAAGTTGCCTGCCCGCCCTCGCCGGTGTAGCCATAGATGTCGCCGCCTTTCTGCGGCGTACCCGCATAGACAGTGATTTCGCCGCCGGTGCTCACCTTGCGCACCACGTAGTTGGCGGCATCGGCGATATACACATTTCCCTGGCCGTCGATAGCCACGTCGGCCGGATTGTTGAGGTCCGCTTCGTATGCCGGCCCATTGTTGCCGGAGTATCCTGCCGTGCCCGTGCCGGCAAACTTGCTGAACGTCGGCGCAAAGGCAAGGTGCCCGGTTTCGGAGGCAATAGGAAGAGGAAGAACTGTCGCCTTCAGATCGATCGACCAGGAACCAGAAGCGGGACCGAGGAGGAGTCCCTGCTGGAAGGCGTAGGTCAGCGTCGCAGTGTAGGTTCCCGGCGTGGATGGAGCAATAAAGTAGATGGGTAAAGCACAAATAATCGGAGGAGAATAATAATCCCCGTTGCCCGGCTTGGTGGTGCAGGTTGGCAACACGCTGGTGTCCTCCTGAAACTGCGCCGCATTGGGTCCGCTGATGAAAAAACTGGGGCCCGAGGTTGGACCCTGGACGGTGTCCATGCCGGAGACGGTCAGCACGATCGTATTGTCAGCCGACTGGCCGCCGGGATAAGCCTGGAAGGTTGCCACTCCGTTGGGCGTTCCGGTGTAGGGCGTCCAGGTAAAAAGATCCTGCGCGACGGCCGGAAGCGCGCCACCGAGCCATGCCGCGCACAAGCAGGCGGCCACGATGGCCGGCGCAATGCCGCGCCCGGCGCGTGGTCGCCGCTCTGCCGCGGAAGTTCCCGAATTGGCCATGCGCTCCCGCATCGCTTTTCTCCTTGCTTCAGTCCGTCCGATTCCGAGCCAAAGCCGCTAAGAGAAGCTGATGTTGACGGTGATGGTCACAAGTTGACCGGCCAGGACGTTCACTGGCGTGGAGAGTGTCGCAGCGGTAAACGGAATGCTGATGAATGCCATAGTTCCTGGAATCAGGCCGTTGTAGCATTGAGAAATCGTTACGGTCGATACCCCTGGGTTTGTCCCAATCGATGTGCAGCCAATCGTATTCGTCTGAACGCTGGTAACGCTTCCCGAAGCGGTGGGAGTAAAGGAGCCTTGCAGTTGAAGGTAGGAAGATGTGTTTGTGGTGAGGTTTGCAGGGACACCGACGGCCGTCAGCCCGCCGAAGCACGCGTAACTGACGCAGTAGGCTCCGGATGCGACAGTGTTGGTGCCGAGCGCCGGCACTATTGTGCAGGAGTTATTGGCGCCCGCAATTCCATTCGTGGGACACAATGTGGTGGGATTGGTGCTGGAGGCCACAACGGACCAGCCCGCCTGCGTGAAAGTGCCGGAAAACAACCCGGACAGCATTTCGTCGGCCGCGCCCGGTGTGACCAGCGAGTTCTCAAATTCGTAGGTTTTCACCAGCGTGCCGTCCGGATTCCGCACCTCGATCTTCCAGTGCCCGTGAATCTTCAGGCCTTCGCCGCCCGGCCTGTGCGCCGCGGGTGCGCCTTCCGACGCCGTCTGCCGGGCAGCCGGCCTTTCCTGCGCAATCGCTCCCATCGCGGCAAGCGCAAAGGCAATCAGCGCCAGCAGTGCCCCACTCCGTCGAAATCCAATATGTAGTTTCATAACTCCTCCTTGATGTGCAACTCTCAAGACGTGGCTCAAGGCTCTCAAAAGGCTTAGGCAAAGCTGAGCGTCACAGTCACCGCAATCACCTGTCCCGGACTCACCAGCAGAGGCGCCGGTACGTTGTTTGAACTCACGTTGGTGTTGGTGAAGGCCGCGATCCAGACAGCCTGCGAATTAGGCTGATTGAATATAAAACTGGGGTTGGTGCATGCCGAAGGGCTCACCGTTGACGGACCGGAGCTAAAATTGGATACCGATCCTCCGGCGTACCCAAGAGCCGGATTGCCGCATACCGCCTCATACGTGGAGACAGCGTTGATTGTGGTGAGACCGGCCGGGACGACGTAGTTTCCTGCCAGAACTATGTTGACGTTGGGGCCGGCAGCATTGCCAAACGCGTTGGGTCCGAAAGTTGCGGTCTGGGTGAGGCCCCCTTGCCATGTGTTTGTGCCGGATCCCTGATTCGGATAGATGGGGAGGAGCGAGTTGTAAAGCATATAGCAACTGATTCCGGCCGGAGGAACGGCAAAGTAGCAGTACTCGGAAGGATCGGATCCAGGTGCTGTGGTCGGCCCCTGAATCAAGGCGACGCCCATGCCGGCGGCGCTCATATCTCCCGTCAGCAATAAAACCAGGAGCTGCGGCCCTGACACGGCGGCCCCATTCTGCACCAGCGAGTTGTCGAATTCCCGCCGATCCACAAGCTTGCCGTCGGGGTTCTTCAGCTCCAGCACCCAATGCCCATGGACCTTGATACCTTCGCCTCCCGGCCTGCGTGCCGGTACGGCTTCCTGTTCTTCGCCGCGAGCGTCCGCGGGCTGAATGGTTTTGGCTGGTGCCGCGTTCGCCGCCGTAAGTGCCGCCCGCGCGGGAACCGTTGCGCTGGACGAGCCGGTTGGTTGCTGCGCTTGCGCTGTCTGCATTGCCAGCAATGCTGCGAGCGCAGCAATCGCGCATATCTGCTGAAGTCCGCTTCGTATTTTCATGATTCACCTCGTTGATTCTGCGAATTTGTTTCTGACAAGCCCATCACACGCGATCATGGGAAATCAGGAGAAACTGAACGTGACCGTGACGGTCAGAACCTGCCCCGCAAGGAGTGGCTGACTCGCTATGGCTTTTAGGGTGAAGCCGCCTACCAACGGATATAGGTGATTGTCTGTGCCGGCTTGAGTTCCGGCACAGGCGGCCGGAGAAATGGCGTTTGTAACGCAAAGATAAGGTATGGTTATCGCGTAGCTGATGGTGATGGGACTGGGCGCCGTGTAGTTCCCAGCCAGTACGACATTTCCGTTCCCGTTTGGAGAGGAAGTGTAGAGGTTCGGAGTGCCGATGCTCAGCCCCGTGGCACAAGTAATGTTGTAGCTGCCTGCCAACCCTCCTCCGCACCAGGCTTGTCCGCTCAGGCTCGTCGGACTCGGGACGAGCACGCCACAGTTAGGAGTGCCTGTAGCAGCCGGGGTTGGGATAGGGAGAGGGTTGATATCGCACAGAAATACGGCCCAGTCGCCCGCAACAATCTGCCCGGTAAGGAGCCCGCCGAGGAATGAGTCTCCCGAGCCTGGCGTGACCAGTGCATTCTCAAACTCCCGCGTGCTTACCAGCTTGCCGTCGGGGTCGTGGACAACAAACTTCCAGTGGCCGTGAATCTTGATTCCGTCTTCAGGCTTTTTGGGAGCGGACGCACCCTGCTCTTCTTCGCCCGGCTGTGCCGGCGTAGAGGATGAGGCCGCGGCCATGCCCGCTGGAACCGCGTGTGTGGGTGCCGCCTGGAATGCGGGCTTTGCGGCCGGCTGTTGTGCCTGGACTTCCGCTCCCACTACTGCAAGGATTCCCATGGTGAGAATGCCCGGCAGAAGGTAGCGGATAGCATCGCTGAAGCAGAAGTTCCTGGAGTCTGAATTGGTATTCATCGCATCACCTCATTCCTTTGGCTTTTCGTTTGGTATTGCGCAGCTGGTAACAGCATCCGCAAGCAGAGTCGGCGGAGATTGGTTGCGTTCAACTGTTGAATCCGGAAGAGTCTGACCGCACAGGGCGCAAGTTTCCTCGCCATCGCTTTCCTGGCCTTTCGAAGCAGTTGTGCGATGCAGCACCGAGATCACCTCGCGCTCCACCGTCACCTCGATCCGGCGCACAGTCCGCAGCCCATCCCGGCTGGTTACCTTTGCGCCGGCGGGTTGTTCGCCAGTGGGATTGTTCAGCTGCGAATTCATCGGTATACTCCTTGCAACGTCAGGCGTTGGCATCGGCGATTCCTACTTGAGCGCACTCCGCGCCAAAATGTCTTGAATTCCTTTCTGAATTCTTTTGAAGATTCTTGAAGGCGAGCTATGTATCTGACTTCCAATAGCTTGTATCGCTTCGATGAGTTCGAGCTCGATGCCGCCAAGCGCACGTTCACTCGCAGCGGGCACCGCGTAGCGCTCACGCCGAAGGCATTCGAGGTGCTGATTTTTCTGGTGGCGAACCCCGGCCGAGTGGTTACCAAGGAAGAACTGATGAAGGCCGTATGGCCTGAGTCCTTCGTGGAAGAGAGCAATCTGGCGCAGCACATCAAATGGCTGCGCAAGGCGCTGGAGGACAAGGCCGAGATGATTGTGACCATCCCCGGCCGCGGTTATCAGTTCGCGGCTCAGGTGGAGGCGTCGGCGATCGAGCCCGAGCCCATGGTGATTTCCCCGGAGGCGCAGCCGGGCGAGGTGCTCGTGCAGCGGGTACGCGAGCGCGCCCACATTGTGGTTGAGGAGTCCTTTCCAGCGCCCCTCCAGGCCGACGCCAAAACCGAAAAGAAGGGCCTTGATAACTGGATAAGTCTCCGCAGTGTAGTGCTGGCGGTAGGGATCGCGGCCTTGGCCGTGGTTGCGACTTGGATGATTGGTACGAACTACTGGAAGAAGGCTCACACCGGCGCATCCCCAGCGCAGACTGCAGCGGGTACGCCTGGGATACGCCGCCGTTCGATTGCCGTATTGGGATTTCGCAACCTCTCCGGCCGCCCCGAGGAGGCTTGGCTATCCACGGCACTGTCGGAGATGCTGAGCACGGAACTGGCGGCCGGGGAGAAACTGCGGCTGGTTTCCGGGGAGGACGTCGAGCGAACGAAACTTGAACTTCCTTTGGCCGCCGCCGACAGCTTCTCGCGCGAGACGCTCGCCCGGCTTCACCGCAATCTGGATAGCGACTTGATCGTGCTTGGCTCTTATACCGCTGTGGGCGAAAAACCCAGTACCCGCATCCGCCTCGACCTCAGGCTTCAAGACACCTCCGCCGGAGAGACAGTGGCCGACGTCGCCGTGATGGGAGGCGAGGCGGACCTGTTCGATCTGGTGTCGCAGGCCGGCGCGCGGCTGCGTGAGAAGCTTGGCGTGGAAGACGTTTCCCCACTGGAGGCCGTGAGCGTGCGCGCCTCAATGCCGGCCAATCGGGACGCCGCTCGTCTTTATTCGGAGGGGCTCGCCCGGCTGCGCGTCTTCGATGCACTGGAAGCTCGTGATCTCCTGCAACAGGCGATTGCCGCCGACTCCAGGTTTGCCCTCGCCCACTCCGCTTTGGCCGAGGCCTGGCTCCGGCTAGGCTACGACAAGAAGGCTCAAGCGGAGGCCAGGCAGGCATACGATATGTCCGCCAACCTTTCCCGCGAGGAAAAGCTGCTGGTGGAGGCTCGGTACCGCTCGGCCCAGCATGAAAACGAAAAGGCCATCGATGTCTATCGCGCGCTTTTCACATTGTTCCCCGACACCCTGGACTACGGATTTAAGCTGGCCGCCGCACAGGCTCGCGCCGCAAAGGCGCACGATGCTCTGGCAACGATTGAGTCCCTGCGTAAGCTCACGCCTCCGGCTTCCGACGATCCACGCATCGATCTGGTGGAGGCGGATGCGTGGGAATCGCTGAACGACTTCAAACAGGAGGAGCAGGCTCTTGCGCGCGCCGTTGAGAAAGCGAAGGCCGCTGGATCGCGCTTGATTCTGGCCGGTGCACGGCAGACCCAGTGTTGGGTCTTCGGACAACACACGGCGCAAATTGAGAGCGCGGTTGAGGCTTGCCGCGAGGCCGCGGATATCTACGCCGGCGCCGGAGACCAAAAGGGGCGCGCCGTTTCTCTATCGACCTGGGCCGACGCAATCTCCGATACGGATGCGCCCGAGGCGATCCGGCTGTACAACCGGGCGCTTCAAATCTATCGCAGCATTGGATTTGAGCATGGCGTTGCAGGCGCGCTGAATAATCTCGCCACGGTATACCTGGATGAGGGCGAACCCGCTCTCTCCGAGAAAATGTTCCGTGAAGCTCTGGCCAGCTTTCGGCTCCTGGATGAGAAGAATAATCAAGCAGTGATTTTGGGGAACATTGCGGGCGATCGTGAGATTCTGGGAGATCTGCCAGGTGCGAGGCAGCTGATCGAAGAGAAATTGCAGATATCCCGCGAAACGGGGGATACGGGAACCGCCCCCTACGTCGACCAGTACCTGGCGGAAATCAGCGATCTTCAGGGGGACCTGGCGAGCGCAAAGCAGGGATACGAGCAATCCCTCGGCATCTGGCAGAGAATCGGCGATCAGAATAGCTCCGTCCTTGCGATGTGGGGATTGGGAGATCTGCTACTTCAGCAAGCCGATTTTTCTGGCTCTCGCAAGATGTACGAAAAAGCGCTTGCTGCCATGACCTCGTCGGGCGAGCATTTGAGCGCCGCCAAAACGCAGCGCCGGATAGCGGATTTGTCGCTTGAGGAAGCGCTCTCGCCGGTCGATCAAGAGGCGGCAGTACGCCAGGCTCTGGATGTCTTTCAGAAACAGAAGGCGCGCGACGATGAGATTCAGGCTTGGTGCGTCCTCTCTCGCGCACTGCTCGCGGAAGGCAAAGCGGCAGCGGCAAAAGAAGTGACACAACACGCAAGGGACCTGGCCCTCAAAAGTCAAAACGTGAAAACTCAATGGGGAACGGCAATTGCGGCTGCGCGTGCCGAGGCGGCCCAAATGGACGCCGCCCACTCCCCGTCCGGAGTTGCGGCACGCAAGGAACTGGCTGCCGTAGCCGCAAAATCGCACCAACTTGGCTATCGGCTGGTGGAGCTCGATGCTCGCCTTGCCCTAGCCGAATTCGAGATGAAAGCCGGGCAAACGGCGCAAGGCCGATCGCACCTCACCGCGATCGAGGCCGAAGCCAAGGCCATCGGATATAATCTTGTCGCACGCAAAGCGGCCGTCGCCCGCGGCTGATCGTTGCCGCTGAAGCAATGGGCAGAGTAGAGCAAGCATGAATTTGAGAACTTCTTTGCCCTTTGGAAGGACGCTGGCCCGGACGTTCTTGTTATAAAATACGCGCGTCAGGAGTACTTCCATCTGCAATGAAGGCCCAGATCATCTTCAGGCTGCTTGTCAAACCATAAGTCATGCAACTCTGAAGCCCAAGATGGTGCAATCCTGCAAATACCATTTTGACTATGCCCCGAAGAGCATGAGTCGGGGCACCCCAACATGGACGAGAGGAACAACTCATGATCGTTGTTCATCAGGAGTCGGTCAAAGTCCAGCCAACTGCCTAGCCTGAGATGTCAAAGGTTGCAAACAGCCCAATGCACGTTTCCAGCACCGGCTCGGCCAATTTTGTGAGTTCCGAGTGAGTTGTCGCCGATTCGCACCTTACTGTGATCCAGCTCACCGCCCAAAAACTGAAACCCCTGACCGAACGGGGTTACTTCCGGATTGGCGGTCATTCGCCCGCAATCACTGCCTGCAAGACATTCACAGTCTCGAAAGAACAAATGCAGCGCCGGGAAGCTGAATGGCAGCGAACGCAGGGCAGAGGCCAGTCAAGAGACCCTGACACACGAAAGCCCCTCGTTTCCGAGAGGCTCCATGTAGATCGGGAAAGGTGGAAAGGGACAGCAGTCTGACCCGACAGTAGGCGCTTATTCATCTTCTGTCAAATCTACCCCCGGCTTGTTCGGGTGCTTCAGGGCCACATGAAGTTTGAATTGATCCGCAAACCACTTGATAGCACCCGGTGAGTAGGTAAATTTCTTCTCTCTTTGCAGCATCTCTTCTGCACACACAGTGCAAACGCCCCTCACAGGGAGCATTTCGCGGTCGTAAAAGATGCGCAACTCCAGACGATTTGCCATACCTGAAGACTACGCTGATTGGAGAGAGTTGCGGTGATCTAGCTCACTTCCCATGCTATATCGCTCACATTGCCAAGTGTATTGCTACCTTTTATTCACACGCGGGAACAATTTGGGTATTGTCTCAGCCGCAGTGATGCCCGACATCCGGACAACTAATTCCGTGGTCGGCTTCTGCCAGCATCGAAAAACAGAAAAATCAACGGGTTAGCGGGCAGGACTCTGGGACACGCGCGGAGTCCACCCTACACCCTGAGAACGCACTCCGTCCGGCTCCGGTGACTGTAGACCGCCATCCGGCAATGCGCGTAGCGTTGAAATGGGGTCCGAAGCCGGGTTCAACGGCAAAATAATTCGGTGACTCTTTACTTTTGTGGGTACATCTGCGGGTATCTGTCGCTTGTACTTGTTCAAATACAATACAATCAGTAGTTTAAGGGGCGATAGGAATCCCTCCCTCCCGCCATACACGTAGCTATTCGATTGAATCTAAAGATAAACATTAGAAAGAAATGGAGTTGTATTGAATCCATTTTGTCGCCATAGTCGCTCCGGTCGCCCCAATTCTCTCTTGTTCTCTTGATTTGCATGACAATAGAAGGGGTGCATGACAACGGTCGCGGGACCTGAGTACTTGTTCAAATTTGTGATTTTGACTCTTAGTGTGATTATGTAGGCCACGCGAGACGCAATTGCACGATCTCCGGCAGATGGCCGGCCAGCGCAGCCTCGAGATCGTACATGAGTACAGCGACCGGATCAGCGGCGCCAAGGCCAGGCGGCCAGGCCTCGACCAATTACTGGCCGACGCTCGCCGTGGACGTTTCGATGTCGTGATGACCTGGGCTTGCGATCGCATCGCCCGCTCGACTCGTCACTTCCTCGAAGTGTTGGACGAGCTCAACCGGCTGAACGTCGAGTTCGTCAGCTTCCGCGAGCAGATCGACACTGGCGGGCCGCTGGGCCGGGCCATCGTCGTCATCATCGGCGCGATCGCCGAGCTCGAGCGGAGCCTGATCGTCGAAAGGGTGCGCGGCGGCATGAGGCGCGCCCGGCTTGAAGGCCAGCACATCGGCCGTCCACCGCTCGACCTGGATCGCCAGGCTATCGTTCGGGATCGCCAGCACGGCCAGAGCCTGGGCCAGATCACCAGGGCTCACCGCATCTCGCGAGCCACTGTCCACCGGGTAATTCACGAGCAAGAGCCCCCATAAACGCCGTTCCAAAAGGGTGCTGAAAACCGCCCTCTAAACCCAACAAAACAAACAGCCGGATTTCACCGATCTGGCCGTTTCAAAACGTATGGGTTGTCGTACAGCAGGATCCATAAAAGGACGGGTGCCCGGGCGATCTGACAGCAGAATGCTGCGGCGTTTTGGTGACGAATCTTCTCAGTTTGACTGCAAACTGCCATTGCTTTGGAGCGAGGGCTAGACATCCCCGTCTACACCGAATCCGGTTTCGCGGTTCATGGCGAGTTGTTAACTCAATATCAACTATCAGATGGTCGATCATCCACGCAAACTACCCCTTCAGAGCACTTCTAAACCTTCCAGATAGCTAGGATCCTTGGCCGACCGAGTGAGATCCCGAGCGCTCTTGGATCGGTACCGGAGGGACACCATGTGGAACGCGCCAATGCACTCTGAAGCAACGTCAGTCGCTAACATCAGACAAGGATCTGCACGGTGGACAATGGCTTCAATTCGTCGTCAGTTTGCACCAGGCGAATCGTGAACGTAATGTCCTAACCGTGGTCACCTTCCCCGGCCAATTATCAAAATGGCACGGCGCTCTCGCAGGCAAGTCAAATTGGCCCCTCGGCAGCTTATTGTTGAGAGCCTCCCCGTGCGTTTTGGCCGAGTATCCACATTGCGATTCATGTGCAGTGACTGCTGTCACATCTGAATCCATGTGAGCCCTATCACAATTGTCTACTACCGAAGATTCAGGCGGTGCGCTGGATCACAGAATGTCATTTACGCGCGGCAACTGAGTGCGCCAAGTCGAGTAACGGTTGTCTACAGGAGGGTTCATGAGGCGTCGCTTTCTAATCTGTCTGGCAGGGTTGCTAGCCTGCGCTGTGGGATTTGTTCCGAGTGGGATGGCGCTTCCCAGTTATGCTCGCCAGACCGGATTGCCGTGCAGCGGCTGCCATACGACGCCTCCGGAATTGAACAACGGCGGGCGGCTGTTCAAGCTGTTAGGGTACACCGATCGCGCTCAGAACAAGAGCATCACCGCTGATCCCAGCGCGCGCCGCGCTTCTCTCAATCTGCTTGAGAACCTGCCATTGAGTGGGTTTTTCGAAACATCGGTGACTGGGACTAAGGTTCCCCAACCCGGCACCCAGAACTGGAACTTCCAGTTTCCGCAGGATATTTCCCTCTTTCTGGCTGGAGCCTGGGCCTCCCATGTGGGCAGTTTTGTACAGGTCACCTATGAACTGCAAGGCGATCATTTCAGCATAGATAACACCGACATCCGCTACGCCAACAAGACCACGGCGTCGGGTAAAGAACTGGATTACGGCATCACTCTGAACAACAACCCGACATTGGAAGACCTGTGGAACGCCACCCCGGCATGGGGCTATCCATTCATCGCCCCGAATGGGGCTCCGACGCCGGCCGCATCGCCTCTCATCAATGGGGCGCTGGGCCTGGATGTGGCGGGATTGGGCGGCTACACCATGTGGGATCAGCACCTGTACTTTGCCGGTACCCTTTATCGCTCCGACCACGTTGGCGACGCGCAGCCCACGACGGGAGCCTGCTGCCACAACAACATCCAGGGCGTTGCTCCCTACTGGCGGCTTGCATTCCAGCAAAACGGGCGAACTCGAAGCGTGGAAGTAGGCGCCTACGGCATACATATGAAAGCTACGCCAGGGGCCGTTACCGGGACGGAAAACAGCTATACAGACTTTGGCCCGGACATTCAGTACGACCAGACGATTGGCAAGGATGTGCTTTCTGCGCGCGCCACCTATGTGAGGGAAAACAGCGCATTGGTTGCAGACGCGACGGGGGGAACGGCAAGTCCCGGTCCGCATCATTTGAACGCGAGCGATGCCAATGTCGAGTACCACGTAGGAAATCGCTTCTCCGGGACCTTTGGTTGGTTCCTTACGGACGGAACCAATGATCCCCTTTTATACGCTCCGGCCGCGATATCTGGCAGCGCGAATGGTGGAGCGCGAAGTGAAGGCTTCATCAGTAATGTCTCCTACTGGCCGTATCAAAACATCGACTTGGCCGCACAGTACACCAACTACACACGGTTCAATGGCGGGACCACCAACTATGACGGCGCGGGCCGCAACGCCAGCGACAACAACACGCTCTATTTGCTGGCTCGCTTCGTTTTCTGATGCGGGCTGAATTCCCCGCCGGGCCCAACCGAACTCACACGCAATCACCACCAGGAGAGCTTATGAAACCCATCTCTATCCCCGTAATCATGGCAATAGCCGCACTCAGCACAGCTGCGGTTGCCGGCACCATTCATGGCAAAGTATCCGGAGTCAAAGGCGAATCTGTTGTATACGTTGAAGCCCCTGCCGGCAAAACGTTCCCCGCTCCCACTCAACACATCACGATGGACCAGAAGGGCCTGATGTTTGTGCCTCACATCATTGCCATTCAACAAGGGGCCACTGTCGAATTCCTGAATAGCGATAGCGTTGCACACAACGTTTTCTGGCCTTCAATCAGCGGCAACAAAAAGCTAAGCCACAACCTGGGCACCTGGCCGCAGGGCCAGCGGCAATCCTTCAAATTCGATAACCCTGGCGTGGTCGCGCTCTTCTGCAATGTGCACCCGGATATGGCTGGTTATCTCATTGTGTCTCCAACGCCCTACTTCGCCACGACCGACAAGACCGGCGCATACAAGATTGAAAACGTGCCTGACGGTTCGTATACCGTGACCGCCTGGAACGAAGGCGCCAAGAGCAAATCCAACCCAGTGAACGTTGCTGGCGACGCTTCCGCCGACTTCACGCTCAGCAAGTAGACCAAAGGGCGGCACAGTCCTTGCTGGCCGCCCTGGCTTTCCATATCAATCGGGTGAGGATCCGGGATGCTCGAGCGCTTTGTCGACAAGAAGGTTGACAGGGATTGGCTGAACACCAACTTCCCCTGCATGATGGCCTGTCCCGCGCATACCAATGCCGGCCGTTATGTGTCGCTCATTGCCGAGGGCGAGTTTGAAGAGGCGTATCGGATTGCGCGTGAGCCCAATCCCATGGCCAGCATCTGCGGCCGGGTTTGCGCGCACCCCTGCGAGACCGCCTGCCGACGCGGAGAGATCGACAAGCCCATCGCCATTCGGGCACTCAAGCGTTTCCTCACTGAACGCCACGGACCCGAATCGCGACACCCCATTGACGTAAACGCGGGCCGCACGCAGCCGAGGCTTCCCTTCCGCATTGCTATTGTGGGTGCAGGGCCGGTGGGCTTGTCGGCAGCACATGACCTGGCGCTGATGGGTTACGCTGTCACGATCTTTGAAGCATCCCAGGTTCCCGGTGGAATGCTCTATCTAGGCTTGCCGGAGTATCGCCTGTCGCGTGATGTGGTGGAAGCTCAGGTGCGCGAGATTCTGGCCACGGGCGACATCACGCTAAAGCTGAATCATGCGGCTGGGCGCGACTTCTCCGTCGTCGATCTGCGCCGCGATTTCGACGCAGTGCTTATCGCGGTTGGTGCGCACCGTAGTCGCGATCTCACCATTCCCGGCGTCAATCTGGATGGGGTATACAAGGGCATCGACTTTCTGCTTAACGTCAACCTCGGCTATCGGTTCACCATCGGTAAAAAGGTTCTGGTCATCGGTGGCGGCAATGTCGCCATGGATGTTGCCCGCTCTGCTGCCCGCGAAGTGCTGCGCCAGCATGTTGGCGGCGTAGAAAACTTCGAGCCTTCGCAGGGCAGCATGGATGCCGTTGCTGCTCGCGAGATGATGGATGTTTCCCTTTCCGCCTTGCGGCTGGGCGCGCAGGAAGTGCACCTGGTTTGTCTTGAGAACCGTGCCGAGATGCCGGCAGCGCTGGAAGAAATTGAAGAAGCCGAAGAAGAAGGCATCATCATCCATCCTGGCTTCGGCCCTAAACAGATCATCGGCGAGAACGGCCGTGCCGTGGCGCTTGAAGTGCTGAAGACAAAATCCGTCTTCGATGCCAACCGGCGATTCAGCCCGACCTTCTTCGAGAACAGCGAGACGCGCCTGGATTGCGACACCATCATTATGGCCATTGGCCAGGCGCCCAATTTGCAATTCCTCGGCGCGGAGGATGGCGTGGACGTTTCGCCGCGCGGCCTGATTGCGGTGAACCCACAGACGTTGATGACCTCTGCGGCCGGTGTTTTCGCGGGCGGCGACTGCGTGTTCGGCCCCCGGCTCATCATCGACAGCGTGGCCGATGGCAAGCGGGCCGCCGTAGGTATCGACGAGTTCCTGCGTGGGACGCAGCATTCCGATCCGATTGTGGAAGTGGAGGTGCTTGAGCGCCAAGCCATGCCTCTTCAGTTGCTCGATCTTGTGCGGCAACCGATCCCCATGCTGCCCCTGAACCGGCGCACCGGAGTTACGGAAGTCGAGATAGGCTTTGACGAGGAAGCGGCCGTGGCCGAAGCCCAGCGCTGCCTGCACTGCTGGGTCAATACAGTCTTTGAAGGCAACGCCGCGGACGCGACTTCCTGCATTCTGTGTGGCGGCTGCGTCGATGTCTGTCCTGAGAATTGCCTGGAGCTTGTTTCGCTCGATCGCATCGCCTTCGATGAAGCAACCATCAATCAACTTG
>CAYWMR010000033.1:0-20264 GCA_964458965.1 uncultured Occallatibacter sp. | reverse complement strand
GGACCGAAGTGGGCGGCAGCATTCTGACCACGGAAGTGCAGGTGCTCGACGGCAAAGGCAAGCTCACCATCACCGGCCAGCTTGGCGATGTGATGCAGGAGTCGGCACAGGCCGCGCTCAGCTATATTCGCGGCAAGGCGGCCGCGCTGGGGCTTACGCGCGAGTTCTACCGCAACGTGGACCTGCACCTGCATGTGCCGGAAGGCGCGATCCCCAAGGACGGCCCCTCAGCCGGCATCACCATGGCTACGGCGCTGGCCAGCGCGCTGGCCAAGATCCCTGTGCGCCGCGACATCGCAATGACCGGCGAAATTACGCTGCGAGGCAAGGTGCTGGCCATCGGGGGGCTCAAAGAGAAGCTTCTGGCAGCGCTGAGGGCGGGAATCTTTGAGGTGATTCTGCCGCGGGCCAACGAAAAAGACATTGCCGAACTCCCGGACAACATCAAGAAGGCGATGAAAATGCACTTCGTGGACCAGATGGACGAGGTGCTGGCGCTGGCGCTGGAGAGCCCGCTGCAGGCTCTGCTTCCACCTGAAACCGAAGTGCTGGCCGCAGTGCAGCCGCCGGAGTTGACGGGGAATCTGCCTGCCCGGCAGTAAGAAGAATCTGGGGGCGTTGTTTGCAATTGCCCCGATACAATCAACCCAATGGCCTACTGGTACCGGCGGGTTTTCCTGCTGGCGATTCCTCTTATCCTCTCCAATCTGACGCAGCCGCTGCTCTCCACAGTGGACACGATTCTCTCTGGCCATTTGCCGGGACCGGCGGCGCTGGGCGGCGTGGCTGTGGGCGGCATATTCTTCAACTCCGTATTCTGGACCTTCGGCTTTCTGCGCATGAGCACCACAGGCCTGGTGGCGCAGGCTTATGGAGCACAGGACCATGAGGAACTGCGCTTGCATTTTGCCCGCGCGCTGCTTTCGGCAGTGGCAATAGGGGTTGCGATTCTGGCCGTGCGAGGGCCGCTCATATCGCTGGCCATCGCAATGCTCGGGGCCGGTCCCGAGGTGGCGCGCAATGCGGGGATTTATTGCCACACAAGAATCTGGTCGGCTCCGGCGGCGCTGGCCAACTACGTGATCCTGGGATCGTTGCTGGGCCGGCAGCGCCCGCGCACCGCGTTGGCTGTGCAGGCCGTCATCAACGTGGTCAACGTTGCCGTGGCGCTTTGGCTGGTGATATGGCTGCATTGGGGCGTGGCGGGCATTGCTACAGCCACCATGACTGCCGACTACGCCGGCCTCCTCCTGGGAGTGGCCATTGTGTGGCAGTCCAGAATACTCTCCGGCGCGGTTGAAGCAGGCCGCATCCGCTGGGCGAACCTGACCCATGGCCCCAGTCTGCGCCGCCTTTTTGCGCTCAATCGCGACATCCTGCTGCGCACCTTGAGCCTGGTTGCGGCCTATGGATGGTTCACGCGAACCGGGGCGCGCGCCGGCGACACCACACTGGCCGCCAACGCAGTGCTCTTGAACCTGCACGGAATTGCATCGTACGCGCTGGACGGATTTGCCAACGCCACCGAGGCGCTGGTAGGCGAGGCGATTGGCGCGCGCCGCCTGGCAGACTATAGAGCGGTCCTGCGCGCGTCCACCGTTGCGGCCGGCGTTGTTGCGGGCTTGATTTCGCTCGTCTACCTGGCCTTTGGCGGCCAACTGATTCAGATCTTCACCAACCAGGAGACCATCCGATTGCTCGCCGCCCGCTATCTTCCCTGGGCCATTGCCATGCCGCTGATCGCAGTCTGGGGATACCAATTGGACGGCATCTTCATTGGCGCCACGGGTGCCCGCGAGCTGCGAGATTCCATGCTGATTTCCTTCCTCGGATACCTGGCGCTGGCCGTCGCGCTGGAACGATGGTTCGGCAATAGCGGCCTGTGGTGCGCCTTCTCCTTGTTCATGGTTCTGCGCGCCATTACGCTCACTCTGCGCCTGCCGAGCATTGAGAAGTGCTTTGCAGCGCCAGCGACATGTACGATTCAGCAAGCAGGATAGGAGCGTTGATTATGTGCCTGCGAACGCATTCCGTTCTTGCCGCAACCATGCTGGCCGTGGCTGCGGCCGCGCAGACCCCAGGCCCCGCGCCGCGGTTCGATGCGTGGAAGATCATCGGGCCGGGCGGCGGCGGTACCATGATTGATCCCACCGTCAGTCCCCTCGATCCGCGCGTAGTGGTTGAGCGCTGCGATATGACCGGTAATTACATTACCCTCGATGGCGGGCAGTCCTGGCGCATGTTCAACCTGCGCGATGGAACGCAGACCTTTGCCTTCGACCCAGGAAATCCGAAACGAATTTTTGCCGGCGGTCAGGCCCTGTGGCGCAGCGACGATTCCGGCCAGACCTGGCGCATGCTATTTCCCAACCCGGCGAAAAAGACTGTTGAACACCAGAATGGGGACCACGCCGACTATAGCCTGACTTCCAACGACGGGAGTTATGTAACTGGATTGAGGATAAGTCAGATTGTTGTGGATGCCGGTAACTCGAACATAGTTCATATGGCCTATCTCGATCCACAGAGCGGAAGCACTGATCTAATGATTTCCAAAGACGGCGGAGTTTCTTTCCATGGGGAGCATGAGTATTTATCGGACAAGATCCTCCTGCTCAGTTACAAAGGCAGCGACCGGCTGGCTGTCGGCACTCACGGTGTGTATCTAAACCGGGCAGACACTCCAAAACACGTGGGAGGGCCCGGCGACGAGATAACTCATGCAAGCGCGGGAGAAGCAGACGGCAAGACGATTGTCTTCGCGACCACAAGCCAGGGGGACTTATACGTCTCGGAAGATGGGGGCAAGAGCTGGCAATCCAGAACGCCGGTGCTTGGCCAGCAAACCGGGCAATTCGGCGCGGTGAGCGTAGCGCGTTCCTATGGCCGAATCGCTTATGTTGGCTTTCGCAGCCTCAGATTCGGCGGGGCAGAGGAGGACATTTACAACGGTATTGCGAAGACCGTTGACGCAGGGAAATCCTGGTCTATCGTTTTCCGCGAGTCGACCCACGCCGCAGCGAACCTGAATGCTTCGTGGATTGAACAGCGCGCAATTGGCCATGGGTGGGAAAACGGCAACAGCATCTGGTTCGACGCACCTTACAGTTTGGGCGTAGCTCCCGGCAACCCGGATATCTGCTATGCTACCGACTTATTCCGAACTTACAGGACCTTGGATGGAGGAAAGACCTGGGAGCAGGTGAATTCCGTGCGATTGGCGGATAACCGATGGACGACTCGGGGGCTCGATGTTACGACAGACTATGGCGTTCAGTTCGATCCATTCGACTCGAATCATATTTTCATCGACTACACCGACATAGGGGCCTTTCATAGCATGGATGGGGGCCAATCCTGGGAGTCCGCGACCAACGGCGTACCGGAACCGTGGCGGAACACGACTTACTGGCTGGCATTCGATCCGCAGGTCAAGGGCCTGGTTTGGGGCGCATTCAGCGGGATTCACGACCTGCCCCGGCCCAAGATGTGGCGGCGCGAAGATGCTTTGAGCAGCTATCGTGGAGGCGTTGGAATTTCGACAGACGGCGGACGTCATTGGACCCCGTCGAACTCCGGCATGAATGAGACTGCATTCACGCATGTATTACTCGATCCGAATAGTCCAGTCGGACAACGCACTCTATACGCCTGTGGGTTTGGCGTGGGCGTGTATAAGTCAACAGACAACGGGAAGACATGGGGACTAAAGAACAGCGGCATTGAAGAGACGCAGCCGTTTGCCTGGCGGATTGTGAGAGCCGATGACGGTGTGCTCTACCTTATTTTGGCGCGCTCCAACGAAGGCCGATCCACCGATGAGGGCGGGAGCGGCGCGCTCTATAAATCCGTCGATGGGGCCGAGAACTGGACCAGGATGAGTCTTCCCGACGGCGTGAACGGACCGAACGGGCTGGCGCTGGACCCACGGGACAATCGCCGCATGGTTCTTGCCGCCTGGGGGCAGGAACGAGAGGGCGTGGACACCGGAGGCGGAGTCTTTCTGTCGGCAGACGGCGGGCAGACCTGGAAACCACTCTTCAACCAGTCGCAACATGTATACGACGTGACCATCGACCCGAAGGCGCCCGATACGCTCTACATTTGCGGCTTCGATGGCGCTGCCTACCGGTCGGTAGACGCCGGCGCAAACTGGTCGCGGATTCAGGGATACAACTTCAAGTGGGGGCATCGGGTCATCGTCGATCCCAACGACGCCACGAAGATTTACATAACCACCTACGGCGGAAGCGTCTGGCACGGGCCGGCAGCCGGCGATCCTGGCGCGTCGGAAGATATTCTAACTGCCGTTCCCAGTGCGAGGTAAGTTATCCAATTAAGAAGGCCATGGATGAAATGGCCCAAGTACCGTGCATAACACCGTGAGACTCAACAGACAGAGTTCAGCTTGCTTGAGTTACTACATTCTCAAGCGTTCCAATCGGATCGATGGTAATGCGAATCCGGTCTCCGCTTGCCAGCGTGAACGAATCGGGAGGAACGACACCGGTTCCAGTCATCAGGAATGTGCCGAATGGAAAACTGTTGTCTCGAAAGAGATACTCGACGAGAGTTACGGGGTTGCGCTTCAGTTCCGCAAGTGTTGTGGCGCCGGAAAACTCTGTGCGGCCATCGCGCTCGATTTCGACGCGAATTGGGGTAGAGACTGGTAATGGTTCACGGCTGATGAGAATGCACGGACCCAGCGCGCAACTGCGATCATAGACCTTCGCCTGGGGAAGATAGAGCGGGTTCTCTCCCTCGATGTCGCGCGAACTCATATCGTTTCCGATGGTGTAGCCGACGATCTGCCCCCGAGGATTGACGAGCAGCGTGAGTTCCGGCTCCGGAACAGACCAACTGGCATCGCTGCGGATGCGGACGTGGCTTCCAGGGCCGGCAACGCGGTTTGCGGTAGCCTTGAAGAATAACTCCGGCCGTTCCGCAGAATAGACGCGGTCGTAGAAATCGCCTCCGCCCGCGCTCTTCGACTCCTCCATCCGCGCGCTGCGGCTGCGGTAATACGTAACTCCCGCGGCCCACACTTCCTGATTGCCGATTGGGGCCTGAATCTGCGCGGAAGCAAAGTCATTCTCTGCCTCGCCATCTGCGATGATCGAGGCAAGATATCCTTGCAGATTGTCGTGTGTAACCAGCGCTTCCCAGGAATTCATGGGAACCTTAAAGTAACTTCCGCCCTGTTCTACATAAAATCCGTGTTGGGTTCGGTAGAGCTTCACTTCTGTTTCTCCAATCGCGAAATAATCATGTCAACGTCGTAGACGCAGCCAGCCCAGACGCCTCCACTTGCTTGAACCAGCGCCGCCCAGAGACGAGTATCGTCCGGGAGTTGTGGGTGTGGAGTTAAGTCAGGGCGCGGCATCCTTTGCGCAAGCCGTCGCGAGCCTTCCACTGCTCCGAATAACTCGCTTGTATCTCCTATGAGATTTACCGAGCCGGACAGTTTGTCTCGGTCAATCGCGATTTCAATCTGGTCGCCTTCCTGAACCTTGCCGATGGGGCCGCCTGCCAGCGCCTCCGGCGAAATGTGGCCGATGCAGGCTCCCGTGGAGACACCGCTGAAGCGCGCATCAGTTAATACGGCCACGTGCTTGCAGTGCGCAAGTTGTTTCAGCGCTGCCGTAACCTGATAGATCTCCTGCATGCCCGCGCCTGCCGGGCCTCCGCAGATGAGAACAATAACATCTCCCTGCGCCACCTTGCCGCTCTTGATGGCTTCAATGGCTGATGATTCGGATACAAAGACTCTGGCAGGACCGGTATGTCGGTACACATTTTGCTCGTCGACCAGAGAAGAATCGATCGCGGTGCTCTTGATTACCGAGCCCTCAGTCGCAAGATTCCCCATCGGAAAACAGATGGTTGAAGTTAATCCGTTTGCCCGAGCGCGGCCGGGCGACATGATCACATCGTCAGCATCGATACCGTCGCGCTCTTTAAGAATGCGCCGCAGTTCATAACGCCGCGGACTATCTCTCCACCAGTCAAGACACGCATCGAGCGATTCACCTGAGACGGTCTTCGCACTTGTATCCAAAAGCCCGGCAGTCCGCAGATGCAGCATTACTTCCGGCACTCCTCCGGCCAAAAACACCTGCACAGTTGCGAAGTTGCGCGGTCCATTTGGGAGCGCATCCACGAGACGCGGCACTTGCGAGTTTACCTCGGCCCAATCGGAGGCATTTGGACGCTGCAACTTTGCAGCGTGCGCAATGGCCGGAATATGCAATAGAAGATTTGTAGAACCACCGAACGCCGCGTGGAGCACCATTGCGTTTCGAATTGCCGTTTGCGTCAACACGTCCACAGCACCCATTTGTAACTGGTGCAAACGCAGAATGGCGCGGGCTGAACGCCGCGCGGCATCGAGCCAGATGGGTTGGCCCGAAGGCGCCAGCGCAGTATGGGGCAATGCCAGTCCCAGCGCCTCGCCAACCACCTGGCTGGTTGCCGCAGTGCCTAGAAATTGGCATCCGCCACCGGGAGAAGCACAGGCGCGACAACCGACTTCAGCGGCGTACTCCAGAGAGATTTGGTTTTGAGCAAAGCGCGCGCCGATGGTCTGCACCTTGCCCGCATCCTCGCCCGACTCGGGAAGAAGCGTGACACCGCCGGGAACAAGCACGGCAGGGCTCCTGCCAGCAGAAGCCAGCGCCATCATCATCGCGGGCAAACCCTTGTCGCAGGTCCCAATGCCTATAACTCCCTTGCTGGTGGGCAGGGAACGCATCAGCCGTCGCAGCACCACTGCAGCGTCGTTGCGAAAAGGGAGCGAGTCCAGCATTCCGGCTGTGCCTTGCGTGCGGCCATCGCAGGGATCGGTGCATGCTCCCGCAAAGGGAATGGCGTGCAGCGCTTTCAACTCGCGGGCCGCTTCAGCCACCAGTAAGCCCACTTCCCAGTGACCTGTATGGAAGCCGAGAGCGATGGGTTCGCCACTCTCGGCGCGAAGTCCGCCGTGGGTGCTCAGGATAAGAAACTCGGGATCGAGAAGACGGCCTGGATCCCAGCCCATGCCCGCACTTTGACTTAGACCGAAGAGATTCCCGGATGGCTGAGTGAGCAGCATCTCCGCCGATATGGGAAGACTTCCCGCAGGCCCGCGCGCATGGGTTGCGACGCTGAACAAACTTGGATCCGCCGTCTCCAGTACCGACATGAGTGGGATGGTTGCGATGGGAGAGCCCTTTCCATTTTCAAGTATAGAGATGGATTCCGGATTGGAGTAGTACGTCGTGAGGATGCTATAAAGCTTGTGTGCCGGATGGACAAATGCGAATGGAAGATCGGTGGCCTAAGGGCTTGCGCCGTCGCTGGTTTTACCTCATGCCGGCGGTGTTTGTTACCTATAGTCTTGCATATCTCGATCGTGCAAACTACGGGTTCGGGGCGGCAGCCGGGCTGGCAAAGACGCTCGAAATCAGCGATTCGCGATCTGCATTTCTAGGGTCGCTGTTCTTCCTGGGTTATTGTCTATTTCAAATTCCCGGAGCTGCCTATGCGCGGCGCAGAAGCGCAACGAGGCTGGTGTTTTTCGCGCTCTTGGGTTGGGGTACGCTGGCCTCATTGACAGGTGTTATCCGGGAGTTCTGGCTGCTGGCGATCGACAGGCTCCTTCTGGGCGTGGCAGAAAGCGTGATTCTGCCTGCAATGCTGATTCTGCTTACAAACTGGTTTACGCGCGCGGAAAGGTCGCGGGCGAATGCGATCCTCATCCTTGGAAATCCAGTTACTGTTCTCTGGATGTCCGCAGTTACCGGGTTTCTGATCAAGGCAGTTGGCTGGCAGATGACGTTTATTCTCGAAGGAGTTCCTTCGATTGTGTGGGCGTTTGTATGGATCCTTGTGGTGCGCGACCGCCCGCAGCAAGCGCTCTGGCTGAGCAAGGAGTGTTGCGACCAGCTTACAACTGACCTTGAACTGGAGCAACAGATGCTCCCCCGAATGGCTAACTTCAAGGCCACTCTGCGAGTACCCGGTGTGCTTCAGCTTTGCTTTCTATATTTCTGCTGGAGCGCGGGTGTCTACGGGTTCGTCCTTTGGCTTCCTACAATGATCCGGGCAGGATCGGCGCGAGGAATCGAATCCGTTGGCTTGCTGAACGCGACTCCCTTTTTGCTGGCTATTGTTCTTATGCTATGCGTCGCGCGTTTGTCCGATCGCTCGCTCAACAGAAAAGGTTACATAGGTCCGTTCCTGATGTTATCCGGGATTGCGTTGTTTATCTCCTTTCTGACTGCGGGGTATAGTTTCTGGCTGGCGTTTGCTTTCCTGATTGTTGCCGGCGGCGCAATGTTTGCGCCCTACGGTCCATTCTTCTCCATTGTGCCGGAGATGCTGCCCAGGAACGTAGCGGGGGAAGTTATGGCTCTAATCAATAGCTGCGGGGCGCTGGGCGGATTTGCCGGCACATGGCTGGTTGGAGTTTTACAGGCGCTTACCGGCGACTCACGCGCAGGATATCTGGCCATGTCGGTGTCGCTGATCCTGGCCGGAGTTATCGTGTTCACGACGCGCACTGCGAGGCGGGCATGAGTTAGAGTTCAAAGTACGGCGGCCTTGGACTCCGATTACGCCACGAATCTGCAACACCAGTGAGAGTGGAGCGAATTGCGCGTAGCTATCGATACCGGCGGAACATTTACCGACTGCGTCTATCTCATTGACGGGCGTCTTCGGGCACTGAAGGTATTCTCCACGCCCGCGGATCCCTCGCTGGCAGTGCTGGACGGGCTGGCGCGGATTGACTCCGCCGGCGTGCTCGAGGTGCGGCATGGCACTACCGTTGGCACAAACACGATGTTGGAGCGATCAGGCGCGCGCGTAGCGTTTGTAACCACGGAGGGCTTCGAGGATACGATTGCAATCGGACGCCAGAATCGAAGCCGGCTCTATGACTGGTTCGCCCCTGTGCCCGTGTGTCTTGTGCCGCGGGATTGCCGTTTCGGCGTGCCGGAACGAGTTAGCGCCGAAGGAGAGATCCTTCGCTCTCCAACCGATGAGGAGTTAGCGGCCCTGGTTGCCAGGGTGCGCGACTGCGGAGCAGAATCGGTGGCAATTTCGCTGTTGTTTTCCTTTGCAAATCCTGAGACGGAATTGCGAGTGGAATCAGCGCTGCGCAGCCTTCAAATTCCTATCTCAACCTCGCATCGGATTCTTCCGGAGTTTCGGGAATATGAGCGGGCATCGACCACCGTTGTGAACGCATATCTTGCGCCAAGGATGGAAAGCTACCTGCTTCGCATGGAGAAGCGGGTGATACAGCATCGCGCAGCCAGCAGCGTGGTTGTGATGCAGTCTTCGGGAGGAATCATTCCTGCGCGGATGGCCGCGAGGGAACCGGTGCGGACCGTGTTATCTGGGCCTGCGGGCGGGGTCATTGGCGCATGCAAGCTGGCGCACTGGGCTGGTTTCGAGCGCATTATCGGCTTCGATATGGGAGGCACTTCGACCGACGTGTTCCTGGCCGATGCGACCGGATTTGGCGCGGAGCTTACGCGCGAATCGGCCATTGCAGGCCAGCCTGTGAGCGTGCCCATGCTCGACATTCATTCGGCTGGAGCAGGGGGCGGATCGATTGCCCGTTTCGATGCGGGCGGCATGTTGCGCGTTGGGCCTGAGTCGGCTGGAGCGGAGCCTGGGCCAATCTGCTTTGGGCGTGGAACCATGCCCACCGTTACCGACGCAAACCTGCTGCTCGGACGGCTCGATCCGGATAGCTTTCTTGGCGGAGGAGTTACCCTGCACCGCGATAGAACCGAGCAACTCATGCACGCAAAGAAGGGCTCGCTGGCTACCGTAGAGCAATTTGCCGCAGGCATTCTGAGCGTTGTTGAAACGCAGATGGAAAAGGCGATCCGGGTAATTTCAATTGAACGCGGCCATGACCCGCGTGAGTTCACGCTGGTGGCGTTTGGCGGGGGTGGTCCGCTGCATGCCTGTTCGCTGGCGCGAGCGCTGCGCATTCCCACGGTGCTGGTTCCCGCCATGCCGGGGGCGCTGTCGGCGGTTGGCATCTTGCTCGCGGATGCGGTTCGGGATTATTCGCGGACCGTAATGCTGCCAGGCAACGCGATTGATAGCCTGGAGGAAAGCTTTGCGCAAATGGAGCGGCGCGGCATTACCGAGTTTCGAGCGGAGGGCCTTGAAGACAAGGCGCAGTGCACCCGCACCATTGACGTGCGTTATCGGAGCCAGGGGTATGAACTCAATGTCCCGTATGACGAACGGCACCCTAAGCGCGCCGTTGAGGCATTTCACCGTTTGCATCGGCAGCGATACGGCTTTTGCGATGAACTCAGGCCGCTGGAGATTGTAAATCTGAGGCTGCGCATGACGGCTGCAAGCGAGCCTTATTCGCCAGCCATGCGAGATTCAAGACCGGGCAACGGCAGCGCCGCTTGTTATGCAACGCGAGACATTTTCTTCCACGGGAGATTTGTAGCTTCACCCCTCTATCGCCGCGATGGACTTATCCCCGGAGATAGCATCGATGGGCCGGCTTTGGTAACTGAATACACCGCGGCAACGGTGCTGCCTCCTGGATGCAGTGCTCGTGTCGATAACATTGGAAACCTGGTTATATCTATTGGCGAGGAGAAAACGGCATGACTTATGCGCCCGCCGATCCCATAGAACTGGCTATCTTCCAAAGTGCCGTGCATTCCATTGCCGAGGAGATGGGCGCGGCGCTACGCCGGACCGCGCTGTCGCCTAACATCAAGGAGCGGCGCGATTACTCCTGCGCTATCTTCGATCGCCAGGGAAGAGCCATTGCCATGGGCGATCACATGCCTGTGCATCTGGGCTCCATGCCTATGAGTGTAAAAGCGGCAATCGACGCCATTGCGTTCGCGCCGGGCGACATTGCGATTCTCAACGACCCATACGCGGGCGGAACCCATTTGCCGGATATCACGATGGTGCTTCCGGTCTTCGTTTCTAGTCCCGATTCAGCCAATTCCTCTCGGCCTGCTTTCTATGTTTCCAATCGTGCGCACCACGCGGACGTCGGCGGAATGTTTGCCGGTTCCATGGGACCGGCGAGAGAGATTTTTCAGGAAGGCATTCGAATTCCTCCTGTCCGCTTCGTTCGTGGCGGGATTCAAGACCGCCAGATGCTCGACCTGATCTTGCTGAACGTGCGCACTCCAAAAGAGCGCGAGGGCGACCTGGCAGCACAGATTGGGGCCTGCCGCGTGGGTGAGCAGCGGATCCTTCAGTTAATAAAGAAGTACGGTGTGGAGAAACTGGATGCGCTGGCCGGCGAATTACTGGATTACTCAGAGCGGCTGGTTCGTGCTGAGTTACATAACATGCCTGCCGGCGAGTTCAGCGCAGAAGATTGGCTGGACGACGATGGAGTTACCGATCTCCCCCGAAAGATAGCAGTAGGACTGCGATTCGACCCTGAGGCAGCTGAGTTACACGTTGACTTTGCCGGCTCGTCCCCCCAGGTAGCGGGATGCGTGAATGCGGTTCGCGCTATAACTCTGTCGGCGTGTTTCTACGTACTGCGATGCCTCCTGGATGAGGACGCACCGGCGACGGCGGGCATTTTGCGGCCACTTACGCTCACTACGCCTGCTTGCACCATTGTGGACGCACAACCGCCCGCCGCTGTGGCAGGTGGGAATGTGGAAACGTCGCAGCGGATTGTGGACGTGCTGCTTCGCGCACTGGCAAAGGCGGCTCCCCTGCGGGTGCCGGCGGCGAGCGCGGGGACTATGAGCAACCTGACCATCGGAGGCATAGATCCGCGAACCCTTGAGGCCTTCACCTACTACGAGACAGCGGCGGGAGGCATGGGCGCTCGGCCCGGACTCGATGGAATTTCCGGCGTTCAGACTCATATGACCAACTCGCTGAATACTCCAATCGAAGCGCTGGAATATGCCTATCCATTTCGCGTGCGGCGCTACTCATACCGGGATGGATCGGGAGGTGAAGGGCAGTTTCAAGGAGGAGATGGGCTGATTCGCGAGCTGGAAATGCTTGCCGATGTACAAGTAACCCTGCTGGCTGAGCGAAGGAGGTTTCGCCCCTATGGCCTCGAAAGCGGAGGAGAAGGCGCGCCGGGCCGCGCATGGATTGTGAAGGCCGGGAGCGGGGAAGAGCAGATTTTGCCAGGCAAGTGCAGCCGCTATCTGTCTCCTGGAGATGTTTTGCATGTCGAGACCCCGGGCGGAGGCGGTTGGGGAAGACGTTGATTCGGCGCAATTCAACAAAATGTTCCTGCAAGGTTGCCGGCGAGGCCCTCATGAGAGGTAACGATTCGGGACAACTTGCTGGGCGGTTTCGGGTCTCAATTCTCAGGGCCGCTCAAAATTTGACCGGGGCCGTGGAGGGGAAACATGTTGACCGCATTCACAGATTCATTGGCATTTATCCGTATCGGCGGTGGCCGGGGCGGAGGATTCTTCCTGGTTTTGGTATTGCTGCTCTTTGTCGGATTCGCGGTCTGGACGCTCGTGCGGCCCAGCCAGCCAGTACCGCCTAAACAATAGAAACCCATGGGGTCCGGATCACTTTCGCCACGCCCGCCAGAACGAACTTGCGCTCAGATAAAGAAACAGCGCTGTAACTGCGGCGGACAGAAGAAACGTCCAGTGATCGGGGCCCTGGATGTAGCTGGCCCTGGCACGCCAAAGCGCCGGAGCAAAAACGACCACGGGCAGAAGGAAGAACACGCCGGTGACTTCAAGCATGAGTTTGCCGCCCACGCGGCGGAAGGGGCGCAGAAAGCCGCCGATGCCGCGGACGACTCCCCCGGAAACCTGTCCCACTACCTGCCCGGTTGCGCGGCGCTGAGCGGAGTTGTCGGCCGCCTGACGGTCCCCCGGAGAGCTGGAGGCGTTTTGCGCGGCTGCGGCTGCGCGCTGGCCGGCCATACGCCCGGCGATGCGCAGGCCAATACCGAGTGTGCGGCCAACTGAGTGAGGCTTCATTCCGTCTATGATGGTAGCAGCGATCCACGGTAAGCCATTTTTTTCGTATTGTTGCTGCTTCTCTGTTGCTCACAACCGGCAACGGAAGTAAGGTAGAAGGAATCCTGCGCCGCAACCCGCGCCCTAACCTCAAGCGCCGGCCGCCGCTCCCGGAGGTATCAGTGACATCCCGTCTGCGCGAACTGATTCAGCAATTGGGCGAGGCCATCCATGAGTCGGTCATAGAAAGTGAGCACATTGCCGGCGTGGTCCAGGATATTCGCAAGCACGGCTTCGATGTGCTGCTCATGCTGGAAGCTACCATCGGCCTCAACGAAGTCTCCGCCAAGGAGCCCGCCGAGGACGCCGATTCAGGTGTGGCGATCGCCAGCGAAGGTGCGCCATTCACCCAAAACGACCTGCACTTCCTTCGCCGCCTGCGTATCTCTGTCGAGGGCGAGCAGGAGAATGGGGCTGAGGTGGATACCGAGTAGGTTTGGGCGGTCAGCAGGGCTCGGGTGGCGGCGCGAGGGTTTTGGCGCGATAATCGACTTATGGCTACTTTGCCCAATTCGGAGGAACTCTGGACTGTGCGGGAATATCTCCGCACGAGTTGGAGCCCAGACCGCGAGTTTGTCGACGGGCGGATCGAGGAGCGGAACTTGGGCGAGAAAGAGCATTCCATCATTCAGCGCTATCTAACGGTCCTTTTCGCAATAAAGCGCGCGGAGTGGGGAGTCGAGGTGTTTCCCGAGCTTCGCACACAGACCAAGGCCAGGAATTTCCGAGTTCCGGACGTCCTGGTGGTGCGTGCGGGGGAAAGATTTGAGCGCTACGTAACGCAGCCGCCGCTCATTGCCATCGAGATTCTCTCGCCCGAGGACACATTGCAGGCGATGCGCTCGAAGGCTGCAGAATATCGCCTCTTCGGTGTCGAGCACATCTGGACCATTGACCCGGAGGCACGCATCGTCCGGCGCTACGTCGAAGGTGGACTCGATGAGGTCCTGGATGGTGAGCTTGCGGTGCCGGAGACGCCTATCCGCGTTGTGCTTAGCGAGATGTTTGCGGAGTTGGACCGGATATAACGAAGGAGCGGTCCGTGACGAAATTAACTGTCACTAAGATTAAGCATGTTTTGACCGCCGATATCGATATAACCCAGGGATATGAAGTCAAGTCCTAAATGTTCTGTAGATTCTCATTCCTCAGGGTAGTTGGTGGTTGTTCTTGTGGCTTGAGGGGCCGGCTCGCGTAGGGCGTAGCCCGGAGCGAGCCGGCCCCTCAAGCGGCCACGGCCGGGGCCTCGGTTGCGGCGACAGGTTCCTCCTCCATGCGCAGGTAGATTCTCCCCATCCACTCCTGATTGGTTTCCATCAGCAGCGCGGTGACCAGCCGCAGGCACGACTGCTCATGAGGAAACACCCGGATCACGCGCGTCCTTCGCTTCAACTCCTGGTTCTGCCGCTCCAGCATATTCGTCGTGCGCATTCGCTTTTGATGCGCCTCCGGCAGCGCGTAGACACCCAGGATCTGCTCGCCGCGCTCCTCCAGCAGCCGGGCCACCTTGGGAGCCTTTTTCTCCAACTCCGCGATGGCCACTGCGAGCGCAGCCCTGGCCGCCTCGCGCGTCGCCGACTCGGTCACCGCCTTCATCAGCCGCAGCACCTGCGGACGCTGCTGCCGGCCGCACAGCGCCAACGCGTTGCGCACGAAATGCACCTGGCAGCGCTGCCACACCGCGCCCTGAAAATGCCTGTCGATGGCCTTCACCATGCCAGCATGATCGTCGCTCACCACATAGCGCACGCCGCGCAGTCCGCGTTGCTTCAACTCCAGGAAGACCGCGCCCCAACTGGCCTCCGATTCCGACTCGGCAACCCAGCTGCCAAGCACCTCGCGATAGCCCGCCGCGCTGATCCCGATGGCCACCAGTACACCCTGGCTCACCACCGAGCCGCCCCGCCGAACCTTCTCATAACGCGCGTCGAAGATCAGGTACGGATACTCTTCGCTCAGCGGCCGCATACGCCACTCGGCCACCTCCGCGTCCAGCTTCTGGGTCAGCGCAGACACCTGGCTCTTGGACACCTCAAGGCCGCACAGCGCCTCGGTAATCGCGCTCACCTTGCGCGTCGATACGCCCTCCAAATACATCTGCAACAGGGCCAGAACAAATGCCTTTTCGCTGCGCTGATAGCGCTCGAACAACTCCGTCTGAAACTGCCCGTCGCGGTCCTTGGGGACCATCAACTCCAGCTCCCCTACCCGTGTCTTCAGCGTGCGAGGCTTGTAGCCGTTGCGCCAGCCCCGCCGCACTTCGTTGCGCTGGTAGCTCTCGGCGCCGATAAAACTGGTCATCTCGGCTTCAAGAACCTGTTGCACCGTGCGCTGAACCAGATCGCGGAGAAAATCCTCCCCGCCCAGTCCCTCTTGCCATCCCGACACAATCTCAATACCCTGTCCTTTGCGAGCCATCTCCGTCGTCCTCCTTGTGAATGTCGTCTTGGTAAACAACATCCTAAGGAATCGAACGAGTGGCTCGCTTCGCTCGCCACTCGGAAGCTTCTACAGAACTTTACGGACTTAATCGGATATGACGTCAAGGTACTCGATGAGTACGTAAACACATGTATTACTGCGGCCCAGAACGCGTTGCAGAGCGCAGTTCCTCCAGGTTTCTCGGATTTTCACCGCGACGTCTTGCAGCGTGTGATGGAGGGTATGCGATCTGCACATGTGTCCATCAGGAAGCTCTTAAGAGATGAACCTTCTGCGTCGTCGGTTGATGCTATGACTGTTGCTCGGTTGCAGCTTGAGGCTCTCTATTCGTATTGCTTTCTATTGCAAGATGCGCAAAATGTCTCTCTGTTCTTAAAGAGTGGGTGGAAAAAGGAATATGTTCGGTTTCTTCTCATGCGCGAAGAGTACGTCAACATCCCAAGGTTCATGGAGTTCATAAACAACATTGCAATGCCAAACCTTGACCACAAACGAAAGTTGATCGGAATCACTGACGCGGAGAAACTAACAATCGAGAGCAGAGAGATTGGAAAGACAATGCCAATAGGCACTCAAACAGAGACAATTGCGGAGTTTCCGACGCCGGGGAAGATGATTGACAGGATAGTAAATCCCGATCAGAAGAGTATGCTTGAACGTCTGTATCCGGAGTATCAGTGGCTGTGTTCTTTCGCACACGGAGACCAGAATGCTTCGTTCTTTCGTACTGTATTGGACGAGCGTTCGCCTCAGACAAGATTTACGACTTCCGATGAAAGAGCAAACATATTCCAGAAGCAAATAGCAGAGGATTCCGTGCTCTACAGCGCCATTTCCGCTGTTCAGGCGGCGACGGAAGTGGCAGCGATCTACCCTGGGAACATTGAACTTATGGTCAAAGTCTCTGGTGCGTGGGAGGGGCTGAACAAGTTTACCCTCCTTGCGCGCTCAGTCTGGGAGAGAAGAGCAAGGAAAGTGCTGCCTCTGATCTAGCTCTTCAACGCCACCCGAATATGCAACTCCCGCAACTGCTGTTCAGTAACCGCAGTCGGCGCGTCCGCCATCAGGTCAATCGCCTTGGCGCTCTTCGGGAAGGCAATCACCTCGCGCAGACTTGCGGCGCCCGCCAGCAACATCACAATGCGGTCAAGACCCAGCGCAATGCCGCCATGGGGCGGAGTGCCGTATTCCAGCGCATCTAGAAAGAACCCGAAGCGGGCGCGAGCTTCCTCATCGCTGATGCCGAGCGACTGAAAAATCTGCTGCTGCACGTCTTTGCGATGGATACGGATGGACCCCGAACCGAGTTCGAGGCCGTTCATCGCCAGGTCGTAGCAGTTGGCGCGGACTGAGGCCGGATCGGTCAGCAGGTTGGCCATATCCGCTTCGTGTGGCGCGGTAAAAGGATGATGCGCAGGTATCCACTTCTGCGTGGCCAGATCGTACTCGAACATGGGGAAGTCAACGATCCAGATGGGCTGGAAGGCTTCCGTCCCATCCACAGCCTGCTCTTCGCCCCCTGCCGAGGCAGCCGATTGCACGGCCGCTTCGGTAACCGCGAACGCCCCATGACGCTCCGCATACTTTTTAGCGAGCTCGGTGCGAAAGTTCCCGGCGGCCGCGTAGACATTGATCTCGCGCTCTGAAAGCCGTCCGGGAAATTTGGTGTCGCTCGCCTTTACCGGATGAGCAGGGTCGCCAGCCACGATGATGACGAAATCGGCCTCCGCCGCCCCGGCAAGGTCGCGGACCTTGCCGGCAGATTCGGGGAATCCCTTGGCCAGACGCTTGAAGTCGTCAATGAATTTGGCGCCCTTTTTCAAGTCGAAGATGGGGTGGTTTTCCTCGCGCTCCCTGCGGCTCAACTCCCCCACGTTGGGAATGCGAAACGCCACAACCGGCAGCGCCGGGTCGATTTGCAGCGTGGCCAATGCCTCGTCGCTGAAGGCTGAGCGCACATCGGTCAGTCCGGGAAGTCGCATGTCAGGCTTGTCGTTCCCGAACCGCCGCATCGACTCATCGTAAGTAATGCGCGGAAACGGCGCGCGCAGCGTGATGCCGGCTGCTGCGAACGCAGCCACCAGAAACTGTTCGACGACGCCGAACACGGTCTCCTGCCGCGGAAAACTCATCTCCAGGTCCACCTGGGTGAATTCGAGCTGGCGGTCGGCGCGCAGATCCTCGTCGCGGAAGCAGCGGGCGATTTGGAAATAGCGGTCGAAGCCGGAAATCATGAGAATCTGTTTGAAGATTTGCGGCGACTGCGGCAGCGCGTAGAACTCGCCCGGATGCACGCGGCTGGGCACCAGAAAATCTCGCGCCCCCTCAGGCGTGCTCTTGGTCAGGATCGGCGTTTCAATCTCAAGAAAACCCTGATTGCTGAGGCTCTCCCGAATGGCCAGTGTAATGTCGTGCCGCAAACGAAAGTTGCGCTGCATCTCTTGCCGGCGCAGGTCCACGTAGCGGTATTTCAGCCGGACTTCTTCGTTCTGTATGGCTTCTTCCGACGGCGAGAATGGCGCCAGGCGCGTGTCGTTCAGCACCAGCAACTGCGTGGCCTCAATCTCAATTTCACCGGTGGGCATCTTGGGGTTGATGGCGTCCGTGTCGCGCAGCCGCACCCTTCCCACCCCGGCCACCACATACTCCGGCCGAACCTGTTCGCCCTTCAGATGGCCGTCAGGCGTCAGTTCCTTATCCAGCACGATCTGGGCAATGCCCGAGCGGTCGCGCAGATCGAGAAAGATCAGGTTCCCGTGATCGCGGCGGCGATTGACCCAGCCCATCAAAACCACTTGCTGACCGGCGTTGGCTGCGCGCAAGTCGCCGCAGTAATGCGTTCGTTCGAGGCTTCCTAGAAAATCGAGCACTATGTTTCCCTTATTCGCACACGGGCGTGGATAGATAGGCCGCCAGCTCCGCGCGATTGACCTTTGTTTGCATTCCAGTGGCGAAGGTCTTCACTGTCAGAATACCGGATTGGAGCTCGTCTTCGCCCAGAATGACGATGCGGCAGGCCGTCTTGTCCGCGGCTTCAAAGGACTTCTTCAGCCGGAAGCTGCCTTCGCCGAGCTCGATACGCAGGCCGGCGCGGCGCAACTCGCGGGCCAGGGCCAGTGCGGCTGGGTTCAGGGATTCGCCAAGCGGCGCAATAAATGCATCGGCCAACCCGGGCTTGGCAGCTTCCAGCGCCTGCAGCGTCAACACCAGCCGGTCCTCACCCATGGCAAAGCCGATGCCCGGCGCCCTGGGTCCGCCAAGCATTTCACTCAGGCCGTCGTAGCGTCCGCCGCCGAGCAGAGCATTTTGCGCACCCAGCCCGCCGTGCGTGAACTCGAAGGTCGTCCGCGTGTAGTAATCCAGACCGCGTACCAGCCGGAGATTGCGCGTGTAGGGCACTCCCGCCGCATCCAATGCCGCCGTTACCAACGCAAAATGAGCCCGCGAGGCCTCATCCAAAGAGTCGGCAATCACCGGCAATGTGTCGATGATCGGCTGGTCCGCGGGCACCTTGCAGTCGAGTACGCGCAGCGGGTTGGTGACGGCCCGCCGCTGGCAATCCACACACATCTGCTCGACCACTGGGACGAGCGCTGCACGCAACGCCTGATTGTAACGTTCGCGGTCCGCGGAGGACCCAACGGAGTTCAGGTGCAGAGTCCACCCCGTTATGCCCAATTCATCCAGCAGCGTAGCCAGCATCTCCAGCACTTCGGCATCCCGCAGAGGACTCTCGCTGCCAGCCGATGGCGGCCCGATCACCTCTGCCCCAATCTGCGAGAACTGCCTGAAGCGGCCTTTCTGCGGACGCTCCCGGCGAAACTGTGGCCCAATGTAATAGAGCTTCTGCAACTGGCCCGTCTCGCCCAACTGGTGTTCAATGTAAGCCCGGACCACACCGGCAGTATTCTCCGGCCGCAGGGTCAGCGATTGCGTCTTTTCCGACTGTGCCCGCGCACGGTCTTCCCAGGTGTACATCTCCTTGGAAACGATGTCGGTTTCCTCGCCTACGCCACGAGCAAACAGCGCCGTATCCTCGAAGATCGGGGTCCTGATCTCACCGAAGTTATAGCGGGCGAACACTTGCCGCGCGGAGGTTTCGATGCGGTTCCAGAGTGAGGTTTCCGGCGGCAGCAGGTCGCGAGTCCCGCGAACGGCTTTCAAGGTTTGATTCATAGTGATAACCTTTGGGGCAACTTCTAAGAATACAAGGTAGGAGCGATGATTCTTCACGCCGCTTCGATGGCTGCCCTTTTTGTGGATCAAGTGACGCAAGCGCCGGTCGTAGTCCAGTGTCAGCCCAATACCGGAAATGATCCGCTTTGGGCGCGGTTGACTGTAGCCTCACTTCCATCCATTTTTGCGCTCGGGATTGCCTGGGCGGCATTTCGGTGGAATAGGAAGAACGATCTGCGTAGATGGGCACTCGAAAACAAAAAGGCGGAGTGGCAGAAGCTTCTTGCTCTCGATTCAGGGATCGAGCACTTCATGCCCTCCGTCGCAATTGGCGGCGATTTAATCAAGGCAGTGCACGATCCGTCCTTCAATGAGCATCTACATAACATGACTCGAGCTGCTTTGAAATGCGTGTTTATCCCTGAGGAGCGCGCGGAGGCGATCGGGCTCGACGAGCTGGTGGCGGAGGTCCTGCCCGAGACGACGGGCCTCGAGCTGCTCTTCAAGACCGAGCACGTCGGCAACCTGGTGTCCTTGACGGCCCCGGTCCACCCCGAGCCGAAGCAGCTCTTTCGCTGGTCGAACGACTTCGCCTGGTCCTACTGCGGCAACGTCACGGACTCCATTCGGGAGCGCGTC
>CAYWMR010000032.1:0-20360 GCA_964458965.1 uncultured Occallatibacter sp. | reverse complement strand
AGCGCCACTTTCAGCACGGCCATGAATCCCGCCACGATTAACTCGACGACCTTTACGCTGACTGGGCCCGGCGCGACTCCTGTTCCCGGATTGGTTGCTTATGCGGCGATTGGAAACACGCTGACGTTTACGCCGGCCACAAATCTGGCTCCCAGCACCTTGTTTACTGCCACCATCACCACCGGTGCTCAAGACCTGGCTGGTACCGCTCTGGCTACCAACCATATCTGGACCTTTACCACCGGCACCGTTGCAGTTGTTACTCCGCCGGAGATTGTTTCTACGAATCCTGCAAATGGAGCAATCGGCGTGGCTTTGAATCAGGCAATCAGCGCAACGTTCACCGAGGCAATGAACCCGCTGACTATAACTACGGGGACATTCAAAGTTACGGCACCTGGTGGGATAGCGGTAACTGGAACGGTCTCTTACGATGCGATCGACTTTATTGCCACCTTTACGCCGACCGCGTTGCTGACCGCATCCACCACCTATACCGCAACCATTACCTCGGGAGCAACGGACCTTGAAGGCAATCCCCTGGGTTCGAGCGGCGCGCCGAATCCCTGGACCTTTACCACCGGTGCGGCAGTTATTCCGCCGCCGGTGGTGCTGGGGCCAACGGTGCTGCTATTCGGCGGCTTTGGCGGGAATTCAGGGATGACCAACCAGGGAATCGAGACGGTGGTCAATGGAGATATCGGGACCACAGGCGTGTCGACCACGATGACCGGATTCTACGATGAGAGCGTTGCGGCCGTGGCCGGCGTCTATCCCTGCTCTTATACGGTGACCCCACTGAATAAGGGCCTGGTGAATGGAGCCATTGACACCGCGCCGCCGCCTCCAACCGTTGGGTGCCCCAATGAAGGAACCGCAGTTACAATGTCCATCGGAGCACAAGCCTTGTTGGAAGCTCAGACCGCTTACACAACGCTTAAGAACCTGCCTCCGGGCACCATTCTTTCAACCAATGAGTTAGGCAATCGAACCCTGGCTCCCGGCATCTACACCTCTGCAAGCTTCTATGACATTACGCAGGGGCCACTTACTCTCGACGCACAAGGCGATCCGAATGCATCGTGGGTCTTCCAGATGGGAACCTATCTCACCGTAGGCACGCCGCAGGCGCCTGAAAGTATCATCCTCACCGGCGGCGCTCAGGCCAAAAACGTCTTCTGGCAGGTTGGCAGCGCCGCAACGATCAATGGTATTCAGGGTGGCGGGACCATGGTGGGAACCATCATTTCGCAGGCAGGAATTGCGGTCTCAACTCCCGGAGTTGTCGCCGTAACAACGATTGACGGCAGACTGCTGGCTTTGACTGCCTCGGTAACAATTGTGAACACCGTTATCAATGTGCCGTAAGGGCGTGCTGAGACCGCTTTCGCGAGCGGTCTCAGCTTTCTTGATTGCGACGTGGTGCTTTGTACGAACAACTTGAGTTTGGTGTAACCGGCGATGAGAAAGAACCAGAATCGCTGCGAGCAATTCAGGAGACGACAATGAGATTGAGTGTAAAGACGATTGCAGCAGCGGCATTTGCGGTACTGACGGTGCCAGCCTTTCACCTGTTTGCGAGCGATTTGGCGAAACCATTGGCCGATGGCGCCAAAGTTGCCGATTCAAGCGCAGCAGTTAACTCCGATCCAGGCTCATCGCTGCCGGCGGCTCCCATGCCAATCGCGTCAATCGATGCGGCCATGCCATATTCGGGTGGGATGAATGTGGGAGTGCCGCGATGGGAACTGTTTATGGGTTACTCATATCTACGTGCTGTGCCGACGCTGGCTGATGGAAACCGGCTGGAGTGGCTGAATGGAGGAAGCACGTCTCTCGCCTATAACTTTAACCGGTACTTAGGGCTTGCGGCTGATTTTGGCGGATTTAATGACACATGGCTTCTCCTTGAAGGCACGGGCGGGGTTGCATCGGTTGACGATCAGGTTGAGAGCGGGACTGTATTCACATTTCTCGCTGGCCCGAGGCTTTCCTATCGGAACCACTCGAGAGTAACTCCTTATGCTCAGGTTCTGTTTGGGGTTATACACGCCAGCGATGTGGAAATTTGCGCGGCCATTTGCCCGGGCCTGCCAGCTGAGACTGACTTTGCCTTGACCGCAGGCGGCGGAGTGGACATAAAAGTGCGACGGCGATTTGCGATTCGCCTTCTTCAGGCGGAGTATCTGATGACGGGCTTCAAGAATCGATCCACCGACTCCAGCGCAACACAGAACGACATGCGGCTTTCGTCCGGCATTGTCTTCCGTTTTGGAGGAGGCGCAGCCGCAAGTTTACCCGCTCCGGAGCCGTTAGCGTATTCGTGCTCGGTGACTCCGCCGTCAGGGTTCCCCGGGGACATGCTCGCTGTCTCAGGCACGGCTTTGAATTTAAATCCGGCAAAGACGGCCGTCTATACATGGTCGGTAGATGGCGGAACGATAACTGGCGCTACAAACTCAGCGAAGATTGACACCACGAATGCTGCCCCGGGAAGTTACACGCTGAAAGGCCATGTTACAGAAGGCGACAAGGCAAGCGAGAACGCCGATTGCAGCGCGGTTTATGTTTTGAAGGCGTTTGAACCGCCAACAGTAAGTTGCTCCGCCAGTCCTACTGTTGTAACTTCGGGAGATTCATCGACAATTACGGCAATCGGTGTTAGCCCTCAGAACCGTCCACTGACTTACAGCTTCAGTGCAACGTCTGGGACGATAAACGGAAACGGCTCGACGGCCATACTTTCTACCACCGGAGCGGCGCTGGGGACCGTGAACGTGACCTGCAATGTGGCAGACGATAAAGGCCAGACTGCAACCGGCGCAACGTCGGTTCTGGTCACGGTTCTTGCAGCGGCTCCAAAGCCGCAGACCAGCGAATTGTGCTCGGTTCATTTCGATCGGGATCCAAAGCGGCCCTCGCGCGTGGACAACGAAGCCAAGGCCTGCCTGGACCAGATCGCGGTGGCCATGCAAAACAGTTCAGACACGAAGCTTGCTCTGGTGGGGAATTCCGGCAGTCAGGAGAAGGGCGCGAAGAAGCTTGCCGCGGATCGTGTGGCAAACACCAAGGCCTACCTGGTTACCGACAAGGGGATCGATCCGTCGAGGATCGCCGTCTATACTGGCGTTCAAGACGGCAAATCGGTTTCGGCCACTTTGATTCCTTCAGGTGCGGTGCTGGATACCACGGGCGACACTCCGGTGGAATAAGAAGCGGCAACTATGCCAGCAACAGGAAAGGCCGGCTGCGGATAACTCGCAAGCCGGCCTTTCTCTTGCTCGTCGTTCTGCATTTCAATCAACCGTAACAACGAGTTTGCCAAAGTGCGCGCCTTGTTCCATTCGCGTGAAGGCCTCGCGGACCTTAGACCAGGGCAACGTTTCTAACACCGGCCGAAGTTGGGACTGGGTGATGGCTTCGTTCATTTGCTCGAAGTGGCTTCGTGAGCCTACGTAGATTCCCTGGATGCGGGCCCATTTGTGCAGAATTAAGGGGATGGAGACGGGGCCGGAAGAGCCTGTGAGTGCGCCGATCTGGACAACGACGCCGCCGAACCCGATGGCGCGGAGGGAGCGTTCGAGGGTTCCCGGACCGCCAACTTCGACGACCAGGTCGACACCTTGGCCGCCCGTCTGATCGAGCGCCCAGCGATCCCAGTCTGGATTGTCGCGATAGTTGAGGCCGGCACTGAGGCCGAGACTATAGGCGCGATCGAGCTTGTCGTTGCTGGACGAAATGCCCAGCACGCGGAAGCCCATAAAGTGTGCGAACTGAAGAGCAAAGATGGAAACGCCGCCGGTTCCCTGAATGAGGACAGTGGAACCAGGCTTAAGGCTGCCTGCGGCAACGGCGTTCCAGGCGGTGACGCCGGCGCAGGGAAGCGTTGAGGCTTCCGCGAAGCTGAGATGCTGGGGCATCCGGACCAGACCGGATTCCCTGAGGACGACGAATTCGGCAAGCATGCCGTCGATGTCGCCACCCAGAGCGCCGCGAGACTTGGCTCGGGTGAGCGCGCCTTCCAGCCAATTCTGCATAAAAATAGCGGCTACACGGTCGCCCGGTTTCCAGGCGGTAACGCCTTCCCCGACGGCAACCACCTCGCCGGCTCCGTCGGAACAGGGGATGCGAGGGAGCGCCATTTTTGGGTTGTAGAGGCCCTTGACCACCATCAGATCGCGAAAATTCAAAGAAATCGCTCGGACCTGCACGAGGACTTCGCCCGCAGCCGGAGATGGAGTGGGCTGCTCGATAACCTGCAAGGAATCAACGCCGAACGACTGAATTTGCCAGGCACGCATGAGCATATCTCCCTGAGTATCGGACGGCGATGGAGTACCTGAGGATGCAACGATCTTCGTTCTGCGGGACGCAATTGGACCAAAGGCTCGTAGAATAGAGATAAGGCTCGTGGGTCAAGAAGGGTAAACGGTGGAGGAGCAGATGGCAAATGCCTTGCAGCAACCGGAGATTGATCCCGGGAACGGATTCGAAAGCGAGGATGCCCGGCGGATCAAGGACAAGCACCGCACGGAGCGCGAGCGTCAAAAACAGGCGCTGAATCTGCAACGCGAGAATATTCTTTCGCAGAAGACATCGCACCCGGCGCGTCGAGCGGCCCTGGAGGCTGCGTTGGCCCAGATAGAATCGCAAATCTCGGCAATGGGGTAGGGAAAGATGTGAACCCACCCTGGCCACCAGATCACAACTGTGGAGAGTGTGGGCCACCCATTTGCTTACGGTTTCCCCGAAAATCTACTTAGTTCTGACGGTGAAACAGGAGCGAGTTAGCCTGGTGGATTGAGGTCAGCACGACTCGGGCAATGTTGACATGAGGGGGCCGGCCAACCGCCCACACGATGGCATCGGCCACATCTTCAGGAGTTAGCGGCGTAATGCCCTTATAAACATTGGCCGCGCGGTCTTGATCGCCGTGAAAGCGAACCAGGCTGAAATCGGTTTCTACCATGCCCGGGTCGATGCTGGTCACGCGCACCGGGGTTCCAAGCAGATCTTGACGGAGTCCGTCGTTCAGGGCGTGCTCGGCTGCCTTGGTGGCGCAATAAACGGCGCCGCTCGGGTATGTCAGTTCTCCTGCTGTCGAACCAAGGTTTACTATGTGTCCCTGGCGGCGCACCACCATGCCGGGGACTACGGCGCGGGTGACATAGAGCAGCCCTTTCACGTTGGTGTCGATCATCTCGTCCCAATCCTCAACTTTGCCCATGTAGAGCCTGTCGAGGCCTCGGCTGAGACCGGCGTTGTTTACCAGCACGTCGATCTCCGCCCAATCCGAGGGCAGTGTGTCGATGGCGTTCTGCACAGCGCGGCGATCGCGCACATCCAGATCGATGGAGTGAACGGCGGGAGCGCCGCGTTCCAGCGCCAGGGAGGCGATCTCGGCGAGTTTTCCAGCTCGTCTGGCTGCCAGCAGCAGGCGCGCGCCCTCCGCCGCGAAAGCAAGCGCTGTGGCTGCGCCAATTCCAGCGCTTGCTCCGGTGATGAAGACAATCTTTCCGTCAAGGCTCATGCTTCTATCCTAAACAAAGTTTTGCAGGAGACAACGTGTCGGCGCTCACGGGCAATGCCGTGGGATTGGTTGTTTGGAAAAAGTGAAAAAGGCAAGACGTGATCGAGCCGTGGTTCTGTCCTAACTCGTGTGCAGCAGATTCTCCAGCTTTTTGCGGTCGTCAATGTCTTCGACACTTCCGTACCAGCGAACAATTTCCCCAGTCGGCCCCACGCGTGGCGATCCCCGCGACCGCATCCATCTCCAACCCCGGTCAAGGCTCTTAACCCGGTACTCGATATCGATGCGGGCTCCGCTCTTCAGGCCTTCGAGAAGTGCCTTCATGGTGGATTCCACGTCGTCGGGATGAACGGCCTCCAGCCAGCCCAGGTTGCGCGTCTTCTCCTTGGTCAATCCTGTAACTTGCTCCCACCTGGAGCTTACGTCCAGGTTGTTACCGTCAGAATCCATCACCCATGGAATCTCCGGATTGAGCTCAACCATACACCTTAGATGTTCTTCGCTCTCGCGAAGCGCCTCCTCGACCCTCTTTCGCTCGGAGATATCCGTGACAGCAACCAGGACTCCAATTACTTCTCCCTCCTCGTCGAAAGCCGGTTGATAGGAGCAGATCATGGCTGCATCCGGTTCTCCTGGAGTGCCTGCAGGCCTGGATACCTCTACTTCCTTGATCGCTTCGCCTTGCAAGGCACGGAGGACGTAGGGCTCAACTCTTGGGTACAAAAGGGGAACTATCTCTGCTGGGGTTCGTCCCAAATGATCATCCACTGAAGCGCCGTTGATATCGGCGAGGCGGCGATTGATGCTGACGTAGCGGCGGTCGCGGTCAAGAAAGCACAAGCCAACCGGAGCCCCGTCATAAATGGCCTGCAACTGTGACAGGCGCTGGGCGGGCAGCGCCTCCAGGTTCGAGATGGACGAGTCCGTCGTTCGGCGGAGCGTAGGTTCGCGGGGCGTCGCATGCGGAACCGCAGCCACCATTTGGGGAATCCGATCGGCCGTCTCAGGATGTCCGTATAGCCATCCCTGGGCGCACTGGCAGCCAAGGCGGAGCAGCATCTGCGCCTGCTCTTCCGTTTCAACCCCTTCCGCTACTGTGGTAAGGCCAAGGCTGTGGCCGAGGCCGATGATCGCCGCCACAATCTTTCGGCTTTCCTTTGCACCGGTCATGGAGCTGACGAAGCTGCGATCAATCTTCAGCTCATCGAAGGGAAGCGTCTGAAGGTGGAGCAGGCTCGAAAACCCAGTTCCAAAGTCGTCCAGCGCAAGCCCGCAGCCCATGGTCTTGATTTCGCGGGCAATCCACCCCGCCATCTCCAGATTGTCGATCAAGCCGCTTTCGGTAATCTCAATGATCAGACGATTCAGCGGGAACGTCGATGCCGCTGCCGCTTCGCGTATCTGTCCCGGCAGGGTCATGTCGCGCAACTGGCTTGGAGATACGTTTACCGACAGCATTAACGGCGCGGGCATTGCCGGGGCAGACTGAAATGCCTTGGGAAGAATCTGCCGCATAAGTTTGCCGATAAGTCCATCCTCTTCCGCCAGAGTGATGAAGTTATCAGGCAAAATCCATCCAAGCTCGGGATGTCTCCAGCGCGCTAATACTTCAAAACCTGACAACTTACCGGAGTGGAGTTCAACGATGGGCTGGAAGCACGGTTCGAGTTCATTGTTATCCAGAGCTCGGCGCACCGTGGTCAGATCGACTGACATGCCAAAAACTCTACGACGAAATCACGGGATTGTCTATTCCATTTGTTTCTCTTCAGGAGAATAGTTCAAGTATTTCGGGGTGGATCGATGCAGAGTGAGCTGATAACTTGGGTCGAGTCGCGGCTTGGTGCATAACACGGCGTCGGGTGGAAGCATCCGGGGATTCAGAAACTCGGCAGCAGACTGATCAACATTGGCAACAATGCAACCTCATCCCGCCTGCCGTCTCTCCGTGAGAACCTGTTTTTCTGAAGAAGCTCTGCCGTCCTTCGGAGGGAGCAGCAGCGGGGTACCCACAACGTGGGTCGAGGCTGCTGAAATGCCGCAAAATAGCGCGGCGGCTTGAGCCTCGGGCCTTTCAGCAACCCTCATTGATTGCCGCGACGAGTTCTCACGCAGACGCTGAAGGCCCCAGATGGAGCAACACGTGTCGTGTCTATCGCTACGGGGAACCTCTCCGGAAAACGGCTACGTCTGCGGTGCGATAAGTTGATGCGCGATGGCAAACAGGGCAAGTTCCAGACGAGTGGAGACGCCGGTCTTGTCGAAAATGTTGGACAGATGGCGCTTTACGGTCTCTTCGCTCAGTGTGAACTGCTTGGCGATATCGCGATTGCTGCATCCCTCGACGATGCAACCGACGACCTCCATCTCGCGTGGAGTCAGGCCGTAGGTCTTTCGCTGCGGCACGGCAGCCTGTTGCATCAGGTCGTGGAGGGCGGAGACTAAATTGATGACGCGCTTTCCGCCGATCCAATAATCTCCCGCGAAAACGGTGCGAATGGCCACCTGGAGGTGGCTGGCAAGGGCGTCTTTAAGTACAATGCCACGGGCGCCGATGTGCAGAGCCTCTATAACCTGCTGGGTGGTGATGGTGGAGGTGAGAAGCAGAATCTTGACGGTAGGTGTTCCGTTCATGATAGCCCGCATGGCCTCGAGGCCTGGAAGGCGCGGCATCATGACATCGAGGAGCAGGATATCCGGCTCGAGTTCCAGTGTCTGAGTGATTGCCTCGTCGCCGTCGGCAGCTTCGCCAACCACGTCAAAGCCGTCCTTTTCGGGCAGCATATTACTTACACCGATGCGGACCACCGGATGGTCATCTGCCAGCAAGATACGGATAAGTCTGTCCACTTTAGCGGCTAGCCTCCAAATCCCGGTATGGTCTCCGGATGACGTTAATAAACCGGCGTTGGAATAAACGTTCCTTACGCTGCGAATTCAGTTTCCAGCATACGCTCAAGGTTTCGGACCGCGGCGCGCAAATCGCGGAGTACGGTTGATCTGTTATCCAGATGGTTACCATTGGGCTCGGGTGCGGTGGGATTCTGAGTGTTGGGCCGGTATGGAGTTGGCTCAAGGATACCTGCTTCGAGCAAGGCGCCAAGGCGGGAAGCCTGAAGCGCGCCGGCCATTCCACAGCCACCCTTGATGGCGTGGCCGATGGCCCGTACGGAAGCGGCGTCGCCGTTGGCGATCGCGACATCAAGGGCGCCGAGGCGCCGGACAAGGTCAGCGACAACACAGTCGTAGATTTGCCTCACAGCAGATTCAGGCATAATCTCACGGAGCTTGGCCAGTGTGCTTGCATCCACAACAACGGATCCGGGATCGCTGCCCACATCGGAGAGGGCCGCAATCTTTGCTTCGTGCTGTTTAAGCAGCTTCTGCAGATCATCGGGGCTGAATGGCTTTTGCAGGAACCCGTCGCAAGCTGCGACCACATCGTCCGGCACCTTGCTGCCGCTGATGCCATAAAGGGTGGCGCGCGTGCGGGCGCGTAACTGCGAAATCAGCCGGGTGCCGTTCAGGCCGGGCATTTGCACGTCCATCAGCACGACTTCAGGAAGACATTCGCCCGCACTGAGCAGGTCGATCGATTCCTGTCCGCCGACGGCCGTATGGACCGAGTAACCGCTCATGGTGAGGACGGTGGCCATTACCTCGCGGCTGATCAGGTCGTCGTCGATGAGCAGAACCGTTGGAAGATTCCTCTGGGCTGGAAAACCAAGCATATATTCAGTCTCCCACCATGCGGCAGTAATTCTACAGGAAATATACAGGCCATTTGCAAGAAGAACCATTTCGATAAGGAGCCGGCAGGTGTCGGTGTTCGAACTGGGGCCGCTCGAACGCCAGTTGCCAGGGAATTCCCCGATTTAATACCGCCAACTGGTCAGGTCGGCTCCTTTGGGCGCGGTTTTCTGAATCTGGTCGAGGATCTTCGGCAGGTACATCGTGTTGTAATGCAGGCGAGAGTATGCGTTGGGCTGCGTAGGGTCGCCGTTCCAGCAGTGCTCGGCGCGCGGGCCATAAGTTACTTCGCCGCCGTAACGCGGGTTGGTGGTGGAGTTGAGAAAGTCTTCCATGCGATAGACGGCATCGTTGAGGAAGTAAGTGTCGTCTGAACCCACATAGATGTGTATCTTGCCGGCTAACTCCGGGCCCAGATTCGACCAGTTGCGCTCAAGAATTGCTTCCAGGTCAAAGTGCTGACGCCAGTATTCTGCCACTGCGTGGTCAATGTCCCCGGTAACCTTGTCGAAGATCGGCTGAGGATAGCCGTCCGCGCCCACCGGGCCGTAGACAGCCTGCCAGATATCGAACTGCTCGCCGCTGCGGCCGTGATCGCCGAGGGCCAGTTCGTAGCCGTTGATCTCCTGCGTAGTAATGAAGGTGTGTCCGAGATAGTCGCGCATCGCCGGCTGGGCTTCGCGCTTGTGCGCGCCATCGATAAAGAAGGCGTTCTTGTCGTTGTAGAGATCGATGTTGGTGAAGGCGTGGAAATCAATTGGATCGGGGCAGGCGGCGAAGGCGCCGTTGTAATGATCCGGATAGAAGACCTGTACGGCGAGTGCTTCCCATCCGCCGGTTGACCCGCCGTAGGCAAAGCGCGCCCAGCCCTGGCCGATGCCGTGGAATTGCCTCTCGATTGCGGGGATGAGTTCGTTCTCGATGGCGTCGCCGTAGGGTCCGACATTCGCCGAGTTGACGGCGTAGGAGTCGTCGTAGAACGGATTGGCATGCTGGATCTTGACGATCAGGACGCGGGGAAAGCTTGGCGCGGTCCATTGCTGGTAAAACTTGTACGCCTCCTGCTGCTGAATGAGGTTATATCCGTCCAGGTGGAATCGTTCGCTGTAGTTGGGCTTCAGGTCGGGGTCCGGCGGAGTGGTGCGAAAGTCGCTGAAGTCGGAAACAAAATGGTCGTGAAAGATGATGAGCGGAAAGCGGGCGTTGGGATGGTCGTCAAAGCCCTCAGGGACCAGAACGATGGCGCTCAGGAACATGGGACGGCCCCAGAATTTGGTCAACGCTTCACTTTGAATTCGAATGTGGCGGATGTATTTCGTATCGGCGGGCGTGGGAATGGAGGGAATGACTTCAGAAAGAGATAAAGCAATGGACGCGCCACCGGGCTTGACCGTAATTTTTGCGGGTTTCGAGTAGAGGTTGCCAGGCGACGAATTCCAGTGCTGGCCTTCGCCCTCGTCCATGTGCAGCTTTACGGTTTTGCCGTCGCCGCGATGGAACGTCTCGTACTTGTTCAGCACGGCCTGGACGGTGTATTCACCCGGAGGAACGCTGTTGAGGCTGCGGATGGGGTAGCCCCAGGCGGTGGAATCGACGAGCGCAGGCTGGCCAGGCTGCCAACCATCGACGTTGAGGCCGAAGACCATCTGCGTGCGCGGAGTGTCGTCGATCTGGTTGCGCGGCTCGTCGCTCTGGTCGTTGGAGAGCACAAGCAGGAGGCGGCCGTCCAGAGGCTGGGCGCTGACCTCTTTGGGAAATGTGACGGAGAACGATTGGGCGGCTGCGGCGAAGGGGAAAAGCAGAAGGAGGGCCAGGGCTGTGCGCTTCATGGAGGTTAGTGTATAGCGCGGCGCGAAGCCGGGTCGAAAACGGTGAACTGGGCAGGTAAACTCCCAGGTCTCAGATTCGAGACCTGGGAGCACCCCTTCCCCCACCCTTATTTATTGATTGTAAGATTTGGACCAGTTGCCAATTCCCCGACCCGCTTGCGAATCTGGCCCCTGGACCCTTGAACTCTTCTCTAAGTGATGATTCATTCTGAAATGGGAGATAAATTAAAGGAATCCCACTTTGTGTGTATCGAACCACTACAGGCTGTGTAGAGAAACGCTACAGGCTGTGTAGAGAAACGCCGCTGCCGCGCGCCTATCGCTATTTTGCGTCGGCCAGTGCGCTCTTGATAAAGGCTGCTACCCGGTCGTGGAGTTGCTTGAGAGACTCATCTCGGACGTAGACCATATGCCCGGATTCGTACCAGTCGTACTCAATGTTCTTCGCAAGCGATTGCGGAATGGGAAGGTGCTTCTCTTCGTACTGCGCGGCGAAGAAAGGCGTGGCCAGGTCGTAATAGCCTCCATTCACCATGATGCGTAGGCGGGGGTTGGTCTTCAGCGCATCGGCCAGATCGTTGGCTACGTTCAGGCTGATGGGATTGCCGCGATGCACAAAATCCCAATGCGTGTCACCGAATAGCGCCCAGGGCATGTAGGTCTGACCCTCACCATACTTCAGGTCGCGGCGGACATAGTCGTTGAACAGCGAAACGTAGGCCGATGAGATGGCGGAGCTTTGCGGGTCGTATTGCGCGCTCTGGCTGAGCGGGTCGAGGTTGGGTCCGGAATAACGGGTATCGAGGCGGCCGGTGGTCAGGTCCTGATCGTCTTGCAGGGTCTTGGAGAATTCTCCGCCGCTTACGCGCAGGTTGGCCTTGAGCAGGTAGGCGATAGGCAGGCCGGTGTACTGGTGAAGCTTGTCGGCCACGTCCTGTTTCTCTTGCGGGGTTAGGTCGGTTCCCAGGGCCAGGGCGTGGCTGTAAGGTCCCATGGCAAAGTCTTCCACTTCCTTGAGGAAGGGTTCGAGCGCGGCCGGCTGCTGAGGCAGTTTTTTGTGATACCAGGCCGTGGCGGCATAGGTGGGCAGGGCCAGAACATAGGGCAGATCAACGCCGGGGTTGCCGGTTGGGCCGTCAATGTCTGTGGTGAAGTTGAAGATCTGCGAAAGCAGGATGACCCCGTTCACGTCGATAAGCTTCTCGTTCTCCAGGATGTTGGCGAGGACGGCGGAGCGATTGGTTCCATAGCTTTCGCCGAAGATGAATTTGGGCGAGTTCCATCGGTTGTATTTGGTGATGAAGCGGGCGATGAACCGGGCGAACGCGTTGGCGTCTTCATCCACGCCCCAGTAGGCCTTTCCGGCATCCTTGCCGATGAGGCGGCCAAAGCCGGTACCGGGCATGTCGATGAAGACAACGTCGCTGGAGTCAAGCAATGAGTAGGCGTTGTCTACCAGCTTGTAGGGCGCGGCGGGCAGGTGCTGGTCGCCGTCAGTTACCACGTGTTTGGGGCCGAGCGAGCCCATGTGCAGCCAGACGGTGGAACTGCCCGGTCCGCCATTGAAGAAGAAGGTGATGGGGCGTTCTTCGGCCTTCGCGCCCTGCTTGAAGTAGGCGAAGTAAGACATGCGGGCAATGGGGGCCGCGTCCTTGGGCTCCTTGGGCTCGTTAAGGGCAAGCTGGCTGCCGGGCAGGGGCTTTCCGTCCGGCCCAAGCTGCGCATCTTCAATTTCCGTTGCGCCGACGGTGAGGGTTCCGGCAACGGCGGTGTAGGCGATGTGCTGGCCGCCGGCGGTGATGGATCCCTCGGTGGCGATCTCACTGGGCGGGGCCTTTTCGACCGGCTTCTCTGACTTGTCTTTGGAGGTGGTTTCAACGGTGGTCTTGGTGGTCGTGTCGTCTTCTGCACGGAGGGCGGTGGGTAGAGCAGCTAGACAGGCAACCGTTAGCAATGCGGCTTGCCAGTGGATTGAACGGTGCATTTTGGGATCTCCAGGAGAAGGCGATTGGGCGACTAACCAGTATAAAGTCTGCCGTCTTGAAGCACGAGGCCGGCGAAACCGAGACGAGCTTTCATCAAAGGCTACTACTTCTGCGGCTTATCAAACGGCTGCTTATTAGTGATTCTTGGCCGGTCTTCCGCTTGAAGTTCTTTGGAAACCTGCTCAACTTCGCGAAACACGCGAAGCAGATTCCCGCCGAGGATCTTGCGGCAATCTTCCGCTGAGTAACCACGCGCCATCAGCGCGGCGGTAATCTTGGGCAGGTCGGCCGGCGAATCGAGGCCCTCCGGCAATTGGCCGGAAACGCCGTCGAAGTCCGAGCCCAGGCCCACGTGGTCGATCCCGGCTACCTTGGCAATGTGGTCAATGTGGTCAATGACCATGGAAAGCGGTGGACGGGGGATGCGGTCGGTGTAGCTGCGCTTGATCTTGTCTTCGTCGACGTTGGTGAATTCGCGGCCCTCGGCCTTTGCTTTGGCCTTGGCGTCGGCGACAGCTTTTTCGGCCTCTGGCCCGACTGTCTTCATGGCGTCGCGATAGGCCTGAGAGATGAATCCGGAGTAGAAGTTGACGTCGACCACGCCGCCCTTGGAGCTGGGTCCACCGGAGTTGGCCACGGCGCGGAGCATGTCGTCGGTCATGTTCCGCGGAGCGTCGCAGAGGGCGCGGGAACTGGAGTGCGACGCGATGACGGGAGCCCGGGTGATGACCAGCGTGCGAAAGAACGTTTTGTCGGCGACGTGGGAGATGTCGATCATCATTCCCAGCCGGTTCATCTCGTAGACAACGTCTTTGCCGAACTCGCTTAGGCCCTCTTTGGTGTGGGGAATCTTGGCGTCGTCGTAGTCGCCCGACGAGTCTGCCCAGTCGGTCGAGTTCGACCAGGTGAGTGTCATGTAGCGGACGCCCAGGTCGTAGTACTGGCGCAACAGCGGGAGCGAGTTCTCGATGGAGTGGCCGCCCTCGATTCCCATAAGTGCCGCGAATTTGTGATCCCGATGCGCCTGAACAATGCCTTCAGCAGAGGTGACAAACTCGATCTCGCCAGGGTGATGCGCCACCTGCTGCTTGACGGAGTCGATCAGCTCAAGCGTGCGGCGGGCGTACTGGCCCTTGTAGAGTGTGGGTTCCACCCAGATGGAGAAGAACTCGGCGCCCAGGTTGCCCCTGTGGATGGAATCGAGATTGAGGTTGCCGGAGCCGAGCGGGTCCCCGAGGTCGAAATGTTCATCGACGAAGCGCTGCGGGGTGTCGGCGTGGGTGTCAATCACGATGGCGGAGCGATGAACTGCGTCGGGTGTGAGCATCTTAGGGGCCGGCTTGGTTTGAGCGCAAACGAAGGCTGGTGCGGCAAAGAGCAGGATGGCGAGCGGGGTGCGGGTGCGCATAGGCTTGCGCTCAGTATAGATCGTGCGAGCGATTGACCGTACTGGAAGGTCAATCCGCTATTCCTTCAGGAATTCTTCCCAGGAGTCCTTCTTCTCTTCCCAGGTTTGGTCAGGAAGGAAGACTTCACCCGCCTTGTGCCACTGTCCGGGCTGTTCGGGGCCGAGACCAGGCATGGTGACTTTGTAGGCTCCGGGTCCGTCGTCACCCTTGGCTGTGGCCAGAATGACGGCGTCGTAGGTGATTCCTTTATCTGTGATGACCAGGACTTTTTGACCGACCGGAAACATGGGGCCTCCGCATTTGAACCTGTCAGGAAGTCTAACTCATTGGTTAGCGTTCTTAACAGGCGAGAAAACGCTAAGTCCATATTTGCGGTCGGATCGCGGCAGAGGGGGAAGGTTGGCTGCTTGAGAATGCGGCCGAATACTACTAACACACGGTGTGGACTGTAGCTTGCTGCTGGTCCTTTTGGGTCTCGTTTTCGCGGTCAAGCTTTGCTCGCTTTGGGACTTCTATCAAATCCTGATCGTGCGCAGTGCGATGAATTTCAGCCTGTGCGGGGCGCAGCTTTGCAAATGTGTTCTGCATTTTTTCCTCCATGCTTTGGTTTGGATCGACCCATCGAGCAAGGGTCGCGCGGGTTGATTCGATCTCGATGAGCAGACGCACACTGAGTTGCTCCACCGTTTGCGGATGAATCCCTTCTTCGCGATACTTTGTGAGGGCAGCTCAGCGCGACCTGATGAATTCCTCACGCCGGAATCGAAGTCCGGTCCAGTCTTCGTCTATGGCCACGGCGCGCACGGTGTCGAAGCCACCGGCCTTTAAAACGTCCCAGCCCGTATCGCGGTTGAAGTCGCACTTCAATTTCTTCGATGAGCCCTTGGGATAGGCGAACCACACGATGGCGTCCCCTTTGGCGCGATCGGCGATATGCGGAACCAAGGCGTCCACTTCGCTTTGCTTGGTCACAAACGCGAGTGCGTAGCGAATCTGGGGGACGGACTCTATATGGCGATGGATGGTGATCGCCGGCAGCCGTGCAAGCTCCGGTTCAAAGCTCTGGGGTGCGTTCAGAACAAGGATGTCCTGTTGGCCCTTGAGTTGAAGTTTGTCGAAAATGGTAGCCATGGAAATTCATGATAGGCGAACGGAGGAAATAATCTGCAAATGTTTTTCGGGGCGATCTAGTGGGCACGGGCTCTTACCCTTGCGGCAAGGACATAAGGGCCACTCCGAGAGGGCGCCCGGGTGGGGCGCCCATATGCATGCTGACGGTCAATGAGCGCTAGAAGTGGAACCGGTAGCGCAACTCGGCGGAGAACATTCGCGGATCGTTGTAATGAAAGCCGCCGATGGTAATCGAGTTATCCTGCAAGACGCGATGGTTGCTAACATTGATAACATTCATAGCTAACTTCCAGCGTTCGCCTATCGCGTGTCCGGCGGAGGCGTCGAAAGTGGTGTGGACGGGAAGATATGGTCCGTTGTAAGGCCCCTGGCTGGCGCCGGCGAGACCGTTTGAAAAGCCCGAGCCATAGTAAACATTGGTGGAAAACCAGGTATGCTGCGGAAGGCTGGCCGTGAAGCCCGTGTTGAGTGTTTCACGCTGGTCGTGGTCGAGCGAGATGTACTGCGGCCCCAGGTCACATGCTGGATCGGTGGCAATACTGCAAGTAAATCCGCCTATGATGTTGCCCCGCTGCTGTGCGATCTGGTTGGAGTAGGTCACATGGAAGTGACCGAATCGCCCCAATTGCGGCGAACGCAGTGTCATCTCCCAGGCGCGAACGAGCGCTCCATCGACGGCGATAGGAAAGTACATGTTCGATGCACCAAGATTCGAATGGTCAAGGAAGTTGTTGACGCGATTCTTGACCGTATCCACATCGAGGAACCAGCCTTTGTATGGAACCTGAATGCCGAACTGGTGTTCCTCGTCGCGCTCGCTGGGAATCGGCGTGAATGCGTTTTCGCCGCCGCCGAGGTTGCTGGCGTAGTTCAACACGGAACTGGAAACGGTCTCGATCGGCGCGGGCTGGAAGAAGTGACCGTAGAAGCCGCGAAGCATCCAATTCAACCGCGGAATCTCAACCGCGGCGCCGATGCGGGGATAGGTCGCCGACTCGTTGAGCCCCGAGCGATAGATGCTGAAGCGCTCGCCGCCGAGTAGTGTCACATAGTTGCCCAGGCGCAGATGGTCGGAGACGTAGAACTCATAAAGCGCGGCGCCCGCACTGCTGGAGTCGGGACCGTAAACGGTGCTGGGTGAAGTAGTATTGTCAATCTCGCCGAACAGGTCGCTCTCCGCCTGATAGAAGGTGTAGATCCCGGCTGAGAAGCTGTTTGGTCCCGCGTCTGCATGCGCATCTGCCTGGCCACCGACATAGTTTGAGCTCTGATGCCAGGTCGTGGCGACCGGGTTGTCGGTTGGAGATGAATCGTAGTCGGCCTGGTTCAGGTGGTAGAAGGGCGCAACCGAAAACAGAGCCTTGGGCGACAGCGTGTGGACCCAGTTGGTAATTACGAAGGCGTCGCGCTCGGTTTGACCATCCCGTAATCCATAAGACTCGTAATACTGGCTCGCCTGCTCCCAATCGTTAGGGTTGGGGTCGTAGGGAACCTGGAAATAATCTTCGCGGTATTGCGCATTCAGGCGCAGTTGATCTTTGGGGGTCTGGTTCCGAATAAGCGAGACAAAGCCGCTCTCGGAGTTAGTGGCGTCGTGGTAAATATTCGCGACAGGTGTTGCAAGACCATAGTTGGAGCGCCCAGCAGTCATACTCGCATACCATGCGGTGGCGGCGGAGTGGTCGCCGAGCGAAAGCTGGGCCTCGCCTGCGAAGAGATTGCCGGCGGTGACCAGCAGTTCGCCATCTCGATCTCGCTCGAATCCATTGCGGGGCAGAACGTTGAATACGCCATAGGTGCGGTCTCCCACTCCCGAGTCGTAGCTGCCACGCTGCGTTTCGAGCGAATCGATATCTTTGGGATCGATCTGCGGGCCTACGTTGGAGGCGATCTTGGTGTTGGGTATCGCAATTCCATCGATGAGCCAACTAGTTTGATGGCCGCCGCGCATGTGCAGCATGTCGTGCGTCATGTAAGCGCCGGGGACGTAATCGGTAATCATCTCCATGCCAATGGTGCGGCCAGCGCCGGGAGTATGTTCTATATCGGCGCGGGTGATGAGCACCGTCGGAGTTACGGAATCGACGGCGGAGATCGACGAGTCAAGCCCCTGAACAAGAACTGTTTGAGTGGCCGGCGCAACGGACAAAGGAATGTGCAGGACGGGGTTGGTCCCTGAGGCTACTTCGATTTGCTGCTTGACGGTTGCGAAACCCGGAGCGGCAACGTTGAGTGTGTAAACGCCGATGGGGACTTGAAGGAGATCGAACTCGCCTTCTGTGCTGGTTTTGGCGCGCAGCATGAATCCGGAATCGGCTGCCTGGAGCGTGACGTCCGCAACGGCGACAGGCCGATGCTGAGGATCGTGAACCACGCCATGGACGGTGGCGAATACGGTGGCGAATGCGGGTAACGATACGGCCAGCGGAAAGGCCGTTAGCAGGGAAAATAGACGACGCATCATAGCTGCAACCTCCGCGATCGATCAGACTGTGGGCTGACCTGGGCTATCCGTTCACAAACAGGCGTGTGCCCAGTACTTCATTAAAGGCATCCTGACTAGCGTCGGCGAGTTACTTCTTCCATGAACTCGCTGTCCGATCCACAAATGCACCGTGCCCCATTCATTCGCTTTTTTCTGGCGAATGAGTGGGAAACCACAAAACTCAACGGCCCTGTTCATAGGGAGGGCATGGCATTTGAGGGGATGTTTTAGGCGAGGATGGAGGCAGGAGGCCCGCGGCCGACGCGGGTACGGATTTGGCTGAGGCGGGCCGCTGCGCGGGCGGCGGCGGCAGAGTGAGCCTGCGCAAGTAGAGCCGGCAGACTGATCCCGGAGGCGGTCAGAGCGTGAGTTGAGGTTGCAGGTCCCGCTGTGTAACCGGGGAAATATGGGCAGGTAACGGGAGCGGTAAATGCCGCAGTGGAGCCTGCTGATTCAGCGGCCATGGTGGCGCGCATGCGCGAAGACATGGCGCAATGATGTGCTCCGTGGCGGCGGCAGCAGATCGGCAGGCGCGAGTCGTCGTCGCTGGCTGGAAGGGTTGCCGCAAGCGGCCCGAGCCAGAAGAACAAAATCAGGAATATGGAGAGCAAGCGCCGCATCTGGAATTCATATTACATGAGGGCTCATTCCACCAGGACTGGAATCTGCAATGAAACAGTGGGCTTCGCTCAGGTATCATCGTGGAATTGCATTCTTTATCTCGGGATTTGAGGGAATCGATTTGTCTGAAGGGAATGTTGCCGCAACGCCACTCGAGGTTTCCACCGGGGCCCTGCAGGACAGTCGTGTGCAGCGCCCACTGCGCATTGCTCTTTTTGGATTTGGGACGGTGGGTAGCTCGGTAGCGCGGATTCTGGTGGAGTCCAGGCCAGAGGGACTTGAACTGACCCACGTCTTCAACCGTGGCGTAGCACGCAAACGTGTGGATTGGACGCCCGCGAGCGTGGAGTGGAGCGAAGACGCGGAGGCGGTGCTGGCCTCGGATGTCGACGTGGTGGTGGAGCTGGCCGGCGGCCTGGAACCGGCTGGCGGCTGGGTGCGGAAGGCGCTTGAAGCCGGCAAGAGCGTGGTGACGGCGAATAAGAAATTGATTGCCACGAATGGTGTGGAACTGGAGCGGTTGGCCGCGGCCAGAGGCGGCCACTTGAAGTATGGCGCGGCTGTAGCTGGCGGGATTCCCGTAATTCCCGGCCTCGAACAGGGGTTGGCAGGGGATCGAATCGAGCGTATTGAGGGCATTCTGAACGGCACCTGCAACTTCATCCTCAGCAGCATGGAAGATGGCGCGGAGTACTCGACGGTGCTGGCAGAGGCTCAGGCAAAAGGCTATGCAGAGGCCGACCCGACCGAGGATGTGGGCGGGTTTGATGCGCGAGCCAAGCTGGCGATACTCATGCGTCTGGCCCTGCGCGTGGCCGTTGACCCTGAGGAGATTGTGCCCCGGCCAATCACCACGGTGACTGCGGTCGACTTCAGCTATGCGCGCGATCTGGGCTGCACCATCCGGCAGGTTGCGCGAGCGGAGCGGGCCGGGCAGGCTGCATCCGCCATGGTGGCCGCAACGGTTGGACCGATGCTGGTTGCGGTGCGGTCTCCGTTAGCGTGGTCGCGGGGTACTGAGAACATGGTGATCCTTACCGGTCACTATGGCGGCGATGTGGTGTTTTCAGGCCATGGGGCGGGCGGACACCCAACGGCCGTGGCAGTGGTAAGCGATCTGCTGGCGTTGGCGCATGGCTCGCGGCGGGTCGAGATTCCCGCGGCTCCGGCGCGGCTGAGCGCCGAGTTCGAGGTGCCGCATTACATCCGCTTTCTGGTAGTTGACCGGCCGGGAATTGTGCACGAGATCACCGGCGCTCTAGCCAGGGAACGCATCAATATTCGCGCCATCGTCCAGAAGCCGGGGTATCCCGCGAATGCGCTGCCGTTTGTGGTTACCGTTGAGCCTTGCAAAAGCTCAGCGTTGAAAAGAGCTTTGGAGAGCATCCGCACCATGGACTGCATGATTGTTGAGCCGCTGGATTTGCAGATGCTTGAGTAACAGGCAAGAAAGTGAAGAAGTAGAGGAGTGAATAATTGAGGCCATGAAAGTTTCGAGCGTGTTTCAAGAATGCAGCATTGTGTCAGGGCACGACTTCAGTCGTGCCGCAATAGGCGCATGAATACTGGGCTTTAGATGGGATGAGACGGCTGGTCTCGCGGGCAGCTAAGCTGTTCGCA
>CAYWMR010000031.1:0-20721 GCA_964458965.1 uncultured Occallatibacter sp. | reverse complement strand
CGGCAAGAATGTGCAGAAAAGCGATGGTGTAATCGGTCATCCGGTCGGCGCGCGGGTTGAAGATTTCGATGGCGCCCTGGGTGCCTTTGCGTCCGCGCAGGGGCATTGCGATCACTGAGCGCACCGTTTGCGGATTGAGGCCTCGCTCCTGACTCAAGCGCGGATCGTAATCGGCCTCGGGGACGATCAGAGTCTCGCCATGCTCCACCACCCAGCCGGCCACACCCTCACCCACTTTGACGCGCAAATCGCGCAGTGACTCCTGCTCCCCGCCAGCGGCAATCGCGTAGTAGAGCTCCTTACGGGTGTCGTCGAGCATGAGCAGAGTCCAAAGCTCAGCCTCGATAATGCGTTCCATATGTTCGAGAATGGTCCGCAGAATGGCATCAAGGTCGAAGCTCGAGGTGAGCGAGCGCGCCAACTGGTGAAAAACAAGTAAATCTGCGAGCGGGATGCGGCCTTCCGTCTCGTGATTCATCCTTGGACCCACGCTGGGGGTTGTGATGAGCATTCTGCCATAGCGGACTTTGAGGTCGATAGGAAAATGGTACCTGCTCCTGCGACGCGAGATGTTGCAACCCGGTGTTTCTGGTCTGCGAGACGCCGGTCAGCCGCCGATATGGACCATTGATCGCGACGGCTTCAGGAATCCAGGCTCGCCGATGTGATGGCGGGCTTCCTTGCCCTTTATGACCTCCAGGATGTAGGCGCGAAGTTCCGCGTCGTCAGCTCCGGCCCGCAATCTTCCATAGATGTCGTGCTCCACCTGCGAAAAGAGACAAGTGCGAATCTTGCCGTCGGAGGTGAGCCGCACCCTGCTGCATGCTCCGCAAAAGGCCTGGCTGACCGGGGCGATGATGCCGATTTCGCCCACTCCGTCTGCAAAAGTGTAACGGCGCGCGGTCTCGCTGGCCTCGCGCGGGGGCAACTCGACGAGGGGGAGCACACGGCTGATGCGCGCCACAATTTCCTTCAGCGGCACGACGATTTCGGGGGTCCAGAGGCGGCCTTCCTCGAGTGGCATAAACTCGATGAAACGCACCACCACGTTTTCTTCGCGGGCAAACCGGGCAAAGCCTTCAATCTGGGAATCGTTGAAGCCGCGCAGGAGCACGCAGTTGATCTTCAAAGGAGTGAGTCCGGCTTCACGGGCTGCGCGAACGCCCGCCAGCACGGCTTGAAAGCTGCCCGGAACGCGCGTGATGCGCTCGAAGGTGGGCGCGTCCACGGCGTCCATGCTGACTGTGACGCGGTTCAGGCCGGCGGCTTTCAGCTTTGCGGCCAGCCCGTCAAGCAAGTGGCCGTTGGTGGTCAGCGCCAGGTCAAGCGGCTGGCCACCGGGGGTGCGCAGGCGCTTCAGCTCCTGAATCAGTTCCACAAGCCCACGGCGCAGCAGCGGCTCCCCGCCGGTAAGCCGAACCTTGGTTATCCCCAAACCGGCGAAGACTCCGATCAGACGCAGGTAGTCTGGAATCTCGAGCTCGGGATATTGCGCGCCGGCTTCGCCCGTCCGGCAATAGACGCACTTGTAGTTACAGCGGTCGGTTATGGAGACGCGCAGGTCGTGGATGACGCGGCCGTGGCTGTCAGTCAGGCGGACGGCAGGCGTCACCGTGGGGAGTTCGGTTAGGAAAGCAGCGGCCATCGGCAATCTCTACGCTATACGCTTTTAGCTGTTTTGGCACCAATTGATTGCACGGCCGCGGAACCGGGAAGAAAAGGAAGCTTCTGTCGCAGGCCGGAATGGTACTTTCCTGACCAATCCCTTAATCGATTCGGGGGGTTCCTTTGCGCAGCACATACCCTGAGACACCGAAGACGAGGATGATGGCCAGCGCGATGGCGAAGTAAAAGGCGATGGGATGCGCCCAGCCCGGAGAATAGGTTAGATCCTGACCAATCCAAAGCAGCAGGATGGTGGCGATAACCGCAAACTGGCCGGCGATGACGAGGAACGTGTGACCCAGGTCGCGGCGCTTGTCGAGCGCCTCAACCTGGTCGGGAGTCAGGTTGCGCTCTTCGGGTGGAAGAAGGGGATTTGCCATCGTGTCTCTCCTTTATTCTGGTCGGGCGAGCAAAGTCGACCATGGGCCAAGCCGCTCACAGTTTCAATTCAATCACAGGCCGGGACGCTAGCGCCAGTCGCGTGCGGCGAAGGGCCCCAGCGCAGCCTTGCCGACTCTCGTCTACCGCGGAGAGTAGCCCACCGATTGAGCGTAGAGAGGCCGCTTTTCGACCGGTAGTTTGAGGGCTGCGGCAACCGCAGCGGCGTCCTGCTGGCCGTGAAGGGCGTAAAACCACGCGTTCAACCCTTCTGAAGCCGCAAACAAATACACATTCTGGCCGATGAAGCCGACATCGACCTGGGCATAATCGTCCTTGACCGCGGCAACGTAAACCAGGGTGACGGCTGCAAGGCCCGCGGGCGGCGCACCCATTTTCGCCCGCAGATCGCCGGCCGCGACCGGGCGCAGGCGGTTGGCCTCGGCCTCGTAGGCGTAGGCTCCCTCGGCCAGGACCACGTCGATCTCGATGTCTTGTGAGTTCATGGCCGAGGGAGCAGTTCTGCCCAAGCCTTGCTTGACCTCGCGCGATCGGTTGACGCCAAACGCTGCCCACAGGAGGTTCGAGAGCGTTTGCAGGGGCAGCGGCTTGTTCTGGAAGGCGCGTGTCGTCTTGCGCTGGTCCAAAGCCTTCATCAGGGGCATGCCGGCAGTGATTTCCGGCTTGGGGAGTTGGATGGGCTTCAACTCCTGGGAAGGAAGGGATGCTCCCATCCCTGCCATAAGAGCCAACGGAAGGGTCTTGCGGCAAAGCGGCAGAAGGGAAAAACGACGCATGGATTCACCTCGAAGGACTTGGTTGGGCACGCCTGCCTCCTGAGGGTGTGCGGAAGGGGGGAAGAGCCGGGGTCAATTCCGTGCATCGGGTGGCGCGGGAATCGGAACCTGCGCAGGGAAATTCCGAACGGCGCGCATTTCCGCTCAGTCGTTCAAAAACGCCAGAGACTGCAACTGGGTGATCTCGAACGGCTTGCGGCAGCGCATGTTGGCGCAGCCCAGCTTATCGTCGCGGCGCACCATATACGACTGCGCCTTGGCAAAGCGTGCGCGGTCGCGCTCGTCTGCACCCCGAGGAAGTTGCTGCCGTTTGCGCCGCACTACCCAGGTGACCTGGTATTCGCCTGCCTGTCCGCACTTGGGGCAAGTGAGTGTGTGCTTCCGTTGTTCTGTGGTCTCGTTGAAAAACTCTCGTTCATCCATTTTTTTCAGGCTCCCAGTGTTCCATCCCGTGGACAAAATGGGTCCAAGGGCTCCGGGGCACTTTCGCTCCGGAAGATTTTATTCCATACTCATCCTTGCAATGACGAAACGCAAGCCAGGCCGATTTTCAGTTACCAAGGCGGTGAAGGCCAACGCCCGCGAGCGAGTGGGCCAGCCCAAGCCTGCGCGCGTGGTGGATACCGAGCCGCGCACCGGCCGCGAGGCCAAACACAAACCCAAACTCGAAGATATAATCCGTCAGGAGGAATAGCGATGGCAAAGGCGGTTGGAGTAGGAGGCGTTTTTCTGAAGGCGCGCGATCCCAAGGCACAGGCGGCCTGGTATGCCGCTCAATTCGGCATCCAGGAGGTTGGAGGGGGTTCGCTGTTTTTTGACGGGCCGGAATCCACCGGAATGACCGTCTTTTCGCAATTTCCGGTCGATACGAAGTACTTCGGCGACGGAGAGCAGCAATTCATGATCAATCTCCGCGTGGACGATCTGGACCAGATGCTGGTGCAGCTTGCGGGGGCGGGGGTGCGCATCGACCCAAAGCGCGACGACCACGAGTATGGGAAATTCGCCTGGATTTGGGACCCGGAAGGAAACCGCGTGGAGCTTTGGCAGGCACCGCCCTCGGAGTAACCGATCCCCGGTCATTTGACCCAGCAAGCTCAACGCACTAATGCTGGACGGAGTACGGTCCGGGTAGCGATGTCTGAGCCGGCTTGTCTGGCGTCTTGTCCTCTGCCTCCTGTTTGCCTTCGGTTCTATGCGAGTAAATTCGGAACGACACGTTCAGGTTGATCATGACCGCGACCGGCTTGCCGTCTTTGATGGCGGGCTCGAAGGTGGCCTTGCGAATCGCTTCCACAGCATTCTCATCCAGCCCAAAGCCAATCGGCCGACTCACGGCCACCTCGCCCACCTTGCCGTCGGGGCCGATCACGGCATGATATTGGGACATGCCGGCCACTCCGTTGGTCTGCGCCCACTCGTTTGACTCCGGCTCAAACTTGGATACCATCACGGCCTTCTTGTCCACGGTATTCTGGCGCAGCACGCTGGGATCCTTTGACCGGTAATCGGTTTTGGCGGCGACAGCCTGGTAATAGAGCTTCCAGAAGTCCGGCATCGCGGCCATCATGCGATCATCCAATCCTGGGGCGAAGATCTGGTCGAGCGCATCCATCAACATCTTTTTGGCATGAACCGGCGAAAGTGTAGTGGTTACACTATTCGGATCGGCTGGGCGCTCGTCTGGAGGAGCAGCGGCCATTTCCGCCCTCGCCTGGTCGGCATCGCCTGGTTCGGGAGTCGAAGAAGCCGCAGCCTGGGCAGCGGAAGTAACTGCCGGAGAATTGGCTGGGGGGGATGGCGCGGTCTGGACCTGAACTGCGGGCGCAGGTTTCTTGTCCTTCTCGCTCTTTTTTTCCTTTTGCTTCTTTGGTTTCACCACCAACTCGCGGTCGATGGTTAACTTCACCATTTTCTTGGCGGGAGTAATTCTTACGCGGTCAAGAGCTTTGGTGGGATCCTCATAGGGTAAAGCGCCCAAAAAATGCAGGCCATAGCGCGCTCCTTCAAGCTCAACCTTGTGTTTGGTCAGGCGTATCTTGTCGATTTGGATGGCGCTGAGCGTGTAAGAGCCCTGCGGCGAGTGCCCGATCAGCTTCCCGTGCTCGTTGAAGTTGAGGGAGTTTTCCAGGTAGCCTCCGCGCAGGTAGAGCGGTTTGCCCACCAGCATCAGCCTGAGCTCTGCTTCGGTGATACCGCCTTCCTGGAACGGATCGGGAGCGGAGGCCGTTGGCGGGGCTTCAGGCGTTGATTCTGGTGCGGCGGGGGCGGGCGCTTGGTCAGCCGGTTTTGAAGCCGTTGCAGGCGCGGGCGGCGGGGTAGCCGTTGCATCAGGCTGTTGGGTTGGAGCGGGCTGCTGCGGTGCTGGCTGTTGCGCCGATCCTGGGCGACTGAACAGCAGAACCAACGCCATGGTGATGGCCACGGTCGGCAGACAGCCGCAGATTCTTCTCCCAACTCGGGTGGGAACTGGATCGCCGGATGCTTTTGGACAGAGAACGATCTTGAGCGGCATGGGGGAGCCTATGTGCGCCACTGTATCAGGAAATCATTCCAACCGGGCAAAAAAGAAATTCTGCTGTTTCCAACAGCAGCCCGGACACGGGTCAGTCTGCCTTATTGGTCCGTTTCAGCCGCCAAAGGATTCGGCGGAACAGGCCCAGAATGCGCCGCGTGTCTGGCCGGGCGAGAGCCAGCCGACGCAGCAGCAGGCGCATGTCGTACCGGTTGGCCTGCCGCATTGCGGGCGGGGAGTAGTCTGCCGCCAGCATGACTTCTTCCACCAGGCTGGCCAGCAGATCGAGGTCGCCGGAGGTTGGGGCGTGGGTTTGATCCTCGACAGCATTCGTCGCCTGCGTGGCCGCGCCAGCAGTTGTGGGTCGCACGGCCAGTTCGTACAGGCAAACGGCAACGGCTTGTCCCAGGTTCATCGAGGGCTGGCGGGCGTCGGTGGGAATCTCGACCAGCAGGTGGCACCAGGAGAGGTCCTCCCGCGTAAGCCCATGCTTTTCCGGACCAAAAACCAGGGCCACGCGCCCGCCGTTTGCCAGGTCTCTCTGCACCAGCGGCGTGAGATTTGGCAACGGAACTACCGGCTGCTCCGGCTTGCGCCAGACGAGAGTTCCAGTGCCGACGACGAGTGTGCACCCGGCCACAGCTTCGGCCAGGGTCGCAAATTCCGTAGCGGCCAAAAGCAGGTCCGGGGCACCGACAGCCGACCGCGCCTCGCGCCAATGGTCAGCAAATGGGGCGACGACTGCAAGCCGTGAGAATCCAAAGTTAGCCATGGCGCGCGCCGCCGCTCCTATGTTAAGCGGGTTGCGTGGCGAGACAAGCACCACTTCAACGCTGTCGCATTGGGATTCGATGAGCAAGAAACGATTGTAGAGCGAATCATGAGGGTTTGTGGACGCCGCTGTTGCGGTGAGTGGCCAGCTTCCTCGCGGTCTTCGATGGGATTCGACGGGAACCAGCCAGGTTGCTTTGGTGTCTAATTGAATATGTTCGAGCAGGTTAGCAAAGGCGAGAGCCAAAGCAGACTGGGCGATTGGGTTCTGCGCGGAGGGATCGCGCTCGCCTTTGTCCTCTTCGGCGTAGATAAGTTCCCCTCAGGGCCGACAGCACCATGGGTGAAGTTCTATCAGGAAATCGGAATCGGACAATGGTTCAGGTACTTTACAGGACTGGTGGAGATCGTTGGCGGCGCGTTGGTGCTCATTCCGAGGACGGCACAAGCCGGGTTGGCGGTTTTAGGCGCGACCATGGCCGCGGCGGCGATCATTCTTGACTTTGTCATCCGCCGCCCGGTGGACAGCATCGTTTCGACCGGCTTTTTCATTGTTATTGCCGCGGTTTGGTGGGTCCGCCGGAGAGATTGATGGCTCGATACCGCACCTTGCCTGGGTTCGGCCGGGCAATATAATCACGACAAGAGGATGCGCATGAATCGGCGGGGCTCCAGGGAGGTTGCGATGGACTTGTTCCTTTACGCACTTCCTGTGTATCTGGCGTTCTATCAGGCGCTCGTTATTGGCGGATTAGGCAGAGCGATTTTATTTCTCATTCTGGCAGTCCTGCTGATGTTCCTGGTCGCGTGCAGGTCGGATATCGAGCGTGCCTTAGCGGCCTGTCTCAGCGCTCTTCCATCTGCGTGGCTGGCACCGGTACCCCGGTTTGGATTTCGGGAGTTATCGTTCGTCTCTCTTTCGATTCCCTCTGCGCCTACTCTGTCCGCATTGTTTCAGCGCCCTCCTCCCATCTTCTCTTAGCTACTCCTATAGATCTCAAGACCATTGAGCCGTGCTGACGGTTCCGTTTTCCTTGTCTTCCGACAGCCTCCCTGGACATTGCCAGGAAGGAGAGGGTGTGTTCATGACTATTTCTTATACGCCGGCTAGCGCCAACGAGGTGCTAGTCAATTACAGATCGAAGTTAGAGTGCCTGGAGGGCCAGATTGCTGCCTTGAATGGCCGCAAACTCCAGGCGCTGGTGGCTACTCTCGTTGGAGTCGTCCTGTTTGCGGTGCTCGCCGCAGAGGGACTGCACGGTGGGGAGCACTCATTTGTGTATCTCGCGGTGACCGTTGCCGGCGTGTTTTGTGCTCTATCGCTGCGGAGTTTTCTGCGATGCCGGGCAAGTGCCACTGAGCTGGCACGACGGGCGAGCTTCTATGAGCGGGGTATCGACCGGCTTGAAGATCATTGGCGCGGCAAGGGAAACACGGGAACGGAATACGCGCGCGCGAAGCATCTCTACCAATCGGACCTGGACGTTCTTGGAAAGGGGTCGCTCTTCGAATTGCTTTCAACGACTCGATCCGAGGCGGGCGCCGCGCGGCTCGCTTGCTATCTTCTCGATTCGCCCACGCTTGAAGAGGCAAAGGCCAGGCAGGAAGCCGTGAAGGAATTGAAAGACACAACCGGCTTCCGGGAAGAGGTTGCGCTGCTTGGCAAGTATCAGTTTCAAAACTGTGGCGGGGGGCACCTTCGCGAGTGGCTCGGACTGCCGGCTCTCAAGGCTCATCCCGTAGTTCCTGCCTTTCTGCTTTTCTCAAGCATTGCCGTCTTGATTCTTGGCGTATGCGGTTACGCGCAGGTGGCTTCGTGGATGCAGGTCGCGCCAGCACTGATAGCACTGCTAGCGATGCAAGCTGCGATCGGAGCGGTGCTGATGCGTCAGGTTCGACCCAAGATCAAGGCGCTGGTGGCGCTTGGCGGCGATGTTGCCTTGCTTCGGCAGGGAGTTGGGCTCATGGAGCGCGAGCGATTTCATTCCGGCAAGTTGGACAAACTGGTCGAACGTCTTCACCAACGAAACGCAGCCGTCAGCCTTCGCAGGCTGGAGCGCCTGGTTTTTGCCGTGAACCGGAGAGAAGACTTGCTGCTCTACGGATTTGGGTTGTGGCTGGCACTGGGAACTCAGCTTGTTCTGGGGGTAGAAAGATGGCGGGCGGAACATCGGAGCGACTTTGAGAATTGGCTGGATGCGTGGTCGGAGTTTGAGGCGTTGAACGCACTCGCATGTTATGCCTTCGAACATCCGGAAGATGTATTTCCTGAGCTAGTGGATGGCCAGGCGAGGTTTGAGTCAACAGGCATGGGTCATCCACTCACTCCGCGGGAACAATGCGTCGGCAACGATGTGGCGCTCAACGAACTAACCGCGTTCTATGTGGTCAGCGGCTCGAACATGGCCGGCAAAAGCACATTTCTGCGCGCGATTGGATTAAATACCATACTGGCCCTGGCGGGTGCGCCGGTCCGCGCTCTTACTGCTCGCATTTCTCGATTCCATATCTGCGCTTCGATCTCCATTGCCGACTCGCTTCAGGAGGGAAGGTCGAAGTTCATGGCCGAAGTAGACCGGCTGCGCGAGACAATTTGCCTGTCGAAAGCCGGCAGGCCGGTGCTGTTCCTGATCGACGAGATTCTGAGCGGAACGAATTCGCGGGATCGGAGAATCACCGCGGAATCCGTGATTGAGGTGCTGGTCGCGGGCGGGGCCGTTGGTGCGCTCTCAACACACGACCTGGCTTTGACCGAAATTGCGGAGGTCGCAGAGCTTCGCGGAATCAACGTTCATATGGAGAGCGAGGATTCCGATCGGCCGCTCGCATTCGATTACCGCGTAAAGCCGGGGATCATGCGGCAAGCTAACGCACTGGCTATTGTGAGGATGATGGGTATTGGCACGTAACGAAGGACGGCTCATGGCCAGTTTTCATCGCTTACGATGCAGTGCATTCACTTGCCGGACTCGCCCGCGCCCATGAGGATCAGCGAGCGCTGGGCGAAGGGAGAGTAGACGAGGAGCGTGGTGCATGACAATGCGAGTCCGAAGTTGATGTGGTGCAACAGCAGGAAAGGCGAGAGGGACCATAGCACATCGAGGGCGAGCAGAAACGGCCAGATCGTGAGGAATTTTTTGCGAACTCCGGGCGCATGGAACAGCACCGCGCAGAGCACGAAAGCCCGGACCGGAATCATGATGGCGGCGGTTACGGTGAGGATGGTGAGCGCCAGAGATGCATGCGGGAGTGGCGAAAAGAGATCTTCGATCTCCGCCAGGTTTGCCAGCGCCCCAACATAGAAGGCCACGTACATCAACTGAAACAGGATGAAGAGCGTTTGCACCACACGATAGGAGGCCTTGGGAAGGTCTTGCGGAGAGGCGAGAATATGGCTGCTGAGTTTCGTCTCGGGCGCTCGAGGAATTGCTGCTTCGAGTCTGGGCTGGGAGGGAGGCGGCTCGGGCTCCGCTGCTGACGGCTTCTCATCGATGGAAATTTGCTCAGCGGAGACTAGCTCGGGCGATATCCGCGCAACTGGGGCCACAAACCGATAGCCGCGGCGAGCCATGGTCTCAATAAATCTGGGACTGCCTGCGGAATCTCCCAGGGCTTCTCGGATGCGATTTACCGCTGAGTTGACGCCGTGTTCGGAATCGACGAAGGTGCCGTCGGGCCACAGCTCGCGCGAAATCTCCTCTCGTGTCAGCAACTGGCCGGGCCTGCCCAAAAGCATCAGCAGTACCTGGAATGGCTGCGCGTTCAACTTGATTCGCACACCAGCCCTGCGAAGTTCGCCGGTCTCGGCGTCGGCTTCAAATGCTCCGAAGCGATAGCGTCGCGGCGGCTCCGGATTCGCCCTGATATCTGTCATGACTTAAGCTCAATATATCCGATTCTGAGCGAAGTTTACGGCCGGCGTGCAATGTACAACTTCCCATAAGTATAAGTGCGGCAATTGTTTGCAGAGTGAGAAACATTCCTCAATCAGATGAGGATTCATGCATTGCCTTCAAAGCCGCGCCAGTGTAAGGTTTCGATCATGATGCAGCGCCGATACTCAGATTTGCGAAGAATCTTCATAATTTCCGCACTACGGGGGCTCCCGGTTCTGTTGGTTCTGTTGCTGCTGGCGGCCACTCCAGAGCGCGCTTTGGCAGGACCACCGCCTGCTGCTGTTTCAGCTTTCAACTCTTATATAAGCGCGCTTGAATTGCGGCTCGCTCGGCAGCATCGCTCGCAGGGCGGCGTGCTGGCCGCCGGAACTATTGATCCGAAGAACGACGAGCGGCTGCGCCGGGAAGTGTTAGTGATTGAGCGCCTGACGCCGTCAACGGGTGCGGAGTTTCAAGGGGCGATGTTGCACCACTGGCGCGGCACAGCCTTTGCTCCAGGCGCCAAGGCTGGCGATTTTGAACGGCTCATGAAGGACATCAACGCCTATCCGCAACACTACTCTCCGCAGGCGATTCAGGCGCGAATCGTCTCGCAACAGGGGGATCGTTTTCAGGTCGTGTTGCGGGCACGTCAGCGGCACGTAATCACGGTAGTTACGGATATCGCGTACGAGATCGGGTTCACGAGACTCGACGCGCAGCATGGTTACAGCCTGGCGCACAGCACGCAGATTTCGGAGATCGACTCGCCGGGCACAAGCGCCGAGCGAGCTCTCGATTCCGATCACGATCACGGTTTTCTATGGCGATTGGATACTTATTGGAGCTACGAGGAGCGCGACGGCGGGGTGTACATGCAGATCGAGTCGGTGCAACTGACGCGGTCCATTCCGTACGGTTTTGCCTGGATGGTTGGGCCGTTCGTGGAGAGCGTGCCCCGCGAGTCGCTGGAGTTCACACTGCGCGCGACCGTGAACGCGCTGCGCAGATAGCCTGATTGCGCTGAAGCTCAGGGCCACTAGCAAGAAACAAAAATGCAAATTCAACAAAACAAAGAACCGGCGACCGGGCCCGGGCCTAAAGGCCAGAATCTGCCGCTCACTTTTTCAGGGGCCTCGACCCACGCGGTGGCTACCCCGCCCCTGCTCCCTCCGCAAAAGCGAACCGCGTCTTCTCGTTTCATCCGCAGTGGGTCGGTAACACCGGTGGAGGACTAATAACAATTCGAAAGGAATGGACATGAATGCGAACTCAATCGCAATGGGGCGCGTGTGCTTAGTTTGGCTTGCCCGCGGAAGTTCAATGCCAAGAAAACCGATCGGAAAGGACATGAAGATGAATACGAATTCAGTTGCAACGAAGGATGGCGTCGGATTTGCGCCGGCTCGTCGCGTAAACCAAGCGCTCACTGCTCGAATGGAGAAGCGAGCACTGCAATGGATGGCCGAGCGCGCGCCTGACTGGCTCACCTCTGACCAGCTCACACTGCTGGGTCTGGGCGCGCAAATCGCGGCGGGAATCTGCTATGCGCTATCGCGTTACGACCGCCGCGCCTTGCTAGTGGTGATTCTGTGTCTTGCGCTCAACTGGCTGGGAGACAGCCTGGATGGGACACTGGCACGCGTGCGCCGGCAAGAGCGTCCACGCTACGGCTTTTATGTGGATCACATGGTTGACATCTTTGGATCGGTAGCGCTGATGTGCGGGCTTGGGCTCTCCGGCTTTCTGCACTGGACGACGGCGATTGCTATGCTGATCACATTTCTTCTGCTTTCGAGCGAGAGTTACCTCGCCACTTATACCCTGTCCCGCTTTGAGCTATCGCAAGGGTTCTTTGGCCCCACCGAGGTTCGCATTCTGCTCATCGCGGGCAACCTGGCGTTGCTGCGGAGTCCTTACTCCACATTATTCGGGCACAGAATGCTGCTTTTCGACCTGGGAGGCACCATCGCGGCGGTCGGCATGTTCGCTATGGCCATCGTTGTGACCGTGCGCCATACCGCGCAACTCTATCGCCAGGAGCCATTGCCATGAACACCTTCATCCGCTGGGGTAAATTCAATTTGGTGGGAGCCATGGGAATGATTGTGCAGCTTGGCTCGCTGGCGCTCTTGAACCGGTGGGCCGCGGGTCATTATATGTTTGCATCGGCCGCGGCACTGGAGCTGACTCTGCTGCATAACTTTGTTTGGCACATGCACTACACATGGCGCGACCGTCGCGATCCAACCGCTCTGCCGGCTCAATTGCTGCGGTTCCATCTTTCCAACGGGCTGGTATCCATGTTGGGGAATCTTGCGCTGATGCGCATTCTGGTGGATGAGGCGCGCCTGCCCCTGCTCATCTCAAACGGCATTGCGATTCTGTGCTGCTCGGTGATTAACTTCTGCCTGGGAAATAGCTGGGCGTTTGCGGTGCGCACGCAGGCAATGGAAGCTGGGTTCGGTGTCCGCCAGCGATGAAGGGCCGGAGCGGGCTACCCAAGCGAGTTCGAGCCTGTGACTTCCGCAGCCCTATAATGAGGGACGGAAGGGCGCGGGGTTGATTGCTTTGCGAAGGCGGGAAAGAGAGACGCATGACGAACTTGCAAGGAAGAATTGCGCTGGTGACGGGAGCTAGCCAGGGGATTGGACGGGCTTGTGCGATTGCGCTGGCGAAGGCTGGGGCTACTGTGGCGTTGGCGGCACGGAATGAGGGGAAGCTGGCTGAGGCGGTGGCGGAGATTGAAGCCGCAGGCGGGCAGGCGGCGGCGTTTGGGCTGGATGTGGCGAGCGAGGAGTCGATCAAGGCCTCGGCCAAGGCAGTGCTGGAACGGTTTGGAAAGGTCGAGATCCTGGTGAACAACGCCGGGATTACGCGGGACGGGCTGATGATGGCCATGAAGCGGGCGGATTGGGACAATGTGCTGGGGACGAATTTGACCGGGGCATTTCTGCTGACACAGGCTGTGCTGCGGCCGATGTTGAAGAACCGCTGGGGACGGATCATCAATATCTCAAGCGTAGTGGGACGGACGGGGCAGGCGGGGCAGGTGAATTATGCGGCGAGCAAGGCGGGGCTGATCGGGATGACGCGATCGCTGGCGCGGGAGGTGGCGTCGCGGGGGATCACGGTGAACGCAGTGGCGCCGGGGTACATTGAGACGCCGATGACCGCGGCGCTTGACGCCCAGCAGCGGGCGGCGATTTTGGCGCAGATTCCGCTGGGGCGCGTGGGGACGGACGCGGAGATTGCGCAGTCGATTGTGTTCCTGGCTTCAGACGCGGCAGGGTATATTACAGGACATGTGCTGGATGTAAACGGCGGGATGTTTATGGGCGGGTAAGTGGCGCCTGGCGATGTTGCATGAAGTTGCCGCATAGGAGTTCTATTAGAAAAATACAGCGGCAGGCCGATTGTAACTAGGGAGGGTCCAAATGGATCCACGGGCTGTTGGGGAGGAGTATCCCGAGGCATTGCGGCCCGAGCTGGCGGGTGGAATTCGATATCTGGCGCGCCAGCCGATTCTGGATTTGCGCGGCCAGGTACACGGCTACGAATTGCTCTTCAGAATGGGGCCGGAGACTGCGTTTCGCGGAGATCGGGAAACGGCTACGCGGACCACGCTGGACAACACTGTGATGTTCGGGCTGGAGAAGTTGACGGCTGGGCTGCCTGCATTCGTGAACTGCACGTCGCAGTCGCTCACCGAGGATTTGGTGCATGTGCTGCCGCCGAGCATGACCATTCTGGAGATTCTGGAAGATGTGGAACCGACCCCGAGCCTGATTGAGGCCTGCGTCAGATTAAAGCGGGCGGGTTACCGGTTTGCGCTGGACGATTTTGTGTGGAAGCCGGGGCTTGAGCCCCTGGTGAAGCTGGCTGACTATATAAAAGTGGATTTTTTCTTGTTGGACGCTGAGGCCCGAGCGTCGCTGCGAAGACAACTAGGCCGAACCCCGGTGGCAATGGTCGCCGAGAAGATAGAAACGCAAGAGGAATACAAGCAGGCTTGCGCAGAGGGCTTCACACTCTTTCAGGGTTACTATTTTTGCCGTCCAGTCCTGCTGAAGAATAGGACAATTCCGGCCAACCACGTCGCGCATATTGAGATTCTGCAACATTTGCTTGCTGAGACGATGGACCTTCGCAAGTTGGGCCGGCTGGTAAAGCAGGATGCCTCACTGACCTATCGGTTGCTGCGTCTGGTCAATTCACCGTTGTATGCAGTTCACACTGAGATTCGTTCGATCGAATCGGCGCTGGTGATGGTGGGCGAAGATACGTTTCGCCGGATCGCAATGCTGGCCATTGCCAGCGAATTCAATGCGAACCGTCCGCCGGAGATATTGCGAATGGCGTTTGTGCGTGGACGGTTCTGCGAATTGGGCGCGGGGCTGCGTGGACTGGGACAGGCGGAGCAGTATTTGCTGGGCATGTTCAGCCTGCTTCCCGCAATGCTGCGCATTCCGATGTCGGATCTGGCGCCGGCATTGCCGCTACGGGAGAGGATTCGCGAGGCTTTGCTTGGCGAGGTGAGTGTGGAGAGCTGCTTGCTGCGGTGGGTGGAAAGCCACGAGCGGGGAGACTGGGTAAAGTGCGACGCAATTGCACAGTATCACGGTTTGCAGGTCGGCGGTTTGATGCGAACCTACACCGAGTCAGTGGTGTGGGCGGAGCAGGCGTTGCGGGCTGCGGCGTAATTAGAGCCCCAAGAGCGCGACGACAAGCCCGGGCTCGTTCTGCATCCAGGCGCCTCGTGGGAACTTTATTTGCATGGTTTCGTCGGGTAACTGCTGATAACTCACGAACGCGAGCCTGAGGCAGGCATCTGCTGCGAACCGGCGAGAATCTCATCTCGTGAGAAATAGGTTTGAAGAAATCTTTGCTGCCTGCCGATAGAGCCAACTAGCAGGCTCACATGGTATCCAGCATCAGTCCGGCCAATATCTTTGAAGCGGCTCCTCCTGAGTTGACGGCAGGGTTGCGGTATGTGGCGCGGCAGCCGATTCTGGATCTGCGCGGCCGTGTGCACGGATACGAACTACTGTTTCGCGCGGGCCCGGAGGCGGCGTTCCGCGGGGACGGCGATTTGGCCACCCGCACCATGCTGGACAACACGGTAATGTTCGGGCTGGAAAAGCTGACGGCGGGGTTACCCGCATTTGTGAACTGCACGCAGGAAGCGCTGACCGACGAGTTGGTGAATGTACTGCCCCCGAGCATGACAGTGCTTGAGATACTGGAGAGCCTGGAGCCGACGCCCGCCCTCATAGCGGCCTGCCGCAAATTGAAGGCTTCAGGATTCCGGCTGGCTCTGGATGATTTTGTTTGGAAAAGGAAGCTGACGCCTCTTGTGAAGCTGGCCGACTACATCAAGGTGGATTTCGCCGAGCTATCAGTGGCTGGGCGCAAGGATCTGCGGAGGCAGCTTGGAAGCGCGACGGTGGCAATGATCGCGGAAAAGGTGGAGACGCAGGAGGAATACAAGCAGGCGTGCGATGAGGGGTTCACGCTGTTTCAGGGTTATTACTTCTGCCGTCCGCTGCTTTTGCAAGGGCGCGGAGTTCCTCCCAACCGGCTGTTTCATCTTCAGATTTTGCAGGCCATACGGAGCGACTCGATCGACCTGCGCAAGGTGAGCCTGCTGGTGAAGCGTGACGCCTCTCTTACCTACCGATTGCTGCGTCTGGTCAACTCGCCGTTGTGCGCCATGCGCCAGGAGGTGAGCTCGATTGAGGCGGCGCTGATGGTGGTGGGCGAGGAAATGTTCCGGCGAATCGCAACGCTGGCTATCGCGAGTGAGTTGAACGCGAATCAACCGGCGGAGATATTGCGGATGGCATTTGTGCGTGGGCGGTTCTGCGAATTGGGTGCGGGGCTGTGCGCATTGGGACCGGCGGAGCAGTATTTGCTGGGCATGTTCAGCCTTCTTCCGGCAATGCTGCGTATCCCCATGTTTGACCTGGCTCCGGCATTGCCTCTGCGGGAGAAGATTCGTGAAGCGTTGCTGGGTGCGACGAATGTGGAGAGTTGCCTGCTGCGTTGGGTGGAAAGCCACGAGCGGGGAGACTGGCTAAAGAGCGATGCCGTTGCACAGTCGCATGGTCTGCATGTTGACGAACTAATGCAATGTTATGCCGAGTCGGTGGTGTGGGCAGAGGCGGCGCTGCGGGTTACCGGTTGAGCGGCGACTGACGATTTCCGGCTATTTCCCGTCGAGGCTTTCCTGCGGTAACTGCTCATAACTCACGAATGCGAGACGGAGGCTGTCTGGAGACCAGGAAGGTACGTTGATGGTACCCTGGCCGCCAAAGAGCTTTGCCAGTGTGTGAATGCTCTTGTCCTTCATCGACATCAAGCGAAGCTCCACATCCTTGCCCCCGGGATGGCCGGTTACGCCTTTTTCGTAGGTGAGGAAAACCATCCATTGTCCGTCGGGAGAGATATGCGGGAACCAATCGTTGCTTTCATCCACGATAACCTGCTCCTGCTGGGAGCCATCGGACTTCATGCGCCATATCTGCATGTGGCCGCTGCGCTCGGAGTTGAAGTAGATCCATGCGCCGTCGGGTGAGTACTCGGGCCCGTCGTCGAGGCCGGCGGCCGTGGTGAGGCGAGTTTCTTCGCCACCTTCTACCGGGACGCTGTAGATATCGAAGTTGCCGTTGCGCTCTCCGGTAAAGGCGAGTGTCTTGCCGTCGGGTGACCATCCGTGCCAATACGAGGGTGCATTCGGCGTGATCAGCTTTGGTGTGCCGCCGGTGATGGGAACGATGTAGACGCGCGACTTTCTATCTTCGGTTGACTGGTCGCTGATGGCGAGAAGCTTGCCGTCCGGCGAGATGCCGTGATCGTTGTTGCAGTGGATTTGCGGTGCGGTGGGAATGAGCGTGGGCTCGCTGCCATCGAGCGCCAGCCGATGGAGAGTTCCATCCTGATTGAAGATAAGGAAAGCGCCGTCGCGGGACCAGTTGGGAGCTTCAAAGTGCGCGGCGGCAACGTATTCCACATGGCGGTCGGTCGAGGCGATTTTGATGGTTTCAAGCGAGCTGACGAGGACCTGCTTGCCGGTTGCGGGTGGGAGTTGCTCGAAGCTGACGTTGGAGAAGACAGCCTTCTCGACTACGTCCTTGTCGTGCGCGCATACTCCTATACCGATGTAATACGTTCCGGTGAGGGGTAGTTTGGTGGATGCGCCGGCAGGCTGAAGTTTGCCGTCTTTCCCGGTGACAAAGGCGTAGATGAAGTCGCCGCGCTTTTCGATTCGCACGGTCTTGGGAGCGGAGACATTGGCCTCGACCTCGTGCGTATTGTCGCCGGCCGGGTTGCGGAACTGCAGCGAGGTGAGGCCGCTGCCGTGAACGGCTATGTCGACGGATTGCGAGGGACCGTCGAGGGTCTGGCGAATCATCAGAACCGCTTTCCGGTGAGGGTTTCCTCCCGTGCCGAGGAAGGCGATGTCGGCGGTGAGAGCGACGTCTCCGGAGACTTTCTTCCAGGCGAAGTGGAAGTCGTCGATGCCGAACCACATATTCTCGCCGCTGCCAGCAATTGTGTAGGTACCTTTTGCTGCGTCGAACTCGGCGGAGCCAGGGTGAAGCAGGGTGCCTACGTCCTGATGGTTTTCAAAGATGCCAAGCTGCTGGGGTGCTGCTCCCTGGGTGCCTGCGGCGAGGGTTATCATGACGATTGCTCCAAAGATGGCAAGTTGGCGAAGAGAATGAGCGAAGAGGGACGGCATTTCAAGAACCTCAGGATTCGAGCGCAGGATCGATGGCTGTTTTGCGCCGGTTAAGAGCATATCGCATTCCTGTCCCGATGTGGGGCGGGATGCCGGCAGCACTAGATTCCCAAGCGCGATTTTAGAATTCGAACGCGGTCGCGGGCGACTGGGATTTGAGTGTGCTGGGGATCTTTGAGCGAGACGATGACCTTGCCTGCGAACCAGGAATTCACTTCGTGGATCCAATCGATGTTGACGAGGGCAGCGCGATGGATTCGCAGGAAGCGGGCGGGGTCGAGGCGGCGCTCGAGTTCCGCTATGGTCAGGTCGATATTGTGCCGATGGCCGTCGGCCAAGGCAAAGGTGAGCTTGTCGTGAGCTATGAAGTGACTTACTGCGTCGAGGTCGAGGAATGAAATGCGTTCTCCTACGCGGGAGGCGATGCGGCGGGGATAGTCCGTGCGCTGCCCGCGAAGGGATGCGGCCAGTTCCTGAAGAAGGGCGGCCGAGTCGAGCTGCCAATCGGGCTTGGGAACGGGCCGAAGACGGCCAAGTTTTTTGAGCGATCGGGCTAACTGAGCGGGCTCGATGGGCTTGACCAGATAGTCGATGGAGTTGACCTCAAAGGCCCGCAGCGCATATTCGTCGAACGCTGTGGTGAAGATTACGAAGGGCTGGACGGCGAGTTGGGCGAGAAGGTCGAATCCGCTGAGGCCGGGCATTTGGATGTCGAGAAAGAGTACATCGATGGGCTGGTCGGCGGGCTGATTGAGATAATCGAGGGCTTCGGCTGGATCCGTGGAGCTGGCGACAATTTCGAGCGAATCGAAGCCGGCCAGCAGACGACGAAGCCGCTCGATTGCGAGTGGTTCGTCATCCACGAGATAGGCTCGGAGCGGGGCGGTTTCCATGGGCACTTCAATTATGCGGGGCCATCATAGGGGAATAGCAAGGCGAACGGCGGTCTTTTCGCCTTCGCGAGTTACATGAAGCTGGCCGGCGGGACCAAAGAGAAGCTCAAGGCGGGCGATGAGATTTCCCAGGCCGTGCTCGGGAGTGATGGCGTCCAGCGCGAAGCCGGGGCCGTCATCGAGGACAGTGAGGAGGATGCGCTTCAAATCCTTTGAGGCGGTGATCTGGATCCCGGCTCCCTGGGTGCGATGTGCGACTACATGCTTGACTGAGTTCTCGACGAGGGACTGAAGCGCCAGCGGAGGAACTTTGACGTCTTGAAGATCGGCCGCGACATTTATTTCAAAACGGATGCGCGCGCCGAAGCGGGTCTTCTCGATCTCGAGATAGTCGCGCACGATTTTGAGCTCCTGGCTGAGCGGGACGAGGCCGGTTTGATTGGCGTTGAGCGAGAAGCGGAGTAACGAAGCGAGCTTGCCGACAGTATCTTCCGCACGCACGGGGTCGGATGGAATGAGGGCGGCAATGGAGTTGAGCGTGTTGAAGAGAAAGTGCGGATGGATGCGGGATTCAAGCGAAGAGAGTTGAGCCTCGGCGAGAAGTTTGTAGGCACGCTCCTGCTCAACCTGTTTGGTGCGCAGTTCGAGATTGGCGGCCTGTAGCTTATATCGCAGCGTCTCGTAGGTTGTCATGGTAAGGCCAATCATCAGGGAGATGACGATGGCGAACGGAAGGCTCTTGCTGAGTTCGTTCCAATATCCGCCGCGCGGAACAATACCGACCAACTGCAGCAGCAGACCGGCCACGAAAGAGCCGAAGGTAGCTGTGCCTACAAGAATCAGAACTTGGAAAAGGATGATAAGCCTTGGGTACTTATTGCCATAGCGGTGAATGACCCGGGTCAGGATCAGCGTGGAAGGGAGGCCGATGGAGGCGGCATATAAGAAGGCCGCAACAGCTTCTATGCCGCTTTGAGAAAGCCGGGTGTGGTGCGTGGTGAGCATGAGCAGGAGAACAATCACCGTCGCGGCGACGGTGGTCCAAAGCACTCTAGTAACAAAGAAAGCGTAACCGGAAACTTGCTTCCGATTGTTTCCGGGGCCGGGCATTGGTGAAAAAGTCTCGATAGTCATAGCTGGAAACGAACCCCCACTGAAGTAGCTGCGGAGTAGGGAGTTGCGCCGTACTCCGATCTTGAGCTGCCGGCTGGAATCTCCATGTGGAGATAGGAAGAGAAGCGCTTGCCGAAGCGGCGATTGGCGTCGAAGACGGCCGTGTAACTGCGGTCGTTGAGGTTGGCCACTGCCGCGGCCGATAAGTCCCACTGCTTCCATCCGGGCAACTCGCGGAGGCGATTCTTGTATGCGGTAAAGAATGCATTGTACTGGCGGCCGGTAAGTGGGAAGAGGGTTGCGTTCTGATAGTAGGGGATGTTTGGCGGAGTGAAGAATTCTCCGATAAAGGTGATGCCGGAGGTGGTGGTGTATTTGGCGCCGAACAGGATTGCCTCGTGCTCGCGCCACGCCGCTTCCCCGTGCAACTCCCAGGCCTGGCCGAAGACGCGGGTGAAGGTAAGTCCGCCAAAGGCGTCTCCACCACGGTCGTCGCCGGCTATGAGCGCGGTGTCGAATCCGTGCACCAGGACGTTATAGCGGAAGGCTGTTGTGTCGTGGAGATTGGCGGATGCGGGAGCGAGCGCGGCGGTGGACCAGGCAAGTGTGAACGCATGTGGACCATGGACAAAATCGGCTTTGACCATGTCGCGGCCTTCATAGAGGTTCAGGCGGTCAGTGGGATTGGTGGGATCGCGAGGGGGATCTAGAACGCCGGTGGCGGTGAATGCGTATCCGGTGCCCCAGCGGACGATGCGGCGACCTGCCATGAAGTCGAAGTCACCTGCTGAGAGTCCGGCGTAGGTCTCCTTTACGCGGAACTGGGTAAATGTGCTGGTGTAGGGGACAAGGGCCGCATCGAGTGCGGAGGCGACCGGGCCTGAGGAAGGCGCATCGAAGTCCGCGGCAAAGAGGCCGCCATGGCTGTCGGCAAGGCCGACCACGCTGGATGCAACGGTCCATCGAGACT
>CAYWMR010000030.1:0-20781 GCA_964458965.1 uncultured Occallatibacter sp. | reverse complement strand
CGCAGCAGGACGCTGCCAACCTTACCCCACCCCCTGCGTACACGCCTCAGCCCAAGGGCGCGCCACCCGCTGAAGACACGCCGGCGCAAAAGGAAGCATTGGCAAGATGGAAGGCCAGGGCTGAGGCAAAGATCGCAGAGGACCGCAAGGAGTATAACGCACAGGTAACTCCGACTTATAACTTCCACTATGGACCGAAGAACCCATTCCTGCCTGGCAATATCCAGGTGCAAGGCGAGGGATTTCTTCAGCCGGGCGCATATCCAAGCGCGGAGTATTGCGGCACTTGCCACCAGGAGGCTTATAGCCAATGGCGTCAGGCACTGCACTCCAACGCTTTCCGCACGCCGTTCTATCGCACCAGCGTCAACCTTCTAATTCGAGATAAGGAGCGCGGGATTGCGTTTGCCCGCCATTGCGACAGTTGCCACAATCCCATTGGCGTTCTCGGCGCTGCTCTGACTGAGGACTCCAAGGTCGATCGCGCCAAGTTCGACTCCGACGGGCTCACCTGCACCACCTGCCACTCCGTCGTGGGTCTGGATTCAACCAACGGCAATGCCAGTGTCAAGATGGGCGTGCCCGCCGTAATAGTGGACGAGAACGGAGAGCGCATTCCCGGCGAGGTTCCGTTCGACATGATTCTCAGGCATCCCGAACGCCACTCCAAGGCAGTGATGCACGACTTTTTGCACACGCCGGAGTTTTGCGCGGCTTGCCATAAGGCCAATCTTCCCAGCCCGCTCAACGACTACAAGTTCCTCCGCGCCTTCACGGCGTACGACGAGTGGCAGCAATCCAAGTTCTCGCAGCGCAATCCGCTCACGTTCTATACCGCGGACTTCACTACCTGCCAGGGCTGCCACATGAAGCGCAACGCGATTACCCTGCCCGACTACGGCGCGAAAAACGGCACCCTGGTTTCGCACCGCTGGCTGGCCGGCAACACCGCTGTTCCTTTCTACTATGGATTCGATGCGCAACTCAGCAAGACCATCGAATTTCTGCGTGCGGGCAACTATCTGAACGTGGATATCTTTGGCCTCGAAAAAGCGGGAGATGTTGCCAAGGACGGCGCACCTAAGCTGATTGCTCCACTGGGCAGGGCTTCGTATTCCCTTGCGCCAAACGATGTGGTAACTGCCTATGTGGTCATCCAGAACAAGAACATCGGTCACTCGCTGATCCCAGAGGTACGCGACCTTTACGAGGCGTGGACCGAGTTCACAGTGAAGGATGCCAGCGGCAAAGAGATTTATCACAGCGGTTTCCTCAAGCCGGATGGAATGCTGGACCCGCGCGCGCACAGCTTCACCAATCGCCCGGTTACCGACGAGAACGAGTTTGTCGACAATCACAAGGTGTGGACGATTCATTCAGTCGCTTATGACAACACTGTGCAGGCGGGCCGCTCCGTGCTGGTGCGCTACCAGTTCCGGCTGCCTGCCGACGCAAGCGGCGACATCAGTGTGACAGCAAAGGTGAACTACAGGCATCTGCGCCAGAGTTATCTGAACAACATCTTCGGCAAAGACGATCACCCCACGTATCCGATCATCGAAATTGCATCGCGGACAAGGGTGCTGAAGATTGGCGAGAACACGCTGGAAGCACCGGACCCCAGCGACAACCAGGATTGGATGCGCTGGAACAATTTGGGCATCGCATTGCTCGATCAGTTCCAATATCAGGAATCCGTCGAGGCCTTCAACGAGGTAGTAAAGCTGCGCCCCGATTATGCTGACGGCTACACCAACATTGGCGTGACCGAGATCTCGTGGGAAAAATACGATTCGGCCCGCACGGCGATTAGCAAGGCGCTTTCCCTCAATCCCGATAGTGCGCGCGCTACTTACTACGATGGACTTTTGCAGCGGCGCGTTGGAAATACCCCGAAGGAGATTGCCGACTTCCGCAAGGTAGTCGAAATGTTCCCGCAATCTCGCGACGCGCGGCGCGAACTCGGCATTACGTACTATCAGCAAAAGGACGAGCATGCCGCGCTGGAGCAGTTCGAAGCGCTGCAGAAGATCGATCCCGACGACCTGACGGCGCACTACAACCTGTCCATCCTCTACCGCCGCATGGGTAGAACGCAGGAAGCCGCTGATCAGCAGGCAATGTTTGTGGATAAGAAGGTTGATCCCGGCGCGCCAACGTATGGACTCAACTTCCTGCGTGTGCATCCGGAGATATCGACCGAGAGCATCCCATGGCACATTCACACCGACCTTGTAACCGATGAAGGAGTTCCCCAGAATGGCAAGTGATGGCGGCAGGCTCATGAGAATGTCAGGAAGATTGGGACTGACCTTGCTGGGGATTTGCCTGATTGGTCTTCCGGTCAGGGCGGTGGCGGCAAACAACTGCGCGTGGATCACCGAGTCTACAGCCTCGGGCCTGCTGGGCGGCGATGCTGTCGGCGAGGTATCCGCAGCATCCGGACAGCCTACCGTGTGCACCTTTATCCAACAGGGACCGGGTGTTAAGCGTACCCTTCGCATCACGGTGGAGATTGCGCCCGAGCCTCATGCGCGGCTTATGGCGGTCGCTCAAGTCTGCGGGGCCGATCAGTTACCGATCAAGGCGATCGGCAATGAAGCGATGGTTTGCGCGGCGGACGATCGCAAGGCCGGCCCCGGCGAGCGTGTGGTGGGGCGAGTTCGCGATCAGGTCTTTACCATCGTTATCTCCACGACGCTGAAGAATGACACCATTCTTACTCGCGATGCGCTGAAGGCCAGGATTTATACCGCGGCCGAGCAAGTTGCGGGCAATCTCTTCTGAGCCACAAGCTCGGGGCTTTACGGTTGGGCTTGTTGTGCCGCCGGATCGTGAGCCAGCCGATCGCTCAACCTGCGCGCCTGTTCATTGTTAGGATCCAGTCGGAGGGCCATGCTCACAGCCTCGCGCGCTTTGGAGAAATGCGATTGGATGGCCAGTTCCGCAGCCAGGCTAACCCAGGCATCGACCCACCCAGGAGCATTGCTCACCGCTAACGCGAAATGTTTGATGGCCCCGTTCGCATCGCCGCTGCGTGCCAGCAAATAACCGAGCTGTTTCTGCGCAACGGCCATCTCGGGATTCAGCTTCACTGCCTCCTCGAGTTGCGCGCGCTCGCCTTCCAGATCGCCGGACTTGTTCAGAGCCATAGCTAACTTGTACTTGAAGCTGCCATCCGTGGGCGCCATTTCGCACGCCTCACGATAATTTGCAATCGCTTGTTCAACCTTGCCTTCGGCCAACTCTCCATCGGCCTGCGAAGCACGCATGTTGGCAATCCTGGTATCCTCTGCGGCCTTCCTCTGATCCTGATACTGCTTGATCTGTGCATCCGCCAGGTCATTCTCACCAAGTCCGTGAAGCGCCATTCCAAGCCGATAATGCACCTCCGGCTCTGTGTATCCAAGGGCAATCGCCTTCTCCAGGTTCTCCCTGGCCCCTTTCCATTCACGAAGGGTGACAAGCGTCGCGCCAAGATAGTAGCGGGAGTAGTCGAAGTTGGGAACCTGAGCCACAGCTTCTTCAAGATGAGCCTTGGCGCTTTTATAATCGCCCACTTCATAGTCCTCGACCCCGTTCAGGTAAAGTACATCCGAGTCGTGAGGCGTCTTTGCCAGCAGCTTCAGGCCCAGTGGGCGCGCGAGTGCATAATGCTGGGTCATCACCAGCATGCGAAGGTAGTTCAGTTCCGCATCGTGGTTTCCGGGATGATGTTCGGCCATATATCCCCAAAGCTTGGTGGCCTCCAGGTAGGAATGCTGCCTGACCAGAACCCCCGATTCCGCATGGGCCAACGGCAGGGAGTTAGGGGATAACTTCATCGCTTCGAGCAGCACGGCGCTGGCTCCATCAACGTAATTCAGATTCTCAAGAGCGTCCGCGAGATGAAGAGTCAGCGTCTCGGTCCTGGGAGCATGTTGCAAGACGCCAATCACAGCTACATATTCTTTGCGCGCCAACAAGCTGCTGCTCAGACCTTCCAGTGCGATCGAGGATTTCGGATCGATGCTGAGAGCCTGCTTCCACTGCCTGTCGGCTTCTTCATATTTGCCGGATTGATTGTAGATAGTGGCGAGGAGTAGATGCGGCTTGATGGCGTCCGGTTGGATTCGAGCAGCCTCCTGCACGGCTGACACCGCTTCGCTCGGGTGTCCCGATCCGGCCAACGCAAGCCCCTCAAGATAATGGAGCTGAGCCGATTCAGGATCGGTCTTCAAGGCATTTCGGAAGGTCTCTGCAGCACATTCGAACTGCTTGTTGGAGGCAAACCAGTTGCCCAGCTGAACGGCATTTTCGCTGCTGGGTTGGGCGCGCAGTTTTGACATGAGCGCCATGGGGCCAATGCACTCGGCGTGTGCCGCTCCGGCAAGGCCCAAATACCCAGCCAGCAGAACCCACTGCGCACCTCGTCCGGGCCGAAACATCATTCGCATATTCATAAATACTCGCTATCCGTAGTTTACCCGCCTGCATTCCCGACGGCTTTAACTCGGGTTATGTCTCTGATGTCCCCACGCAAACGACCCGCTTCCAAGGTCCGAAATAATGGTGTGAATCCACGTCAGCTCAGCCTTCAACATCGCGGTTAAGTATTCGTTGTTCAACAGAAAAATTCGCGGCTGCTCTCCCGCCTCGAGCTTCTCCGCGTTCAGCCTGTTCAACTCTTTACGGACTGCGTCGGCGCGGAATTCGAATTGTTTTTGTGCGTCCTCCGCCGACAACATTGTCAACAAAGAAACGGCGGCGGGAAACTTTGGGAAATCGGCGCCGATAGTCGCCAGCATCCTGGGCAGCCACGCAACCGCCATCTCGCGCCCCCGGTCTGTGATCGCGTAAACAACTCTTTCCGGGTGATTCTCAGCTTGCACCGTCTCCTGCACTGCGATCAATCCCATGCGCAACAGTTGACCCAGGGCCTGGTAGACGCTTGCCCGCCGCCGGACATTGACAATCTTGTCCACGCCTCTTTGCTTGATGGACTTCTGCATCCGGTAGGCATGCATCGGCTCTTCGAAGAGCATCCCTAACAGGATCACGCTTAGAGAGGAGCGATGTGTCTCAGCCTTCAAGGAATCGGAACCCTGCGTCATAGAATTGAAGTCACACAACTTGATAAATGCCGATGACCGCGAAATGCGTATCCAGAGTTCTTGCAGGGACAACATCGTCAGTCGAGGAAGAATTGCTGGCCCTTTTCACATCCCCAAGGGTTTCTCAATCGTGCGCAGGGGGTGTCTGACAGACCCCGTATCGCGCTGAGTTCTGCTTGCTCACGGTTCCATGATTCTCGCGGTTTCATCCTTGAATGTCCTCCATCTTTTGAATGAGAATGCGCTCGGATCATTGAATAACTCCGCATTAGACGTCTTCACAAAGCTTTGGTCCTTATCTGGGGCCGCCTGCCGATGCAATCTCAGCAATCCCAGCCGTGAAGCTTCTCAGTTGCATCCAAGCAAGCATGAGCATGAGAGCCTTTTACCGACCCAGTTACATGCGGATAAGTCCCCGGCTCGTCTCGCTCCCAACCCTCGCCCTTGGCATCGTGCTCGGTTTCGTGTTGCTTTCGGCTTTTGCTCACGTCGCGCAAACCGGATTATGGAGCCGCTTCGCCGGTTACCTTACCGGCCGCAGCACCAGCATCGACGTCTCCTCCACTACGGTGGTTGATAAGATTCGTCAACTGTCGCGCCTGGAAACGGTGGATTATTCGCTCGATAAAATCGTGGAAGGCGACCGCCAGAGCGCCTATTTGCCAGACTTCCTGGTTGGCGACAAGCTTCTTCTGGTGGCCCACGGAGAAGTGATCGCCGGCGTGGATCTTGCCCAGCTCCAGGCGGGCGATGTCTGGGTGAAGGGCGACGCCGTCCACGTGCGACTGCCCGCGCCGCAAGTGCTCACCACGCGAATCGATAACGGGCGCTCAAAAATCTATTCGCGGACCACCGGCCTGCTTGTCACGGCGGATCTGAACCTCGAATCCCAGGTACGTCTCGCCGCCGAGCAGCAGATTACCCAGGCCGCCCTCTCCGACGGCATTCTGGACAAAGCGCAGCAGAACGCCCGGACCAGCGTCACCGCCCTGCTCTCTGGATTGGGCTTCCACACCGTCGATGTGCAGTAGAACATGTCCCCGAAGCGCCCCAAAGCGTGTCGAGCACCAGCCCACATCTTGAGAAAGTGAGAGAATAGCGTGACGACCATGCCCGTATGCGCTCAGTGCCGGAGTGAGATTCATTTGGATAGCAGATTCTGCTCTGTCTGTGGCACCCCCGTTACGCATGCCACGCAAATGCCAGGATTGCAAAGCCACCAGGTTCCGGCCTATCCATTGCCTTATCACCGCGTCGCCGTTTCCGCGGGAGGCTTTGGCCAGATCTTCGGCCTTGACCCGCGGGTTGTATTCCTGACCATGCTTGTCGATACCATGCTCTTCGGCGGGCAGTTCCTCACTCTGGGCACAAGCTCGCTCATCTCACTGCCGGTGGGAATCGCTCTAGGCTTCATAACTTACAGAGCGCAGAGACATTGGTATCGGGACGATCGAGAGTCTGCCATCATAAAAGGACTCATCGTAGGCCTGTTGACGGCCATCCCCACAAGCCTGCCTGGATTTCTTACCATCCCATCGGGAATTATCGGCCTGGTCCATCTTCTCCGCAGGAAAAGAAAAGATAGTTCTCTCGTAATCGATAGGCGAATCGGCAATTGACCACGGCGCCTTCCGCGCCAAGCCGGATGGCAATGGAGGTGAGACATGCTCTATCCAATTTACGTTCACATCGGAGATGAAAAGCACGCCCATGGGATCCAATTCCCAGATTTTCCGGGCTGCTTTTCCGCAGCCGACGACTGGCAGGAGATCAACCGCATGGCCCAGGAAGCCGTCGAATGCCACATGGCGGGGGAGGGTCTGCCAGTGCCTGCGCCTACCGCTCTTGAAAAACTGACCGCCAACCCGCAATACGAAGGCGGCGTGTGGATGCTGGTCGACCTCGACGTAAGGCGCATCGACCCTACACCTCAGCGCGTGAATATTTCCCTGCCAGGTTCATTGCTGACACAAATTGACGATTACGCGCAAGCCCACCATCTGAGCCGGTCCGGATTCCTTGCCAAGGCGGCACAGGAAGCCATAAGCGGCAGGTGAAAGCATTAAATCGGTAAAAATGGACGGTTTCAGCCGTGCCGCCGGGCGCAAAGGCCGGATTCTCTGACCCGAGTGGGCGCAGCCGTGTTACTGCCGCACATTTTGTCCTACGCCACCTTGACTTCATCGATCAGTTCGGGGTGACGATCCAGCACTCTAAGCAGCTTCACCAGCGCCAAGGGCGGCTTGGTCTTGCCATTCTCGTAGCGTGAGAAGGCGTTGACTCCACCACCGAATATCTCGGCTGCTTCCCGCTGGTCAAGTGCCAGTTTCTTGCGCACGCTTGCTATGAAAGCTGGGTCAACGATGGCGGCATTGACCTGCCTGGTGAACTCCCGCATCTCGCGCATGACGCGCTCGGAATCCTCCCTATCGTGGATGGATTCGCCGCAAGCCGGACAGAATTCCCCTGTCGTCTTCAAAATGGTAGTCTCGCCCTTGTAGGTATAAGGGATGTCACGGGTATCGTGGATCAATTCGGCCGCGCCGCAATTAGGGCATTTCATCTTCATAGCTCCTCGGCTCAAAGTTCCTTAAAGGAAACGATCAGCACGTCGTCGATGACCGTCAGTTTCAAATACACATCGCCCGCCGGGGTCTTCGGACGGTATACGTCTTGCCAAATCGTGTGATCCGCGTAGGTGGTCATGCTCTTGTAGAAGTCCATGGGCTTGAGCGCCAGCACCACGGCCAACATTCCGTGGTAGTCGAAGCCCAGAGCCACCGCTCCGGTACGCGCCGTTTGTGTGGTTCGCACCTTGCCTGCCTCAATTAGCGTCTTGACGACAGACAACTTGCAGTGCGGAGATCGCTTCTCCATGTCAGAATATTAACCTAGTTGGTTAAATCTGGCAAGCAAGTAGCAACTCGGCCTAGCCAACCAGTCCCTCAACTTAGTAGAGTTTCTACCAGACTGCCGATTCCATCTGCGCACTCTGACAATAAACCTGCCGCTAATGGTCGCCCAAGAAGGAATTCATCCATGCCAGCTACCCGCCGCGTTGCGCTCCTCATTCTCACTCTTGCCTTCATAACCACGACGGTCCAAGCGCAGCAGGCCCTGTATCTCGACACCAAACTCTCCCCGGCACAGCGCGCCCACGACCTGGTTGGCCGAATGACGCTGGATGAAAAAGCCAATCAACTTGAAGATTGGGCCACCTCCATTCCCCGCCTCGGCATTCCCGATTACCAGACGTGGAACGAAGCTCTGCACGGCGTAGCGCGCGCTGGCTTTTCCACAGTATTTCCACAGGCCATCGGAATGGCCGCCACATGGGACCCGGAAGCCGTTCACGCCCTGGGTAACGTCATCTCCACCGAGGCGCGGGCCAAGTACAACCAGGCGCAGCGCGAGGGCAACCACCGCATCTTCTATGGACTCACCTTCTGGTCGCCCAATATCAACATCTTTCGCGATCCACGATGGGGCCGCGGCCAGGAGACCTACGGCGAAGACCCGTTCCTTACCGGTCGTCTCGGCGTGGCCTTTGTCTCCGGCGTGCAGGGCGGCGACCTCAACCACCTTCGCGCTGTCGCCACCAGCAAGCACTTTGCCGTTCACAGCGGCCCTGAAACCCTGCGCCACGGCTTCAATGTCGATCCCAGCCCCCGCGACCTGGAAGAGACCTACCTGCCCGCCTTCCGCGCCACCGTCACCGAGGGCCACGTGCAGTCCGTCATGTGCGCTTATAACTCCATTGACGAGTGGCCGGCATGCACCAACAAAATGCTGCTCAAAGAGCATCTTCGCGACGCCTGGGGCTTCAAGGGCTATGTCGTTTCAGACTGCGGCGCAATTGTTGACGTAAATCAGGGTCACAAGAAGGCGCCGGATATTACACATGCCGCCGTCCTATCGCTACAGGCCGGAACAGATCTCTCCTGCAGCATGTGGACCCCTGGCTTCAACACCCTCGCCGATGCGGTTCGCAAGGGTCTGGTCACTGAAGACCTCGTCACCCAGGCCGCCGAACGCCTCTACACTTCGCGCTTCCAACTCGGTCTTTTTGATCCGCAGGGCTCCAACCCGCTGGATAGAATTCCATTCAGCGAGGTTGCGTCCAATCCCAATCGCCAGGCTTCCCTGCAAGCAGCGGAGGAGAGCATTGTGCTGCTGAAAAACAATGGCGCTCTTCCCCTTAAAAACCCTGCAAGCGGGCCCAGCCACATTGCCGTCATCGGCCCCACCGCCGACCTGCTGCCTTCCATCCTTGGCAATTACGTCGGCACGCCCTTCCATCCGGTCACACCCCTCGACGGCATCCTGCAACAATTCCCCAAGTCGCCCGTTCTCTATGCTCAGGGCTCCACGCTGGCCGTTGGAGTTGGCGTTCCCGTCCCACGCACCGCTTTCGGCCTCGGCAAAGGCTTGAGGACCGAGTTCTTCGCCACGCCAGACTGGACCGGTCGTCCCGTTGCCAGCACCACCCAACCCGCCGTGCAGGCCGACTGGGAGAATGCGCGCCCCGTCCCCCAGTTGGCCACGCACAATTACTCCGTTCGCTGGAGCGGATCGCTCACCCCTCCCGCTCCCGGCCACTATGTCTTCACGCTGGAACAAGGCGACAGCTTCCCCTATTCGCCCACCGAGACCTACCGTTTCATCCTCGACGGCAAGGTTCTCTCCGAGGGCAGCCTTCGCCAGGCGGGCGATCTCTCTTCGATGGGGAATTTCAAAACCATGGCGGGCGCCTCGCCTACCGCACCACCGCTCATGCAGTTCGCAAAAACACCCGTAATCCCCGTCGACTTTACCGACACCAATCCTCGCGACTTCCGCCTCGAATACTCCCATGCGGGAGATGAAGCTGGCGGCGGTCTTACCCTCAACTGGCAAGCACCCCCGGACGCGCAGCTTGCCGAGGCCGTTGCCCAGGCAAAGTTGGCCGACGTGGTCGTGGCATTCGTCGGCCTTTCGCCGCAGCTTGAAGGCGAAGAAATGCCCATCAAGATCGACGGCTTCAGCGGAGGCGACCGCACCAGCCTCGATCTGCCCGCGCCTCAGCAAAAGCTTCTTGAAGCGCTCTCCGCCACCGGCAAACCGCTCATCGTCATCCTGCAAAGCGGCAGCGCCGTCGCCCTCAACTGGGCCAGCCAGCACGCCGACGCCGTCCTTGAAGCCTGGTATCCGGGCGTCGAAGGCGGCGACGCCATTGCCCGCACCCTGGCCGGCGCTAACAACCCCGCCGGCCGCCTGCCCATCACGTTCTACGCAGGTCTCGACGGCCTGCCAGCCTTCACCGACTACAACATGAAAGGCCGCACCTACCGCTATTTCCTAGGCAAACCGCTGTGGGGATTCGGCTACGGCCTCAGCTATTCAAGCTTTAAATACGGCCCGGTGAAGGTCTCGACAGACTCGTTGAAGGCGGGCGATCCCATCTCCGCCACCGTCACTGTTACCAATTCCAGCGCCATCGCCGGCGACGAAGTCGTCGAGGCCTACCTCAAGTCCCCGCAGGAAAATGGCCCCATTCATTCGCTGGTCGGCTTTCAGCGCATCAACATCCCCGCCGGAGCCATGCGCGAGGTAACTATCTCCATCGATCCCCGCTCGTTATCCAGCGTCGACGACAAAGGCGACCGCGCAATCCTGCCTGGCAAGTACACGCTCACCCTGGGCGGCGCGCAACCTCAGGACACTGAAGCCAAATCCGAAGCTACCTTCACCGTCACCGGCACCGCACCATTGCCGAAGTAGCAGGGCAGCCGCAGCGGGCAGGCCTTGAGCTTTGCCCGCTGCGCCATTGCTTCGAAGGAAAGCAGCCTTGTGCAAGACTTCCCCCGAGTGACACTCGTCACAAGCAACCCCTCCCCATTTCCGAAATAATCATGCGGGATGCGTAGACCCTTCTGCCCTGCGGGTGGCATCCATCCGTTAACCTGAAATGTCCCAGTGTGTTGCGGAGGCACCTTGCTCATAGGCATTCTTAAAGAATCGGCTCAAGGCGAAACCCGCGTCGCTCTCCTTCCCGCCAGCTTGAAGTCGTTGCTGGCCCAGGGCATAGCCGTCACTGTCGAGTCCGGAGCGGGCGTCTTCTCCGGCGCTTCCGACGCCGCCTACACCGAGGCGGGCGCAAGCGTCACCTCCGATCGTGCTTCCATCCTGGCCAACGCCGACCTGATTCCCGTAGTCAACGCCCCCGACGCCGCCGATCAGGCTAGCCTCAAGCCCCACGCCGTCGTCCTCGGCTTCCTCAAGCCTTTGGACGCGCCGCAAGCCCTCGCCCGCGCCATCGAACGGCCGGTCACCTTGTTCAGCATGGAACTCATCCCGCGCATCAGCCGCGCCCAGGCCATGGATGCGCTCTCCTCCATGGCAACCGTAGCGGGATACAAGGCCGTCATCGCCGCGGCCGACCGCCTGCCGCGCCTGTTTCCCATGCTCATCACCGCCGCCGGAACCATCCCTCCAGCCCGCGTTTTTGTGATCGGAGCGGGTGTTGCCGGCCTCCAGGCCATCGCCACTGCGCGCCGTCTCGGCGCAATGGTAGAAGCCTACGACGTCCGTGCCGCTGCCGGGGAGCAGGTCCGGTCGCTCGGCGCAAAATTCCTCGATGTAGACCTCGGCGGCATCAGCGCCGAAGGCGGAGGCGGTTATGCCGCCGAGCTAACTGAAGAAGCCCTCGATCGCGGCCGCGACCTCATCGCGCGCACCGCCGCGCATTCCGACGTCATTGTCACCACCGCCCAGGTTCCCGGCCGCCCGGCCCCGCGTCTCATTCGTCGCGCCGCTGTTGAAGCCATGCGTCCCGGTTCCATCCTTGTCGACCTTGCCGCTCCCGCAGGCGGCAATTGCGAGCTCACCCAGCCCGGCGTAACTCAAACCATTGGCGGCGTCACGCTGCTCGCCCCCCTCAACCTGCCAGCCGATGTGCCTGTGGACTCGAGCGCGCTTTACGCCCGCAACATCCTCAACTTCCTTTCGCTAATCGTGAAAAACGGCAACCTCTCCATTGACTTAAACGACGAAATCCTGGCCGGCGCCTGCGTATCCCATGACGGAAAACCCGTAAACCCGCGCGTTGCCAAATTGCTTCAGCCGGCAACCTCTTCAACTTAGGAACCCAACCGGCGGCGAAGCCGCGTCCGCCGCACCGCAGGTGCCATGAACCCAGCCGTACTCATCGCTTCCGTCTACGTCTTCGCCCTGGCCGCCTTCCTCGGCTACCAGGTCATCAGCCGCGTTCCCCCGCTGCTGCACACACCGCTGATGTCGGCCACCAACGCCATCTCCGGCATTTCGCTCATCGGCTCGCTGGTGCTCGCGGGAGCGGCGGCTGAACTTCCAAAGGCCCAGCTTCCCGCGCACATCCTCGGCTTCGTTGCCGTAACCGCCGCCACCATCAACGTTGTTGGCGGCTTCGGAATCACCGACCGCATGTTGAAGATGTTCGGCAAGCGCAAGCCCGAAGCCAACCCCGCAAAGGAGGCCGCCAAGTGAGCTTGACCTCCTACTTCATGGAAGCCACTTACCTCGTTGCCTCCATCCTGTTCATCCTCGCCCTCAAGAAAATGTCCCACCCTGAGACTGCCCGCCGTGGCATGTTTCTTGCGGAAGGTGGAATGTTCGCCGCCATCATTGGCACACTGGTCGGCGCGCACATCGTCACCTGGGTCTGGATCATCGCCGGCCTCGCAGTCGGCTCCATCATCGGCGCATGGATGGCCATCAGCGTCCCCATGACCGCCATGCCTCAGCGAACTGCGCTCTCCCACGCCTTCGGCGCGCTTGCCGCCGCACTGGTCGGCGTCGGCGAGTTCCTGGTTCACGCCAATCAGATGACCGGCGTCACCCGCGGCGCGCTCGGTTTTGAAGTCATGCTCGGCGCGCTCACCACCACCGGATCGTTGATCGCCGCCGGAAAGCTGCAAGGTGTCATCCCCGGCAAGCCCATCCAGTTTCGCGGGCAGAACGCACTCAATCTCATCATCTTTCTCTCCATGGCCACCAGCTTTCTATACTTCTGGATGCATCCGGAGGCGGTCGTCTTCTTCTACGCCATGCTCGGCCTGGCCTTTGTCTTCGGTGTCATGCTGGTCATCCCCATCGGCTCGGCGGATATGCCCGTCGTCATGTCGCTGCTGAATTCCTACGCCGGCCTCGCCGCTGCTGCCACCGGCTTCGTCCTCTCCAACAACGTCCTCATCATCGCCGGTACTCTCGATGGCTTCTCCGGGTTCATCCTGTCGGTGCTCATGTGCAAGGCCATGAACCGGTCAATCACCAATGTCCTGTTCGGCGGATTTGGCGCGGTCATCGCCGAGGCCACCTCCAACGCCGGCGGCGTGATGCGCGAGATTTCCCTTGACGATGCCGCCATGCAACTAGCCTTTGCCAATCGCGTCGTATTCGTTCCCGGCTACGGCCTCGCCACCGCGCAAGCCCAGCACGCATGCCGCGAACTAGGCGAGTTGCTCGAGTCTCGTGGCGTTTCCGTAAAGTACGCCATTCACCCCGTCGCAGGACGCATGCCCGGACACATGAACGTGCTGCTAGCCGAGGCCAACGTGCCTTATTCTTCGCTCTACGAAATGGAGCAGATCAATCCCGAGTTCCCGTCCACCGACGTAGCCGTTGTCATCGGCGCCAACGACGTGGTCAACCCCGACGCCCGCGACAATCCCAAATCCCTAATCGCCGGCATGCCCATTCTGGAAGTTGACCGGGCCAAGAGCGTAATTGTCCTCAAGCGCGGGCAGGGGCGCGGCTTCTCCGGCCTTGAGAACCCTCTCTTCTTCAAGCCCTGCACAACCATGCTTTACGGCGACGCCAAATCGAGCCTGAGTCACCTCGCCCAGGCCGTCCAGCACGTCTAGCTCGGCACATTTTCTTACAGCTCTATTCTTTACAGCTTTTTATAAAAAGTCTTTTACAGCCCTTTATAAATATCTGTCATCCTGAGCGCAGCCGAAGGACCTGCGTTACTACAGTGCTTTAGCCCTTTAAAGCTCTTTACAAATATCTGTCCTCCCGAGGCAGTTGGCCCGGTCTCGGTGATCTTTCCAAATCAAGATGAGGGTGCCCCCGGTCCCTCGCCCTTGGGGACCGGGGAGGGTAGCCCCACATTCCGCGACCACCCGTTTCCGGTTCCCGAAAGCTCGCCGCCACGGGTTTATTGCACCGTCGCACTGATAGCACTGCATGCAGTTTCCTCACCCCACAGGCAGTTTTGCACACAAAAAGCGCATCCAAAACGCGCTCAATTGCGCCTATGACGCACTAGAACGCCTTAAATCGTGTCATTTTGCACAAATTGTCACGCGTTTGCATGCGCGTATATGCGTAGGTCCGCCAGTCCTTTTCATCAGCGCAATGTGCGCATATTACCGCACATTAAACCGCGGCCTGCACAACGTTCTTCAGCGGCTCCCCCGCGATGTAACGTCGCAGTTCCCCCGCGGCGGTCCGCAGCGCGCGTGGCGCAAATTGCGGGCTCGATCCGCCCACGTGCGGCGTCAGCAGCAGGTTGGGGCAGCTCCAAAGCGGGTGTCCATCGGGCAGAGGCTCAGGGTCGGTTACGTCGACCGCCGCGCGAATGCGGCCCTCGTTAAGCGCGTCAACCAATGCGTCTGTGTCCACAACCGGCCCTCGCGCCGCATTCACCAGCAACGCGCCCTGGCGCATCAAAGCAATCTGGCTCGCACCAATCGTGTGGTACGACTCCGCTGTCGAAGGCAAAATCAAGATGATTACTTCGGCATTCGGCAACAGCCCATCGAGTTCGCTGACACCGTGGACCTCGGGCTCGGTGCGGGCGGTCCGGGCCACGCGCACCATCTCCACATCGAACGGCGCAAGCATGCGCTCAATCTCCTTGCCGATGGCGCCGTATCCCACCAGCAGGACACGCTTTCCCGTAAGCTCTTCCAATCCTACCGGGGGATAAATGGGCCGCGTGTCGCCGGTGATGGCGGCGTAATTGGCGCTGGCTTTGAACCGCAACTTCCATTGCCCGGCGCGCTGTACTTCGAGATAGAAAGGAAAGTACTTAAGCATAGCCAGGATCGAGGCCACGGTCCATTCCGCCGTGGAAATGTTGTGCGCGCCGTGAGCATTACAGATGGTTACGTGCGGCCCAACCACGGCGGGCAGCCACTCCGTGCCAGCCATCAGCGCAAGCACCAGCCGAACGCCGCGCAAGTGGGGCCACACGGGGATGGCCTTGTTCGAGTAAGGGTCGGGAATCCATACGTCGATGTCTACGTCGTGGTCCAATCGATCAGGCAAAGCAATGAGCTCGATTCCCTGGGGAAAATCGCTCAGCAACTCTGCAGCCAATGTTGCGGGGTATCCGACTCTAAGCATATTCTTCCACGGCCCGCCGGGTGCGGGCGCTTCCTTCTTATGCTAAATGGGAAGGGGCCATGCGGGCGCAACGTCTATGCTGGTAGCCTTGATTCAGCGCGGACCAAGCGTGAGACCGGTCACGCTGAGAATCGTTCGTTCGGGCGATCCTATAACCAGATAACAATGCGGATTCCATTTTTGCGCCTGAAAGCGGACAAGACGTGGTCGCAGCAACTGCTCTCCATCAAGCTGCGAGTGGGGCATTTGCACAGCCCCGGCGTACTTTCGTGGGAGCGCCAGCGCCTGCTGATTCATGCCGCAAAGACCGCACTGGCCGCGGCTCTTTGCTGGTGGCTGGCACGGCATTTCGGCCTCCACGAAGGATACTGGGGCGCAATCAGCGCCATCATCGTACTGCAATCCAACATGGGCGCCACGGTGACCGCCTCGCGCGACCGGCTGCTGGGTACGCTCATCGGCGCAGTGCTTGGTTTCTCATTCTCGCTGTTCGGCTCGCTCCCGTGGAACTACATCCTGGCTGTGCTGGCCGCGGTCATTGTCTGCGGCTTGCTGGGTCTTCGCAGCAGCTCGCGCCTGGCCGGCGTAACCATTACGCTCATCATGCTGGTTCCAAACGCCAACTCCCGCTCAAGCCTGGCGCTTGACCGCGTCAGCGAGGTGGTGCTGGGCATTGTTGTGGCTTTGGCCGTCACCACGCTGGTATTGCCTGACCGTGCGCGGCTCAGATTGCGCGATGGTCTGGCGCAGGAGTTTCTGGTGCTCGGCGCTTTTTTCGAGGCCATTATGCAGGGCTTCCTCGGCGCGCCTGCTGAGAACCTGCACGCGCTGCGTGAGGATGCGCTGGCCATGCTGCGCGGGAACAACCAACTGCTCGAAGCCGCGCGCAATGAGCCGTCTGGCGGTCCAGGCTGGCGCGAGGGCCTGGCAACGCTGTCGCAGTTTGGCCGCTCCATCTTCGACGCGCTGGTGGCGCTGGAATTCTCGGTCAAGGACACAGACGAATATGGCTACGCGCAGCAGCTCGATCCCAGCCTGGGTAAACTAACCATGGATATACGCACCGGCTTTCATCATGTAGCCGGACGCATTCACGAGTGGCGTTTCCATGTTTCGCCACCAATGAGCCTCGAAGAGGACATTGCCGACCTGGAAGCGCGCATGACCGCGGTGCGTCCCACGGGCATTGGGTTTTCGCAGGCTGAGATCCTGCGCGCCTATGCCGTGCAACTGCATCTCAAGCAGCTTGCCCGCCTGCTGAGAGCCTCGCGCGTTGAGACCAGCCGCGCCATCGGCGAACCGCAGGAATAAATATCATAGCGAAAGGGATTGCTAGGCGAAGAACTTGCGAAGCGCTTCCACACACGCCTCGATTTCCTTCAAAGTAATACCGTATCCGAATCGCAAATGCCCCTCCCCTTGTGCGCCAAAAACCGAACCGGGAATGGTTGCAATATGCGCCTTTTCAAGTAGCATCTGCGCCGCCATCCGGCTGTTCTTGTGTATCTTTTCCACGTCAGGGAACGCATAGAACGCGCCTGCCGGCGATGCGCATTCCAGGCCCACTTCATTCAGTCCGGCTACCAGCAGATCGCGGCGCTTGCGATACTCCTCGCGAAGGCGGGCAATCTCTGTTTCAGGCGTGGTGAGCGCGTGAATCATGGCATACTGCACTGGCGTGGGCACTCCGTTGGTAGAGTAAAGCACGATCTTGCGCAGTCCGGTCATGAAGGGTTCCTGGGCCACCGCGTACCCGGCGCGCCAGCCGGTCATCGCGTAAGTCTTCGAGAAAGTGAAGCAAGTGATTGTGCGCTCCGCCATGCCGGGCAGCGACGCGATGGAAACATGTTCTCCGTCATAAACAAGATCTTCATAGGCTTCGTCGGCAATCACAACCAGGTCGCGCTCGATAGCGAATGCGGCCACCTCTTCCGCCTCGGCGCGCGTGAACACAACGCCGCTCGGATTCTGCGGCGTGTTGTAGTAAATGGCGCGTGTTTGCGGCGTTGAAAACTGCTCCAACGTATTGCGGATTCCGTTGCGGCGGGCGGTGCTGGTGGGCACCATCAGAGGCCGTGCCTGCGCTCCCGTCACCTGATCGATGATGGCCGCCCAGCAGGGCGAGAAAACCAGCACATCGTCGCCGGGATCGAGCACACTCTGGAAGGCCGCATACAGTCCCTGCGACCCCCCCATGGTGGCGATCACCTCATCGGTGCTGACGTGCATGGCGTTCTTCGCCGCCAGCTTTTCAACCAACGCCTTGCGCAGCGGCAACAGGCCCGATGACGGCGGATAGTGCGTCTCGTTCTGAACCAGCGCCTCAATGGCTGCGTACTTGACCGCCTCCGGCGTCTCAAAAAACGGCTCGCCGCCGTGCATCATATGCACCTGCATGCCTCCGGCGCGCAGCTCCATCACCTTGTTGCGGATTTGCACGATGTCTGAGAATCCAACCTCATCGAGCCGCTTTGCCAGTCGGATGCCGCTCAGTTTTGTCGCCATGTTTCCGTTTCCTTTCGTGCAGGATAAAGAATGATCGCCATTCCAGAATATTCGATGCTGCCCTCAGCGTCTTCGTCTCGCGGTTCGTCTCTCGTCAGGATCGCGATACGAATCACACCGCAAGCAGTTCTGTATACACCGCCATGCCCACCACGGCATCGGCTCCCAGTGCGTCCAGCGTGTCCACTTCCTGCTGGCTGCGGATACCGCCGGCCACAATAAGTTGCTGCCGTGTGAGCTTGCGCAGGCGCGCGGCTGTCTCTATAGGGAAACCCTGCATCAGTCCTTCGCCGTCCACGTGTGTGTATAAAAATGCAGCGACGTGCGGTTCGAGTTGGGGGATCGCCTCATCGGGTGTAAGGGCGACCTGCGCCTTCCAGCCTTTAACGGCGATGCGTCCATTCTTGGTGTCAATGCCGGCGACGATGTGTTCCGCGCCCAGTGCCGCTGCTAGCTCGGTGGCAAATTCTGTGTTCACCGCGCCTTGATCGGAAAAGAGCGCGGAGCCGATGATTACTCGCTTAGCGCCTGCATCCAGCACCTGCTGGGCGCGGTCAATGGAGCGAATGCCGCCGCCCGCTTGAACTGGAAGCCGCTTTGAAATCTGTGCGACAAGATCGGAGTTATCGCCCTGCCGCATGGCAGCATCCAGGTCAATCAACTGGACGAGAGGAAAGCGCGAGAACTTTTCGATCCAGTACTCGAAATCGTCAAAGGCCAGGCGCAGTTTTTCGCCCTGCACTAATTGAACAATGCGGCCGCCCAGCAAATCGATGGAAGGAATCAGCATGGAAGCCTCACGGAGACGCCGGCTTTGGCCAGCTCTTCTTTCAGCGAACGTGCGCTGGATATTCCAAAATGAAATATGCTCGCGGCCAGCGCCGCATCGGCCCGTCCGCGCCCGAACACGTCGACAAAATGGGCCACAGTTCCCGCGCCGCCCGAAGCGATCACAGGTATGCCGACGGCCTCGCTCACGGCAGCGGTGAGTTCGCAATCGAAGCCTGCTCGTGTGCCGTCCGAGTCCATTGAGGTGAGCAAAATTTCACCTGCGCCGCGAGCCTCAGCTTCGCGCGCCCACTCGACCACGCGGCGGCCTGTGAATTTGCGGCCACCCTGCACAAAGACCTGCGCGTCGCGAACTGGGTCCGCGGCTTCGGGATCGCGGCGAGCATCGATGGCGACAACGACAGCCTGCGCTCCGAAGCTGCGGCCAATGGCGTCAATCAACATTGGGTCGGCAAGCGCGGCGGAGTTGACGCTGACTTTGTCGGCACCGGCCTCGAAGATCTGTGCCGCATCGCTCGCGGTGCGAATACCGCCGCCAACACAGAATGGAACGAATAACTCACGCGCCGTTCTTCGCACGGTGTCGAGCAGTGTGGCGCGGCCTTCGTGCGTAGCGGTAATGTCGAGCAGCACAATTTCATCGGCGCCTTCGCGGGCATGGCGTGCAGCCTGCGTGGCAGGGTCGCCGGCGTCGATGAGGTCGACGAACTGGACACCCTTTACGACACGGCCGCCATGCACGTCTAGGCAGGCTATGATGCGCTTGGTGATCATGACTTTACCTTGGGAAGATGGCGGGCTACCAGGTCGTTGAGTTCGTTGCGCTGGGCGGGAGACATGGCTTGTGTTGGGAAGAAAAGGAAAGCATGTTTTCTGATGTAGAGCAGCGTAACCTTTTCGTCCTGAGCAACTGCCACAATTCCCGTCCAGAAGAACTTTCCTTCGCTCACTCCAGGGACTGTGGAAACAATCCGGTCCGCGTCAATGTCGATCGAACTGCTACCGTCTGTTCTTCCAGGCGGGAAGATTTGCTTGAAGCACTTCCGCATTGCGTAAGCTTGCCAGGCAGGGAGGTAGATCGTGAGCCACAACAAGCCTCCTTCGACCGCCCAAAGCAATGCGCCAGATTTCAGAAACGGATGACGTTCGTTGAGAATAATCGCCACGACACCGGCTATTGCCAAAATGGGTATTATGGCAAACCAGAAAAAGAAACTTGCTACGCGTAAATGGCTTTGGCGCCTGTGTAGTCTTTGCGCTGCCTTGTAATCCGCGAACGTTAGAGTATATGTCAGATTCATTTCTCAACCTCCAGAAAGTTACGGAGAATCTTCAAGCCGGTCGCGCCGGATTTTTCTGGGTGAAACTGCACGCCCATCACGTTGTCGCGTTCAACAGCAGACGCGAAGGGTTCAATGTAATGAGTTATAGCCGCGGTGTCGACAGTGGCAGGAGCCCTAAAAGAATGGGTGAAGTAAACAAACTCGCCGGGCTCGACGCCGGCCAACAATCGCGAGCCATGGCGCACCTCAAGCGAGTTCCAGCCTACATGAGGAACCTTCTCGTCGCTTTCAGAAAAACGCGCGCACTGCTCGGAGAAGTGACCAAGTCCCGGCTGATCGGGCGCTTCCGTCGATCCGGCATAGAGCCACTGCATGCCTACGCAGATTCCGAGGAAAGGAACGCCCTTCGCAATCGCTGCGCGGATGGCGGTGCTGAGACCCGTGTCGTCGAGATACTTTGTAGCTGCGAAGTGGCCGACTCCGGGAAGCACCAGCCGCTCGGCGGCTTCGATTGGCGCGAGATCGCCCTCGGTTACTTCAACCTCCGCGCCCAGGTGCCGCAGCGCCTTCAACACCGAGGTTAGGTTGCCCGCCTTGTAATCGATCACGGTTACGCGCATTACAACAATCCTTTTGTCGAAGGCAGCATGTCTCCGAGTTGTTTGTCACGGGAACAGGCCACGCGCAACGCCCGCGCAAAGGCCTTGAAGATGGCTTCGATCTTGTGATGATTGGAGCGGCCG
>CAYWMR010000029.1:0-20814 GCA_964458965.1 uncultured Occallatibacter sp. | reverse complement strand
ACGAGAGACTGCTCAAGTCCGATGTGAAGTACCGCTTCTCCATCGATATGGCTTCGCTCAAATCTGAATAGCATCGGATGCCTCAAGTGTGTTTGCACGTCTCAAGTGTGTTTGGATGCCTCAAAGATGTTTTGAAAGGGCACGATTTCAATCGTGCCAATCAGGCCCTGGAATAATCGTCGGCTTTAGCCGCTGAGGGATGTTTTGGGGCCGCAGTGGACGGAGGCTTGGCCGTTTACGAGGCCTCCCTCCCCTGTAAAGCATGCTCGTGCACTGAAGGAGAAACTCAATGAAGATTACACGCGTCGGCTCACAGCCGTCGGCCAAAGGTCCATCCGATTGGTTCACCGGAACAGTACGCATCGATCAGCCATTCCAAACCTCCGATCCAGCGCGTGTCGCCGGCGCAATTGTCACTTTCGAACCCGGCGCGCGCACGGCATGGCACACTCATCCGCTCGGCCAGACCCTCATTGTGACGGCTGGCTGCGGCTGGGCTCAGCGCGAAGGCGGTCCGGTTGAGGAGATTCGCCCCGGCGATGTGATCTGGTTCGGGCCGGAAGAAAAGCACTGGCACGGGGCCACTCCGGCGACCGCAGTGACGCACATCGCCATCCAGGAAAAACTTGACGGCAAAGCCGTTGACTGGCTGGAAAAGGTCAGCGACGAGCAGTATCAAGCCTAGATGCCGGGCGAGACAGAACAAGAGGCGGGGGAGTGAGAGCAACCACCATGAGTTCATGGTCAAAGGATGAGCTACGCAAGATCGCTGAAGCAGATGACCTGCACATCGCGCCGTTCCGCGAAGACGGCACGACCTATGGCACCCCGACATGGATCTGGTCCGTTGTGGTCGACAACGCCCTTTATGTGCGCGGTTACAACGGGCAAAGCTCTCGCTGGTATCAGGCGGCGATGCGGCAGCAGGCGGGACGGATCATCGCCGCCGGCATGACGAAGGAAGTCTCGTTCGAACCGGTGGAGGGACAAATGAACGACCACATTGACGAAGCATACCGGAAGAAGTACCGCGGCAGTCCGTACCTCGACCCAATGATCGGCAAACGCGCCCGCTCGGCGACTGTAAGGATCGTTCCGCGCATCAGCCAGAGCTAGCAAGGTAAACACACGAGGATAAACAAATGCAGAAACGCAAACTGGGAAACAGCAATCTTGAAGTATCGGCGCTTGGCCTCGGATGCATGGGGATGAGCCATTCCTACAAACCGTTCCCGGAAAAGCACGAGGCAATCGCCCTGCTCCGCGCAGCCGTTGAGCACGGCGTCACATTCTTTGACACCGCCGAAATCTATGGCCCCTTCAGCAACGAAGAAATCGTCGGCGAAGGTCTCGCTCCCTTCCGCGGGCAGGTCGTCATCGCTACCAAATTCGGGTTCGATATCAATTCCGACGGAACCCACGGACCAAAGGGCACAGACAGCAGTCCGGCACGCATCCGGCACGCCGTGGAAGGCTCACTCAAGCGCCTCAGGACCGATATCATCGACCTCTATTACCAGCACCGCGTCGATCCCAAAGTTCCGATTGAAGAAACTGCCGGCGCGGTCAAGGATCTCATTGTCGAGGGAAAGGTCAAGCACTTCGGCATGTCCGAAGCCGGCGCAAACACCATTCGCCGCGCCCACGCCGTGCAGCCGGTTACAGCTTTGCAAAGCGAGTACTCCCTCTGGTATCGAACCCCCGAGCAGGAGATCGTTCCCACGCTCGAAGAGCTCGGCATCGGCTTCGTCCCCTTCAGCCCGCTGGGCAAAGGATACCTGACCGGCAAAATAGACGAGACAGCGACCTTCGACAAAACAGACATCCGCAGTTCAATCCCGCGCTTCACGCCAGAGGCCCGCCACGCCAACCAGGCCATGGTCGATCTTCTCGCCGATATCGGCAGGCAAAAAATCGCAACTCCAGCGCAGATTGCGCTCGCCTGGCTGCTTGCGAAGAAGCCGTGGATCGTCCCCATTCCGGGCACCACCAAGCTCCATCGCCTTGAAGAAAACATCGGATCTGTCGCAGTCGAGCTTTCCGCAGATGATCTTCAGCAGATCGAAGAAGCCTCGACGAAGATCCATGTGGAGGGCGCCAGGTACCCGGAAGCCATCGAGAAAATGACGGGGCTTTGAGCCCCGGCATCCCAACACCAATCAGGCCGCAGAGCTCTCTTTGCGGCCTCTCCTTATCCACCACCACGCAAAGCCGGCAACAGCCAGAACGCCAATCGCCGCCACCACCGTCAAGGCGTGGTGTGCGACCATGTCCACGGCTCCCGGCCCCAGTTTCAGCACCAGCAGCGACAGCGCCAGCCAGCGCACCATGCGGCCGCAGAATACAGCCAGCATGAATGGCGCCACCCTCATCTCAAACACACCTGCGGCAAAAACAAAGGCCTTCCACGGCGTTGGCGGCGGCATCATGGACGGAATCATCATGGCCAGGAACTCCTGCTTCTCGAAGCGGGTGCGCATCCTTTCAAAGCGCTCGCGGTTCACCCGCTTCAGCAGAAAAAGCTCCCCTCCTGCGAGGCCCAGCCCATACGGAAGCAGGCCACCCAGCGCCGACCCGATGGATGCCAGCAGGCAATAGAGCCAGAAATGGCCCTTGTCGTTCCAAATCGAGTAGGCCAGCAGCGCGTCCATGGGGACGGGCAGGGTCGAGGAATCCAGCAGCGCCAGCGCACCCATGCCCCAAATGCCGAATTTGGCCAGGAACGGCAGAAGCAGCAGATTCAATTTGGCCATCATTCGAGCAAGAAACAACTTCAAGCGTGTCCCCTTCCCACTCCAAATCCGTCTCAATGATCAGCAACCATTGTACGGGCCGAAACACCGCACACGGACATCGGCCAGAATGAGAGAATAAGTAGAAAGGACTCGAAACGGAGCCGCGGGCTGAGTGTGCGCCCTTACTTGCTCCCCTGGAACGAATGCCCCTGAGCCAAGCGCCAATCGATTTGAACGAGCCCAAGGGCCCGGCCGAGACGAGCTCGGAGCCAAAGGCTGCAGCTTTGGGCAGCCAGCCATCGGACCTCGAGCCGCGCGAACCTGTGTCCGATTCGCCCGTCCTTCGCGGCTCGCGCTGGGTGGACTATGACACCCACGAGCTGCTGGAGATGATCAGCGAGCTCGAAGACGAACGCCGCTGGGCACGCCTTCGTGAGGGAATATGGATAGCTATCCTTATCCATCTGGCCCTGCTCTCGGCCATCACCTGGATTCCGAAATATATATTCAAGGTGCCGCAGGTCATCGATCCCTTTGAAGCCATCAAGAATCGCAAAGACCTGCAATATCTCGACTTGCCTCCCGATGCCCTTCGCCAGATTCAGCCCAAAGTAGCCACAAAGCCGATTCCGCAAAAACCAACCGTCATCGACAAAAAGACGCTGGAAGCTATGAACCGGGCTGCGCCGCCGCCACCGTCGCCCACTCCGGAGCCTCCCGCGCCAACCCCAGTGCAGCCTCCTGTGACTCCGCCCGTCACCCCAAGTCCGCAGGCTCAAATTGAGGTGCCTCGTCCAGCCGCGGTTCCGGCCAGACCCAACCCCTTTGCAATGACCAGCCAAAACCCGGCTGACCAGCTTCGGGATGCCATGAGAAGCGCGTCGCGTGACCGCGGAGCGGGCGCATCGGGTAACTTTGGCCCCAGCGGGCTGGCTCGTCACCCCGGCGCTGGTTCAGGCGGCGTTCAAATCCTCACGGACACCCAAAACGTGGATTTCAGTTCCTGGCTGCAGCGCTGGCACTATGAGACGGAACGGACCTGGGACCCCCTCATCCCCGACGAGGTAAACCCGCCCATTCTCAAGTCGGGCCAGGTGCTGATTCGCTTTAAGATCCTGCCCAATGGTCAGTTGATGGAGCCTCCGATTCTCGAAGGACGTTCGGGCGACACAGCGCTGGATCGCGCGGCCTGGGGCGCGCTCACCGGCTCCAATTATCCGCCGCTGCCAAAGGATTTTCACGGACCGTATATCGAATTGCGGGCCCTGTTTATGTACAACATGGAGCCGAAGTAACGGCGTGCCTGACGGCTCAAAGAGCCTTCAAGCCGTAGCATCGTCCTCTGTCAATTCCGGAGTCCTCGGCGGGGTTCCATTCGATTGCTCCCCCGGACCCGTTCCGTGCGGCAACTCGATCCCGTCCTGTTCCAGCAGCGCTTCGTAGATGGGGGTAAACCGCCAGTAGCGCGCCAGGGCAAAGGCGCTCATGTTGGCGATCATCAGCGGCAGCACCAGCCCGTAACCGCCCGTCATCTCAAACACAATCAGGATGGAAGTCATGGGCGCACGCACAATTCCCGCAAATACCGCGCCCATGCCCACCACGGCAAAAGCGCCAATGGCATCGTTGGAGTGGTGAAAGACGCTGACGTCCAGGTAGCCCACAGCGCCGCCCAGCATGGCGCCCATAAACAGCGCCGGAGCAAAAATCCCTCCCGAGCCGCCGCTTGAATAGGAGCACACTGTCGCGGCCAGCTTCAACACGCAAAATGCCGCCATGAAGAGTACCGGCATGGTTCCAGTCAGCGCCAGCGTCAGCGTTTTGTAGGGATCGCCCGCAATGCCGTTGAGGTGGAAAAAGTAAAGCGCCAGCGCTGCCATGCTGCCCGTGGCCGTTCCACCAATAGCCGGATGCACCCACCGCGGAACCCTCTTGAGCCGCTTGAACCAGGCGCGCAGAGCCAGCAACGAGTCGGTAAATGTAACTGAAACAATGGCGGCCAGCAGCCCCAGCAGCGCATACCACAACAGCGATGGCCAGTCTTTGCTGTCGAATGTGTAGACTCTGGGGACGTGAAACACCGGATTATTGCCCATGAGGGAGTGTTCCACCACGGCGGCCAGGGCGGCGGCCACAATCACACCAATGAGCATGGTCTGATCCAGGTCGCCAATCAGTTCCTCGATGGTAAAGGTGATTGCGGCAATCGGCGCGTTGAACGCCGCTGCAATTCCGGCGGCCATTCCCACCGAAGTCAAACGCCGCTGATTCACCGGGCTCAGCCGGGCAGCGCGGGCCAGAATACTGCTTACGCCGGCGCAAATCTGCACCGTCGGCCCTTCAAGGCCCAGCGACGCGCCTGAGCCGATCTGCAGGGCACACAGGACGAACTTGCCGATTGTCTCCCGGCCCGTAACTATGCCGGCGCGCAGTGCATACGCAACCTTCACCTGGGGAATACCGCTGCCCGCCGCCGCGGGGGAAAAGTAGGTGAGGCCAAGACCCGCGACCAGGCCGCCCAGCGTGGGGCTAAGGATGGTCCACCAGATCCAGCTATGTCCCGGTGCGGAGTTGGCGCGGTCAATAAACATGGCCTCCGCCGCACCAATACTCAAGTGAAAGGCGACAGCGGCCAGCCCGCAAAGCCCTCCAGCCAATATGGTTACCGCGAGCAGCCGCTGCCGCTCATTAGGCACCCGGCGCATGAGCCACGCGAGAAAACGCGAGTAGAGACCTGGGAATCCCACCCAATAGCTCGGCTTTGGAGAGTCCACGCTGGTTTCAGACGTCACAATCTCAGTATAGAAGTAGCGCGCGACCAGCGAATATCGGAACTTGAGTCGCGCGGCTGCCTGAAAATGGCGTCGAATCCTTCCATTTCAACAATTCAGGCAATTCTCTTGAGGTCACGGTGTAGCCTCCGTCGCCTTCATAAACTCGCTCCTGCAGTTCAGGTTCGAGCCTAACTTCCGCGCTCTCCGGGGCGCAAGCCTGCCCAATCGCCGATGCATGGTTCGACTGAATTACGCCCCTGCCGCTCGCGCCGGAAGTACCGGATAGAATGTGAAAATGAACAAAAAGCGTGGAGTGCTCATCGCCGCTTTGTCCCTGTTTTTGGCGGTTGTTTCCGCCCCGAGCCAGGGTGCTTCCCAGACGGCTGAGGCCGCAACCAAAGCGGCAATTGCACGAGTGCGAGCGACGGATCCCAGGATTCACGCCGTAATTGCCCTCGACCCCACGGCGCTGGATCAGGCCCGCGCTATCGACGGGCGCAAGGGGGCGCACGCCCTTCTCTACGGTTACGCGATCCTGATCAAAGACAACATTGAATCTGACGGGCCGCTTCCCACCACCGCCGGCAGCATGGCTCTGCTTGCCAACGTAACCCATCGCGACGCGCCGCTGGTTGCGCGCTTGCGTAGTGCCGACGCCGTAATTCTAGGCAAGACCAACCTTTCGGAATGGGCCAACATCCGCTCCAACTCCTCCATCTCAGGCTGGAGTGCGGTGGGCGGCCAGACGCGCAATCCCTTCGCGCTCGATCGCGATCCATGTGGCTCTTCGTCGGGCAGCGGCGCGGCGGTAGCCTCCGGCGAGGTGGTAGCCGCCATCGGCACCGAAACCGACGGATCGATCACCTGCCCGGCGGCAATCAACGGCGTTGTGGGGCTCAAGCCCACGGTCGGCCTCGTCAGCCGCAGCCGCATCGTGCCCATCAGCCACAGTCAGGACACCGCCGGCCCCATCGCCGCCGACGTCACCACAGCGGCTCGTGTGCTGGCTGCCATCGCAGGTTCCGACCCCGCCGATCCAGCCACCAGGGACGCTGACGCGCATATCTCCGACTATCTGGTTGGACTCAAACCCGGCTCGCTGAGCGGCGCCAGAATCGGCGTGCTGCGCTTTGCAACCGGCTGGTCCGATGAGACGGACAAGGTCTTCGAGAAGGCGCTGACCGTCCTCAGGGCGCAGGGCGCTGTCCTTGTTGAAATCACCGAGTTCAAGGACCGCGATCAACTCGGCAAGGCCGAGACGCTGGTCCTGAATACCGAGCTGAAAGCGGATCTGAACGCCTATCTCGCAACCACACCCGCAGCGGTCCAATCGCGAACGCTTGCCGACGTGATCGCCTTCAACACTGCGCATGCCGACCGGGAACTCTCGCTTTTCGGGCAGGAGACCTTCATCAAGGCCGAGGCCACCAAAGGGCTCGATGATCCGGATTACAAGGCAGCGCGCGCTAAGTCGCTGCGAATCGCGGGGGCCGACGGCATTGATGCAATGCTCGCCAAAGACCACCTCGATGCTTTGGTGTGTCCGACCATGCCGCCAGCCTGGAAAATCGACGCGGTCAACGGAGATCAGATAAGTGGAGGGGGAGCGGGTGGACTTGCGGCAATCGCGGGTTATCCGCACCTCACCGTACCCATGGGAGCCGTCCTGGGGCTTCCCGTCGGGCTCTCGTTCATGGGCCCGGCATGGAGCGAAGCTCGGCTGCTTGGCTACGGATTTGCGTACGAGCAGGCATCCAGGGCAAAGATCGCTCCCCGCTTCCTGCCATCCATTGAAGCCGAAGCTCCTGTCGCTCCGCTTCTCGAACCGCTCAAACGCTGAAGCAGCGGCATCTGAAGTCGCGCCCCGGCAAAGTGCATCCCGAATCGCAGTAATACTTCACAGCACGGCAAACGATGCCGCTTCACTCTCAAGCTGCGCATCCCAGTGCTTCGGTTGGTAGATGCAGCACGGTTCCTGCGCCAGCGGATCGCCGGTGACGGCGTATGCCCGTGCCCGCGAACCACCGCAAATCTCCTTATATTCGCACGCGCCGCACTTGCCTTCCAGCTTGCTGGTGTCCCGCAGCGACTTGAAAATCGGCGAGTCACGGTAGATTTCCTGCAGTGGCGTCTGCCTCACATTGCCCGCATGAATGGGCAGAAACCCGCTGGGATACACATTGCCCACATGCGAGATGAACATGAAGCCCTTGCCGTCATTCACCCGCCGCGTTGCCCATCCCACGGTGCGTGTCTGCGCATCGGTCGTGGGCGTCCCCGCTTCAAAGCCCTTTGCCGTTGCACCGCCGGGATGCCCATGAGCACCTCCGTGACCCAGGCGCCGCTCTTCCAGGTTGTGCTGCAGCAAATAGCGCCTGTAGTGCATCGCTTCCGTAGTTTTGATCTGGAAGTTCACCCGGTGCGACAGTTCGTAAATCTTTCCGAAGACCTGCTCGAATTCCTCGCCGCTGAGCAAATCGCCAAGCTGTCCCCGTCCTACCGGCACCAGGAAAAACACGTTCCACATCACGATGGCCAGCTTTTCAAAGAGCGCGCATAAGTTGTCGAGATCGTGCGCGTTATGCCGGCTGATGGTGGAGTGTACCTGGATGGGAATGCCGGCCTCGTTGGCCCACTCGATCGCCTGAATCGTCCGCGCCCAGGCGCCGGGAAGACCACGGAACGCATCGTGAATCTCCGGCGTTGAACCGTCCAGCGAGATACCCAGCCGCACCAGTCCCGCTTCCTTCAGCTTGAACATCGCCTCGCGGGTCAGCAGCGGCGTGGCGCTGGGCGTTACCGCCACCTGCACGCCTTTGTCGGCCGCATACCGGATCAGCTCGAACACGTCTTTTCTCTTCAACGGATCGCCGCCGGTAAATACGAAAATCGGCACATGCATCTCCGCAATCTGGTCGATCAGCGCCTTGCCCTCGGCATTGGTAAGCTCGTCTGGATGGGCAATGGGCTGCGCCGCCGCCCGGCAATGTTTGCACGCCAAGTCGCACGATTGCGTGACCTCCCAGATGGCCAGAAAAGGCGTCTCGTCAAAGTTCAGCCCGCCGCGAGCGGGAATATTGTGCATCGGTTGCATAAAACCTCCATCGAATCGCGGCCGGTAGCTGGGCGGCTCCTGCGCCTGGGACTGAGCGCATTACCTGCAATCCAAAACCGAACCTCCCACGATTCCGTATTAGAAGAGCAGCAACCGAACCCCTCAGGATGTGATTGGGATCACTCCTAGTGTCCTATCCCGCATAAGAGTTGCCTACCGCGTTTTGAATGGGCACGACTTCACAGCTCGGTGAAAAACCCTTTTCGGAGGGAGGCGGGGGTTTTAACCCTCCGCATAAAGCCAATGGAATCAAAGCGGGATTCAGCCCCGGAGGGATGTCATACGCCAATTCCATCGGAAATCCCCGGTTTTTCCGCAACCCCTTTAGCACCTGAGAGATACATATTCCCTGGGTCTGCTCTGAATGGTGCGGGACATACCCCTCAATGAGCCGGACGCCATGCCTTGGGGGACGCATGAGGGTGCCGCGCTCGGCAAGCCGGCAATATCGAATTCGCCGCCATGCTTCGAAAGACTTGGGCACTTCTCAGGGACCAGTTGCGGTCCTTCGCAGGACCTGATAATTGGCGTTGAGGAACACTTCATGATATTCCGTGTGAAGGCGCGCCTCGATGTCGCGGAAGATCCCGGGACTCTTCGTGCGCAGATCCTCAAGATGTGCGGCATAATCCGGATCAAGGACGATGTATTGAGCACGTCGACCGGAGAATTCTCCAAGATTCTCATCGTCTCGGAGGCACGTCCTGCATCGGAGACCAAAATAGAGTTCAGAACGCCCGAATACGGCATCCTCCGGCCCAACATGGGCATTGAGATAGTCCATTGTTGGCTGATAAAGGTATTGCCGGTTTCGTTTGCTTCCGGCATACGCAGTGCCGGCCACCCCGAGCAAAAGGACGAACACCTGTGCCGCGGCAAGCGCCCGCAATGCGATTCTCTTGCTCTTCCATAGATGACTCACGCAGATCGCGAGCAACGCACAGAACTCGGGACTCAGGTTTACCAAGTACCAGCCTTGCTTTAATCCCTCCAGAAATAGAAGCGTAATTGCAATCGCGGCAAACATCAGGACTAAGACCGCCGATCGGCGGCGAATATCCTTGGAGAACGCGCAGTACGCAATCGCGGACAAGCATGAAACCCGAATAAGCGAGATCACCAAATCGATTCCGCGCGTATGTCCCAGGTTGACTGCGGGCAGGTAGCGCATCAATTCCCCCTTGAACATGCGAGGAAAATACATCGGTCCGCCTAGTCTGCTTCCTGCGTTCCCAAGAAACTGTGCCACAAATAGATCCGGAGCTTGAGCGATGTACCACCCCCAGCCCAACCCTGCCACACAATAACAGGCCGCAACGACAGCTAAATGACTCCATCGGAGCCGCGTCCGGTCCAGAGACAACACCAAAACCGCCAGGGACGCCACCGCCGCCAGGCCGCCATTAGGATGAACCATTCCGCTCAGCGCGCAAGCAGTATTCGCGACCGCCAGCGCCAAAGCTAAGGACCGCCGGCGCCAATGCATGTAACCCGCCAACGCCGCCATCGAAAAGAACAGGCTGATCATGTCGGATCGCCCAAGGCACGACAGCGTTAGAAAGGTAGTATCGATTGAAAGAAAAACGGCCGCCAGAGCCGCGATCCGATCGGTCACCAGATGCCGCAATGCCATGGTCCAAAACAAAAGCGCTCCCAAACCGCAAACTACAGACAGTCCCCGCTGAACCAGCAGCCCGAACCCAAAAACCTTGAACGCTGCTGCCTGAAGAACCATCCCCATCGGCACCATCCAGTAGAAGTCTCGGTCGATACCGCGCAGGTAATTGACTTGTGCGGGCTCCATCACTGGATTCGTCAGCTTGCCGGTGACGCTTAACATATGGGCCGGGACGCCATAGAACCCCTCGTCGCAAAGCGGAAGATGGGTCCAGGCCAATGCGCTCCCAAGCACAATCTGCAACACGCAGGCGAACGCGATCATCGCCAAACTCAAGCGATCAGGCTTGGCAGGATCACTGTACGCTTTGGATCCTCTTTCCGGCACAATCATGCTCGGATTCTACCTACCCTGAGGGGAATTGCAAGGTTTATAGGTTAACTGAAGTGCGAAGAAGGCCAGCCCGCGCCTCGCCATCTTTCAAATAAGCTCTACCCCGGTGATATGAGAATCGACTCCCATCCCCTTCAGGTAAAACTCTGTGTAGTCAAGGTAGTTCTGGGCGTATTCGAGAATCAGGGCCCGGTCCTGGGCAGAGAGGTCGACGCAGCAACTGGCTGGAATCTGGGGCAACTGGCCCCGATAACTGCGAATCATGAATTCGGGGTCTCCCTGCACCGCGTTTTGAAAATGTCGCACTGTATCAGGGCACGACCGGGGTACCCATGGGTCGCGTGCCGCAAGAGCCATAGAATCAACTGGGCGTTAGCCCCTGCGGGACGTCCTCGGCCATTTTTGAAACACTCTCAAGTTAACCTTCCGGATTAAAGTATTTGCTGTGTTCGCGGAAGATATACCTGCCGACGAGCCAGCCTACGGCGCTGCCCACCACTACATCCGACGGGAAATGCTGGCGCGCCAGGACGCGGGTAAGGCTTACTCCGGTGGCCAGGCCGTAGGCGGCAATCTGTGTCAGCGGGCCGCCGTATTCATGGGCGATGACGGTTGCCGACGACCACGCGATAATGCTGTGGGTCGACGGGAATGATGAGTCCAGGCCCACACTCGACTGAAAGAACTTTCCTTTGGCGCCATCCAAAGTTGGCCGTTCGCGCATGGTCACTGCCTTCAGGACCTCGTCCACCACAAGGCAGTCGACCATGGCTTCCCCGGCAAGGATTCCGGTCTCGGTTGCGTGGTCGTCATGGTGCAGATAGCCGATGCCGTAAATGGCAACAGGGGCCACCACGAAGCCGCCAAGCAAGCCGTTGGAGGCTGTGAGGGCCTGGTTGTTGAGCGAAGTGTCAATGAGTTTTGACGAGGACATCACCTGGTGGTCGGTGGTGACGGCCAAGGTGGATGCCAAAGCCAACGGGACCAGGACGACGAGGTCTTTGTCGCGCACCCGAACGGGGCTGGTCCAGATGGCGCTCTGGTCCTTGAGGATGCGCACCGGGGTGCCACGCATGGTTATGGGTTCTGGGGCGACGGCCTGAGCCGTAGCCTGGGACTGCGGCTGCGGGGCGTCCGGCAACCCATCGGAGCTGCTTTCGAAAGGCGGCTGCGAGCTTGGGCCACCTTGCGTCTGACTTTGCGCGATGCTGCGAGCGCCGAATGCAACCCCGAAGCAGAACACCAAGGTCAAGCCATGCTTCATCCGCCAACGCAGCACCGCATGAAGCAAAGACCTGGGCATTCTGCTCACTCGAATCAATTCAGACTCGCTATCTGGCGATCTTCGCCGGCTGTTTCTCATTCACCCAACTCTACGGTTCAGCCAGGTAGATTTCAGTGTAGTCGACGTAGTTCTGCGCGTATTCGAGAATCAGGGCCCGGTCCTTGTCAGAGAGTTCGCGGCGGAGCTTTGCCGGTACACCCGCCCAAAGCGTCCTCGGCGGGACCACTGTGTGCTCAGGAACCACAGCCCCGGCGGCGATAATCGAGCCCTCGCCTATTCGGCTGTTGTTGAGGATGGTCACGCCCATGCCGATCAGCACCGCATCTCCCACCACGCAGCCATGAACTGTCGCGTTGTGGCCGATGGTAACCCAGTCGCCGACGATGACCGGATACAGATTGCGCTGCCCGTGAAGCACGGCGCAATCCTGCACATTGGAGTTTGCGCCCACGCGGATGGAGTTCACGTCGCCGCGCAACACCGCGTTCATCCACACCGAGGAACGTTCACCCAGCGCGACGTCGCCGATGACCTGGGCAGAGAGATCGACGTAGCAACTGGCTGGAATCTGCGGCAACTGGCCCCGATAACTGCGAATCATGAATTCGAGGTCTCCCTGGCCAGTTTATTCCATTTCGCGCCTCCCGCTGTCCAAACGAAAGCGGGCGCGCAACACCGAAATTGCCCAAGGGCGATGAATGGAGCAGGCTCAGAATCGCTTTCAGGCCCCGGCTCCGATCCCGATTCGGCTCAAATTCCACTGAATCAAAAGGAATTTAGCCAGGAAATGGTCTCGGGACCACCCTGAATTCGAAGAATGCCGTTATCATAATAAGTAGCCACTTGGCATGTTTGGAGGTGGGATTTTTTGGCAGAGGTTCGTGTACAGGAAGGCGAGCCGCTGGAAAATGCGCTGCGCCGGTTTAAGCGGAAGGTACAGCAGGAGGACATCATCAAGGAAGTCAAGCGTCACTCCTACTATCTGAAGCCCGGCGAGAAGAAACGCGTAAAAGCGGCATTGGCTCGCAAGCGGAATCGCAAGAAGGCTCGTAAAGAGGCAGACTAACTCGGTAACCCATCGTGACATGCGCCGCCCCAGCGACTCTTGCGGCTTCAAAAGCAAGAGTCGCAGGACGGCAACCATAAACCAGGAGCGGCCTGTCACGGTTCATTTGCTCATTCATTCGGCTTAATCGCATTGCACGCGGTTTGCGTGGTAACGTAATCGAAAGCTTCCCGGTTCGCCGGGAAAAACTATCTATTTGCCGCTGAACTTGTTGCGGCCCGGGCCCTGGTAACGGAAAGACGTACGAAGACAGGGAAACGGGACCGGCAAGTCTTCCCCAAGTCATGGCCGATTTCAGCGTACTTCCCTGCCAATGGGGAAGCCGGTCATGGAGTTTACTGACAGAATTCTCAAGTGCATCAATTGCGGCGCCGAGTTTGTTTTCACGGCCGGCGAGCAGCTTTTCTTCCACGACAAGCAATTCAAGAACGACCCCCGGCACTGCAAACAGTGCAAGGCGAAGCGCGCCATCGGTGGCCCCAGGGTTCGCCCGGAAACCCGCCTCACCTGTTCGGAGTGCGGCGCGGAGACCACGGTCCCATTCAAGCCGACACAAGGCCGGCCGGTGCTATGCCGCGCGTGCTTTCAGAAAAACGGGGCGCAGCGTCAACCACCGCCTGCTATGCAAGCGCCGGGCTGAAAAGAAGGTCCCCCTTGAATCCCGAAGGGAAGCCGGCCGCGCGCACCAGCGTCGCCAGTTGCGCCCAGTGGCGCTGGCTATGGAAGAGCGCGTGAGCCAGAAGCTTGCGCCGCGAAAATGTCCGTGCGTCCGGGGCCAGAAACTTGAAGTCGAAGGTTATCGTTTCGTCCCATTTCTGATTCGGGTCATTCAGGAGTCCGGCGACGATGGCATCGGCCTTGACATGCAGGTCGAACAGCGCATCCAGCGGGCCAGCAGGCATATCCTTGATTTCCGTCGCCGGCAGGCCTGCGATGCGCTCAGCCCAGCGCAGCTCCACTCCCCAGATGTGCCGGACAAACTCCTGCACATTGGCCGTGCCCCCTATGCCGCAGGGCAGTTCAAGCAACGCAGGGTTGGCGTCGAGATGCGCTTTCCACCAATTCGACGCCTCCTGGTTCCAGCCGAGCAACTCCTCCATCGATATTGCAACACTCATGCCGTCTCCTCTCCACTTGGCAACTGGATGCGGGCAACTGGGCTTCAGATTCGATTTTTCAGAGCGCGATGACCGATGTCGCGGCGGTAATACATTCCTTCAAAATGAATCTCGCCCATGGCCTGGTAAGCGCGGGCCAAAGCTTCTTCAAGCGACGAGCCTGAAGCCGTCACGCCCAGCACGCGGCCTCCATTCGTAACCACCTGGCCACCCACCTTTGCTGTACCGGAGTGGAAGACCTGTACCAGGGGAACCTGCGCCGCCGCTCCAAGCCCCGAGATGGGGAACCCAGTCTCATAGCTACCCGGATAACCGGCGGAACTGGCAACAACGCAGGCCGAGGCGCCAGGGCTCCAACGCAGCTTAGTCTCATTGAGCCGGCCGTCGATCGAAGCCTCCAGCGCATCCACCAGGTCGCTCTCTAGCCGCACCAGCAGAGCCTGCGTCTCCGGATCGCCGAACCGGGCATTGAACTCCAGCACCTGGGGGCCTCGCGCCGTCATCATCAGCCCAATGTAAAGCACGCCTGCAAACGGTGTGTCTTCCTCGGCCATGCCGCGCACCGCGGGTTCGGCAATGTGGTGCAGAATCCACTCCTTCATGCCTTCGTCGAGCATCGCGTCGGTGGAGTAGACCCCCATCCCGCCGGTGTTCGGCCCCGTATCGCCCTCGCCGATGCACTTGTGGTCCTGCGCAGGGGCCAGCGGCGCAACGTGCTTGCCGTCGCTCAGGCAAAGAAAACTGATCTCGTCGCCTTCCAGAAACTCCTCAATCACCACCTGCTGCTCGGTTGCTCCCAGCAGCTTGCCGGTAAACAGGCCCTGGGCAGCTTCAATCGCGATTTGCCGCGACGGGCAGATCACCACGCCCTTGCCGGCGTGCAGCCCATCGGCCTTCACCACAATGGGCGGGTGGAATATCTCGACAGCTTTCTCAAGCTCGGCCGCGGTCGTGCAAACGGCATACTTAGCCGTGGGAATGTTGTGCCGCTGCATAAATCGCTTGGCAAATCCCTTGCTGGTCTCCAGCATGGCCCCGGCGCGCGTTGGGCCGAAAACGCGGAATCCGCGCTCCTGCAAGGCATCCACAATACCCAGCGAAAGCGGCAACTCTGGCCCCACAATGATCAGCCCCGGCTGCTCGGCCAAAGCAACGCGCACCATCGAATCCAGGCTCTTCAGATCCACCGGAACGCACCGCGCAACCTGGGCAATGCCGCCATTGCCGGGAGCGCAAACCACTTCAGAAACTCGATTGCTGCGCTTAACCGCCCAGGCCAGCGCATGTTCGCGGCCTCCCGAACCCAGAATCAAAACTTTCATTCTTTCCCCGCTCTTTCCGTTGTCCCCAAGAATGAAAGGTTATCCTCTTAAGCCGGGGAGTGGGAAGTCAAACGGGGAAACGGGAAGGCGGTGGTGCAATTTCGTGGCGAAAGCGAACCCGCTCTACTCGCCGGACTTTGCTGAGTCCTGCCAAACAGGGCTGGCCAGTTCGATGGTCATGATAGGACCGTCGGGATAGATTGGGCCTTGTTCCCGGATGAGGGTGGGCGCTGGCCCGCCAATTACCCAGGCCTGAATGTCCGGTGGTCGTTTACCGATCATGGGCGCCACAACCCCTGCGACGCCGCCTATATCGATCTTGATGTCGTAATGAATTGCCTGATGAGACGAACCGACTACCGAGAACGGCTCCTCGCCGTGCGATGAGACAACAAGTTTCACGATCCGAGGCTTGGGCGTGGCCACCAGCATGGACACACTTGTCTCCGGGGAACCAGGCGGGATGTTTTCAATGACTAGGGGAACCATCCCGTTCGCCAGGTCCGGAGGCAGGGCAAGATGGTCGGTCTTAACCTCTTCCTTCCCATCTTTTCCGATTGAGCGAACTGTGACCTGGCCGCTGCGGCGGTCGATCAGCATGTCGATTGGATGAGGAAACGATGGCCCCTTCTGAATATGGTGATCGGTGATGAGCTGAAAGCTGCGGCGTTGCGAGAAAACTGTCGTTTCATCGTCAATGGAGCCGTCGTTGAAATGGAAGAGCGTATGTGTCGTAACCTGATCGCCATGCGCGACCCGAACGACGTCTCCGGAAGCGAGTACGCGTCCATCTTCGGAGCGCAACTCGAGGAATCCGTGAATGGTTCCCTCCGCATGGCGAACAGGTACAGGATCCGCCGACGCATTCGGACTGCATGCGTACAGCACTGTGGCAATCAGCGACCAGACTCGAATCTGTTGCGGCAATATCCTTCTCATACCCTCACTCCAGACATCCTTCGATGAAGGAGTTCCGGAAAAGGTTTGCCCGAATTAGCTTTGCCGTTCCGCGTGAAATCGGCTCAGGAACTGCGAGTCGCCTATACTGGGGCCTGATCGTTCGGCGCGTCGTGCCAGCATCGAGGAAGAGCCCCAATGGTGCAAACCCGCATCAAGCCGTACAACCAGCAAGTCGCCGAGAAAGCGCGCCGTGCGGAGCAGACGCGGGTCTACCGGCGCAACCAGGTTCTCGGCTTGGTGATGGTAGCGGCGGCGATACTCGTCTGGTGGCTCTTCCATACCAACCCGAATTGGATCTTTCCGCCGGGGTGGTGGCGGCCATGAGCGCAATGAAGGGTTCGGGCTTTAGCCCGTACATTGGCTCCCCAAAATCGACTCGGGCTTTAGCCCCTGAGGAACTTGTTGCCGAGACAGATCTCCCTCTCGCCATTCTTCTCCTCGGCCCAACCGGCAGCGGCAAAACCGCGCTTTCCCTGGCGCTGGCCGAGCGCTACGGCGGCGATATCGTCAGTTGCGACTCCGTCGCCGTCTACCGCGGCATGGACCTGGGGACCGCCAAGCCATCCGCTGAAGATCGGGCGCGCCTCCCGCATCATCTCATCGACGTTACCGAGCCGAATCAGCCCTTCACCGCGGGCGATTACAGCAGACAGGCGCGCGCCGCGCTGAGGGATATTTCCAGCCGCGAAAAGCTTCCCATCGTTACCGGCGGGACGGGGCTTTACCTGCGGGCGCTTACCGAGGGGCTCTTTGCCGGACCGGCTCGCCAGCTTGAATTGCGGGCGCGGCTTGAACAGAGCCGCCAGAAGCGCGGCGAGCTCTGGCTCCATCGGCTGCTTACCCGCCTGGACCCAACCTCGGCTGCCCGCATCCACGCAAACGATACCCCCAAGCTGGTACGAGCCATCGAGGTCTGCCTTACCGCGCGCAAGCCGCTCTCCGAGGTTCAGACGCGCGATCCGCTCTCGGGCTTCCGGTTGCTTCGCATCGGGCTCAATCCGCCCCGCCAGCAGCTCTACGCCAGGCTCAACCTGCGGGCTGAGGCCATGTTTGCATCCGGCCTGATCGACGAGACGCGCGGCCTGCTTGAGCGCTTCGGTCCGGTCCAGGCTCTCGATTCCCTGGGCTACCGCCAGGCGCGTGCCGTTCTGGCAGAAACGCTGACCCTTGAAGCCGCGGTCGAGGCCGCCCAGCAGGGCCATCGCAACTATGCAAAGCGCCAGCTCACTTGGTTCCGGCGTGAGCCTGACGTGCACTGGATCGAAGGCTTTGGCAACGATGCGGAAACCATCCGCGCAGCCAGCGAACTGGTTCAAGACAGCCTCCACTAACCTCAACGACGCGAATGCCCATCCAGCCGCATCCATTAAACTGGACTATGAATTGGAAGTTGGGAATGGCTCGCCCAAAGAATTCGCGGCGCGCCCCGGAACGGAGTTTTCCTCTTGGCAGAGACAATTTACGATGTGGCGATTATTGGCGGCGGGCCGGCCGGCTACACGGCAGCCATTCGCGGCGCGGAGTACGGGCTCAAAGTCGCGTTGATCGACAAGTCCGACAAGCTGGGCGGCACCTGCCTGCACGTGGGCTGCATTCCCACCAAGGCGCTGCTGTTCAACGCTGAAATCTGGGACCATCTGAAGAGCGCTGCCGAGTTTGGCATTGAGGGAATCGGCACGCCCACGCTGAACTGGGCCGCGGTGCTCGCCCGCAAGAATTCCATCGTCTCCAAGCATGTCAAGGGCTTGGATTTCCTGATGCGCAAGCACAAAATCGCCGTCATCCAAGGCGCGGGAACCCTGACCGGGCCAGCAAACGAAGGCGTGCATACCGTCGAAGTGACGATGGCCGGAGACGGCGAAGCGCTCGGCGAGGTCAGCCACGTAAGAGCGAAGAACGTAATCCTCGCCACCGGATCGGCGGCAAAGATGCTGCCGGGCCTTCAGGCTGACGACCGAATTTTAACCAACATTGAGATTCTCTCCATGGATCAGGTACCCAAGTCGCTCATCGTCATTGGCGCGGGCGCCGTGGGCATGGAATTCAGCTCGATCTTCCGCAGCTTCGGCACGGAGGTTACGATCCTCGAGTTTCTGCCCCGCGTGGTCACGGTTGAAGACGAGGAGATATCGAAAGAGATCACGCGCCTGTTCAAAAAGCGCGGCATCGACGTGAACACCGGCGCAAAGGTGGAGACGGTTGAAAAGACCGAGACAGGCGTCAAGGTCACTTACACCGACTCCAACGGCAAGGCGCAGGTGAAGGAAGCCGATAAGGTGCTGGTAGCGGTGGGGCGGGCAGGGCTCACCGGCAACATCGGCATCGAGAAGACGAAGATTGAGCTCGATCGCGGGCTGGTGAAAGTCAGTGAAACGCAGGAGACCGCAGAGCCGGGTGTTTATGCGATTGGCGATATAGTGGCCGGGCTCCCGCAACTGGCGCATGTTGGCGCAATGTCCGGCATGGTCACCGTGGCCAAGATCGCCGGCCGCAACTTCCGCCCCGTGCGCCGCGACCGCATCCCCGCCTGCACATACACCGAGCCGCAGATCGGATCGGTGGGGTTGACGGAGGCGCAGGCTAAGGAAAAGGGCTACGAGGTAAAAGTTGGCAAGTTCCCCTTTGCCGGCAACTCGAAAGCCACCATCGTGGATAGCCACGACGGCTTTGTGAAGATTGTTTCCGACGCGAAATACGGTGAGATTCTGGGCGTCCACATCCTCGGCCCCCAGGCCACGGAACTGATCGCCGAGGCGGTTGCCGTGTTGGAGCTTGAAGGCACGGTGGAAGAGATGATGTTCACCATCCACGCGCATCCCACGCTGGCCGAATCGCTGCTGGATGCTTATGGAGCCGTGGAGGGAATGGCAATTAACGCGTGAAGCGAATCTCTGCTTAGGCTGCAATCGATAACCGGGGCAGCCTGTGCCTGAGTTCCGCGCGCCAACTCGCTCTTCGTCAGTGTTGAGGCTGCATGGGAACCAGTTTCGGGCCCGCCGAAGCACCCACCGGCTTTGTCCCGGTCACCACGGTCGGGAAGGAAGTCTGGATCGAGGTCGGAAGAATCAGGTCCGCGTCGCAGCCGGCCCACTGGGTGCAAATTACCCTTATCTCGCGCATCAGGCGGGCCTTTGAGCCTTGCGGCAAGACACTCGGAAACGCGTGCGCCTGAATCGTGGGCACAAGCGATGAGAGGGGCTTGTCTCCGCCGATAAGTTGAACCCTGGTTGGCTTGCCCGCTTCGAAGGCTGCCATGAAGTAGGCTGATCCGTTCAGCTTGGTTGTCTTCACAATCGGATGGACCTCGATTCGCTTGTCGAGTTCGGCCTTCAGGCTGCCGTCATATGCCCCGTTCTTGTAAGGGGTAGCTGTCAACTCCTTGCCAGTCAAATGCTTGTAACTCTCGGCAATTTGGGAATTCGTCGCCTCACCCGGCGTCATGTCTGCCCAGGTCACGCTGGCCAACTCGTACAAGTGCGCGGCTTCTGCCTTGTTGCCCTTGACCTCAAGCAACCTTGCAAGCTGGTAACCGCTCGTCGCGCTTTGACTCAATTCCCAGGCCGAGCGCAGATAGGTCTCAGCCACATCCGTCTCCTTCGCCTCAAGCTCAGCCCACCCCAGGCATGTCCAGGCAGCAGAAAGCACCCGCGCCCAATACAGCGAGTGAGGGTCGTCGGGCGAAAGCTCTGTCGATGCAGCCTCCGTGTCGGAGACCATTTGCCGGCACTCACTCGCCGTTTTTTTCAGGTCGGACGCGCTGGCTGGAGAGTCGGACTCAAGAACGGCTTTGGCGTCGCGATAGGGCTTCATGGCAGCGCTCTCCTTTTGCCTCTCGAGCTCGTTCTCAAAATGGACAGTTGCTGCGGCAATGCTCGCACTATCCGACGATGCACTTTGCAGATAAGCTGTCTGCACCTCGTCGGCATAGATTTTGCGGCGGAATGCGAGGTACTTTTCCCAGTCCTCAAGCGGCACCTTGTTCTTCTTGATCACCAGGCGGCGCTCGGCGGTGAATACGCTAAATTTCTCCAGGCTGTAAGTGGAGTGGTACTCGGCCCAGTCTTCCTTCAGGTCGATTCCTTCCGGTGGAACCATAAACCAATCTTTGGGCAATGTGATGTTGCTTACGTAGACCTGCTCGCCGGGAGAGCCTAGCTCCGGCGGATCGGCAGGCTTCTTCTCCTTCACGCCCGGTGACAGCGACCAGCCGGTGCCGGGCATCGCGGGAAAGATGCGATGGTCGTCCCATTCACCAAACTTCTCGCGCGTGTAATCGTAGGAAATCTGCAGTGGCTGACTGGTCTGTTCAACCTCAGAGAACTGGGGATTGGACACTTCTCCCGCGAAGCCGATGTTCCGGGAATACTGCTGCGTAAACTCCTTCCATTGCGACTGTGGCACCTGGCGGACGATGGCTCTGAGAAACAA
>CAYWMR010000028.1:0-20950 GCA_964458965.1 uncultured Occallatibacter sp. | reverse complement strand
ATCTTCCACCTGGTCACGCACGCATTCTTCAAGGCCCTGCTCTTCCTGGCGGCCGGCTCGGTCATCCACGCCATCGGCGGCGAACAGGACCTGCGCAAAATGGGCGGTCTGCGCAAGAAGCTTCCTGTCACCTTCGCCGTCACCACCGTCGGCGTTCTGGCAATCGCGGGAATCTGGCCTTTCGCCGGATTCTTCTCCAAAGACGCCATCCTCTACGCCGCGTTCCTTCAGGGCGACGCAGGAAAGGCCCTCTGGTTCGTCGGCCTGCTCACCGCTCTGCTCACATCGTTCTACATGTTTCGGCTTTGGTACCTGGCCTTCCTGGGCAAGCCGCGTGGCGAGGCAGAAGTCCACCATCACCCCACTCCCTGGTCCATGCTCGGGCCGCTGCTCATTCTGGCGCTACTCTCTATTGGTGGCGGCTGGATCGGCATCGAGCGCTTCGCGAGCTTCCTCGCGCCTTCAGCCGGTGCACGAGCCACCGACGCAGGCTCTGCGCAGCTGGAACTTATCCTGAGCGTGGCCGCTGTTGCCGTGGCCCTGGTTGGCTGGCTCGTCGCCCATCTGCTCTACCAGCAGAAACCAGACCGTCCCGGCAAGCTGGCCGCCGCTCTTCCTGGCGCATACAAGCTGCTGGCCGGCAAATACTACGTCGACCAGATCTACGGCGCGTGCGTCGTCAAGCCTCTGCTGCTGTTCTCCAAGTATTTTCTAGGCCCGGTCGTTGACAAGGGGCTGCTCGGCGGAACTGCGTGGTTACTGGGAGGCGTCCCAACTTTCGCCGGCGCGCTTCTGCAGCGGTGGCAATCGGGCAACCTGCGTTCCTATGCGGCATGGCTAACAGCGGGCGCGGCGGCAGTGCTGCTTTTTGTTGTGGTCCCGTGGTACCTGGTCTGGCCTGCATCGTTGGATTTCGTTTGGAAAGTGGCGAGGCATTGAGAGAATGAACGCGATAAACGAATCGATTCTCACCTTGATCCTCCTTGCCCCGCTGGCCGGAGCGGCGCTTATCGTGCTCGTCCCGGATCGCGCCAAACTGCCCAATTGGATCGCCCTTCTTACCTCGCTCGTGACCTTCGGCCTTACGCTGCATCTGCCCGCGCACTATGACCTGAAGCCTGGCGATTTCCAATTCGTCATCGACATTCCATGGATCGACAGCCCCGCAATTCACTACCACGTCGGTGTCGATGGCTTGAGTCTCTGGCTCGTTGTCCTGACTGGCCTGCTGGCACCGGTTGGAGTACTCGCCAGTTGGAAAGCAGTCAAGGAACGCCGCAAAATCTTCTTCGCGCTCTTCATGGTCCAGCAGACAGCCATGTTCGGCGTCTTCTTCTCGCTTGACCTGATGCTCTACTACGGATTCTGGGAGCTGTCGCTGGTGCCCATGGCCATCCTCATTGCCATGTATGGCCGCAAGGATGGACCAAAGGCCGCGATGAAGTTTTTCCTCTTCACGTTCATTCCATCGGCCCCGCTTTTGGTTGCGATTCTGTGGCTCTACGCCCGAACCGGCAGCTTCGATTTCGTCACCCTGCAAGTCCTGATTGCTCACGGCTCGTTTCCCGCCGCTGCGCTCTGCTGGGTAGCCTTCGCGTTCCTGTTCGCCTTTGCGGTTAAAGTGCCGGTCTTCCCACTTCACGGCTGGCTGGCGGATACATACAGCGAAGCTCCAGTAGCTCTCGCTATGGTAGTAGCCGGCAAACTGGGCCTCTATTCCATGCTCCGCTTTCACATTGGTCTCTTCCCTGAGCAAGCGCTGGCGCTGGCGCCATATCTCATCGCACTGGCGGTCATCGGCATTCTCTACGGCGCGTGCCTGGCCCTGGTGCAGAAGGACTTCTGGCGGCTGATCGCCTTTGCCGCCCTCAGCCACCTGAGCCTGATCGTTCTCGGAATTTACGGCTTCACGGCAGTCGGCTCGGCCGGCGCTGTTTATCAGATACTCAACCACGGCGTCGTCGACGGCGCGTTGTTCCTGCTCCTGGGCGTCCTTTACGACCGATACTCGACCAGCCAGATCACCGCTTACGGAGGCCTCGCAAGCCAGCTCCCGCGCACCGCGACGATATTCGTCGTCACCTCCCTGGCGATGATCGGCTTGCCAATGCTGAACAACTTTGTAGGAGAGTTCCTTATCCTCTCCAGCACCTTCTCCGGCGTGAGCCGAGGCTGGGCCATTGCGGCCTCACTCGGCGTAATTCTCGGAGCAGCCTACATGCTCATGTTGGTTCAGCACCTCTTTTATGGACCTGAAAGCGAGCTGGCCACATCAAGGCCCGCCGACGATCTCCACTTCCGCGAGTTGGCGGCGCTTTGGCCCCTGGCCGTGCTGATGCTGGTGATGGGGCTAGCGCCCTCAATCTGGCTCAATGCCATCGAACAAGGCACACATCCTCGATCTCCCGGCATACGTACCGTTGACAGCCACTTCATAGCACAGGGGGGCCAGCGGTGAATCCAGTTCCCGATATCCTCCGCATCCTTCCCGAGGTCGTCCTCACCTTGACTGGCGTCGGGGTCATGCTTATCGACGCTTCGCTCCCGCCGGGATTCCCGCGCCGTCCCCTGGGCTGGGTCGCCGCCATCGGTACCACGCTCGCTCTGTGGGCCAGCGTCGCGCAATTCTCTCTCGTACAGGGCACAGGCTTCTACGGCACGGTCGAGACCAGCGCCTTCACCATCTTCTTCCACATCCTCATCTGCGGCATCGTGCTGGTGGCGCTCCTGCTTTCGCTCGACACGCTCCCGGAAGACAGCCATCATCAGGGCGAGTACTACGCGCTGGTCGTCTTCGGCGCGGTGGGAATGTGCCTGCTGACCGGCGCGGTCGAACTGCTGGTTGTCTTCATTGCTCTCGAAATCTCATCCATCTCCACATACGTTCTGGCCGGCTACCGCAAGCAAACGTCCCGTGGCCCCGAAGCGGCCATCAAGTATTTTCTGCTTGGCTCCTTCGCCACCGCGTTTCTTCTCTACGGAGTTGCCTTGATCTTCGGCGCTACCGGCACAACGCAGATTTACGAGATTGCCCACCTTGCTTCGACCGCCCAGAATCACTCGTTCATTCTGGCGGGAATGGCGCTGATGCTGGTCGGCATCCTGTTCAAGGTCTCCGCCGCGCCATTCCACCTGTGGACACCGGACGTGTACGAGGGGGCGCCTTCTCCGGTGGTGGCATTGCTTTCAACAGCGCCCAAAGCCGCGGCTTTCGCGCTGCTTCTGCGCGTCGTATATGAGGTCTTTCCCAACCTTCACTCCACCTGGGCGCCGCTGTTGTGGATCGTAGCCGTACTATCCATGACTGTAGGCAACCTGGCCGCGCTGCGCCAGCAGAACGTCAAGCGCATGTTGGCCTACTCATCCATCGCTCATGCCGGCTACCTGCTGGCCGCCTTTGCCGGAGCCACCAACGCGAGCGGATTTGGAGAGAGCGGCATTGCCGCCGCCAGCTTCTACATTGCGGCCTATGCCGCCATGAACGTAGGCATCTTCGCCGTCATTACCCTGGTAAGCGGATACGACGAGGAGCTGCCATTCATTCAGGATTTTCGCGGCCTTATCTACCGGTCACCGCTGCTTGGCAGCCTGCTGATATTCTTCCTTGTCTCTCTGGTTGGAATTCCCTTCACCGGCGGGTTCTTCGGCAAATTCTACTCCTTCTCCGCCGCAGTGGGAGGTGGGGCTATCTGGCTGGCAATCATCGGCCTGCTGAACTCGGGATTAGCGGCGGCGTATTATCTCCGGCTCGCCTTGGCGGCAGCCCAGCGCCCCGTCAGCATTCAGGGTGAAGATGCGGCTCCCACCCCCAGGGTGGGCCCAGCGGTCGGCGCGGCCTTGCTGCTTGCGGTTGCGGCAACTCTGGTTCTAGGCATTGCACCCGGCGAAGTGCTGCGTGCAGCCGCCGCAGGAGCTCACACGCTGGAAGCGCCCGTATCGCAAACTGGGGCGCCAGCCACCGCGTCTCCAGCCGACAGCACTGACGCCAGACCGGCCCCTTGAAGCGCCTGGGAGGTTCGTCCCGCCATCTCCTTCATCACCAGGCTGGTGTAGAACGTCGTGGCAAGTTGAAGCACCCGCCCGTCAACGTAGTGTTCCTTCACCCAGATTCGTGCCGCCTTGCCCATCCGTTGCCGCCTTGCAGGATTCCGCAGCAAGCTGAGCACTGCCTCGGATATGGCTCCAGGATTACCAGTTGGAATCAGCAGCCCCGTAACTTCGGGATCGACGGAATCCCGGGAGCCCGTGGCCACCGTGGTTATGACGGGTACGCCTGACGCGGCAGCTTCCAGCACCACATTGGGAAAGCCCTCGCGCCAGGTAGGTAGAACCAAAACATCCATAACGCGGTAGTAGGGCGCTGTGTCGTCCACAAAGCCTGTGCAATGAACGTTCTTGTGCCGCTCAATGTGATCCCGGAGACTGGCCGGCAGCGCATCTTCCGACCCATCGAACCAGCCCACCAGCAAGAGGTGCGCCTGGGGGTCCGCATTCGAGATGGCGTCGAATGCCTCCATCAGCTCGGGAACACCCTTGTCGCGTGTCAATCGCCCCACAAATCCAACTACACGGCATGCGGCCGGAATACCCAATTGGTCTCGCACATCGCTCGGCCCAGGCGAGAATCGTTCCATGTCGACCCCATTACTGCTGCCCTCCCCGAGCAAGCTCAACTTCGTCCGCGGCGCGACTCCCAGCCCCTGCGCCCTGGCTCGCAGGCTCTCGCTGTTGCACAACACGACCTGTGCGCTGGATGATGCTATTCGCTCCGCAGCCAGCAATACCCTGCGTTTCAGTCCGGTACAGGTTTCCAGCTTCAACCCGCGAAGCATGTAAATGCGAATGGGCACACCGGCGAGCCGGGCTGCCACGGTTCCCAGCAGGCCGGCTTTGGGAGTGCTGAACTCGGTCAGATCCGGCTTGAGCCGGCGCAACAACCACCATAGGCGCGCCAGGGACCATATATCCGCAAACGGCGCAATGGCGCGCTGCATGGGAAGGGCTACCCGACTAACTCCATCGCGCGCGGCTGTCCGCTCCAGCAGCTCACCCGGACTTGAGACCAGCGTCACGCGGAATCCTGCTTCGCGCAGTGCTCCCAATCGTCCGCCGAGATTCAGGCAGGTTTGAGGATGCGTAATTCCCACCACGATGTGGGGCGCTAGCCGCGTTGAATAGCCCGCGACCTCACCATTTGACTGATGCGATTTGGAAACCAGCATGGATTAGGTTGCGCTCCAAGCATCTTCCCGGCATCTACTTGTGTCGGGGAATTTGCTTCAACGCTCGAGGGAAAAGTCGCTGCTGGTGCATGGATTTGACGCGAAATCCAATCGTATCTGCGGGTTTTCAGCCCTTAGGAAAGAATAGTGCATGTAATCGGCCGGTGTCCGTTTCCGGGACAGGCCGGTGAGCAAATCTGAACATAACGTATCATCGCTGTTCACTCGATGTGTGTGAGGCGGAACACAGCATATTGCAGCATCCTTACCTGAACCTCTAAGGTTGCCAACATACATGAATCCGCGTTCCAAAGTCCTTTTGCTCATTCCACACCTCGGCGGCGGCGGCGCGGAGCAGGTCACCGCTCTGGTGGCGCGCAATCTCTCATCCACCAGGTACGAGGTGCACCTGGGCCTGATCGCCCAGTCCGAAGTTGAGAGCGATCTGCTGCCGCCGTCCGTAAGCGTTCATCCGCTGGGCGCAGCCAGGGTTCGCTTCGGAACGTGGCCTCTGCTTCGCCTGGTTTGGCGGCTCAAGCCCCACGTGATTCTCTCCGGCATGGCGCATTTGAATCTCCAAGTGCTGCTGCTGCGCCCTCTTTTCCCGCGAAAGACACGGGTAGTGGTTCGCCAGAATGGAGTTATTTTCCCTGCGCAGGCGCGTGGAGGTAATTCCGGCTACATGCGTCTGCTCTACAAGTTGCTCTATCGCCGTGCGGACTGTGTCGTCTGCCAGACCCGGGCAATGGCCGAGGAGATCGCCCGCGAGCTGCGAATCCCGGAAACCCGGCTGGCGGTGCTGCCAAATCCTGTGGATGTGGAAACAATACGGGCGCAGGCGGAAGCCGCTCCAGGCGATGGGGCTCACTGGCCGGGCCCAGGCCCTCATCTTCTGACGGTGGGCAGACTTTCTCGCGAAAAGGGTTTCGATCTGCTGCTTTCGGCGCTGGCCACTGTCCGGGAACGTCTCCCAACCGCCGATCTGACGATTCTGGGAACCGGAGCGGAGGAAGCGCGTTTGAAGGCACAGTGCCGCCAGCTGGGACTTGAGGAGGCCGTGACATTTGCGGGCCACGTTTATCGCCCAGCGGAATACTTTCGCGCAGCCTCAGTGTTTGTGGTCTCGTCGCGGCACGAGGGGCTGCCCAACGCAATGCTTGAGGCTGCCGCCGCGGGACTTCCCATTGTGGCTGTGCCGTCGTCGCAGGGGGTGGCAGATTTGCTCGGCCACGAGCCCGGTGCGTGGTTGGCGGACGAAATATCTTCCCCGGCGCTTGCAAGTACCCTGCTCGCAGCGCTAACGAGCCTGCAGCCGGGTGAGCGTTTTCCGCATGCATTTATCAGGGAATTCGCACTTGAGCGCGCCATCCCGGCCTATGAGAACATGCTCGACGTTGTCCTTGCTGGATGCAGATTCAACCAATCGGCTCCTGCAGCTTGAGCGATCGAAAGCACCTAATCGTCCTTCTAGTCTTTTCTCGAATTGACCATTCGCTTTCGTTTTTGCGACGTCCTGGCAAGCCAGATCGCGATAGCTCCGTATACTTTCTCGGTCAATCCAAGTTCAGTAGGCTTAAACTCGGCGAGGATGCGGTCAACCGATGTAAACTGTTCGCCATTTCTGTGCAGAAATGCGCCAAGCTGATTCACCATTGAGCTTCGCGCGTTGTTGCTATGCACGCAAATGGTCCATAGACCGCGCCGCTTTTCTTCCGGCCCCCAAAGCTGCTGCGGAATCCAGGTTATTCCCCCCCGCCTAAATGGAACGTGAGCGAACCCATCGGAGATCAGCTTTATACCTTCCTTGCGAAGTACACGAATCGTGGTGCGGTCAAAGCCGTGGCGAGGCGCTACAAAGATTCTTGGGTTGAGCCCGTGCCCCCTCAGAATCGTAAGTCCGGTGTTAATCCAATGGCGCTGAATATCCTCCGCCAGGCCGGCGAATTCCGTTTTGTGGTGCAACGGCACCAGGCTCTTGCCCATGCTTTGGCAAAGATGGCGGTAACCGTGCAGCGCAATTGTGGCTCCTGCCGTCTCCATCGCGCGCATCTCCTCCCAGAACTCCGGGTAGGGACGGGAACGAACCAGCTTGCGGTCCATGTTGTCGGGGATCACCGCCAGAATCGGCTTGATGTCGTACTTCTCAATCAAGGGCAAAAAACGCTGCCAGCGAGTGCGCGAGATTGTAGGACAGAGATCATCGAAGCGAAGCAGATATTGGGCAGGCTTGGGAATCATGATCCTGCTTGCATTATATCGCCGGATTCCTTCAAGCATCGTTCAGCGTGCGATTTACTCTCATCTTTCGGTTCTCAATTCCGTTGAATTCCCATCGGGCAACAGCCTCCACGTCCAATACCAAAGAAACAAGAATGTGCTCACGGTCCAAAGAGAGGTGGCCAGCGCGATGCCGGCCACGCCGAACCAATGCATCAGGATCAGGTTGAGAACAACGTCGAGCACCAGATTAAGAATGCCGCAGTAGAGAATCAGGTCGGTTCGGCGCAGGGCAACCAGGAATCGGTAATATACCCGGCTGCACGCAAAAAATGGAATCTGAATGGCGTACATGGCCAGCACCGGGGTAACTGCAGCCGTGTCCTTTGGGCCAAATGCGCCGTGCTCCAGCGTCATGCGGATCACCAGGTGCGCCCCACCCATCAGTGCGATTGTTATCGGCACAGTGATCAATCCGGTCGCCAGCACCCACGTGCGCAGGGTACTCCGGCAACCCCTCCAATCTCCAAGCGCCACCATCCGGGAGAAGTATGGCGCCAGCGCCGTTGAAACAGCCCCAGCCAGCAAGGTCAGCACCACGCCCACAAACCTGCTTGCATATACAAGTGCCGATACGCTCCCCGCAGGCTGGGTTGCGGCCATCCCCTGGTCCACCAGCAAACCGCCGGAAGCTACCACGCTGCTCAACAGCACCGGCCCATATTGGTGAATCACCTCCCAACTGGCCTCCGTCATCCCATGCCATCGCAAGCGGAACCGGTAGCCATGGGACTCCATCATTCCCGCCACCAGAGCCGCATGAACCAAAGAGCCGGCCAGAGTGGCATAAACCATGACCCAGATGCCCATCCGGCCACCAAATAGCAGCGCGCCGGCAACGATGGTAACCGGAATGACAAGAGGAGCAAGCGCCGGGGTGGCGAACCGGTTAAACGTATTCAACACGGCAGTGCAATTGGTGGCGATTCCTGTAAGCAGAACAACAGGAAGGAGCGCGTAGAAAAGCCGAATGGAGAGATCTAGTTTAGCTGCCGAGTAATGCCAGGCAATCAGCGGAAAGAAACCGCGCGCCGTCAAAGCCATTGCTCCCGACACCGCCGCAAGCAACAGGCACATGCAAAGCATCGAACTGGAAAGCAGTTCCTGCGCGCGGTCGTGGCCTTCGGTTTCCCTCACCCGGACCAGCGTGGGTACAAGCGCTTGATTCATCGACTCGGAGATCAGGTTGATCAGCAAGCCGGGAATCAGAGCGGCAGTCAGGAAGGCATCCATCGCATCCGACCGCCCATAGACACCGGCAACCGCAATTTCCTTCACCGTTGCCGCGGCTTTCACCAGTAACCCGGCTGCGGTAACCGCCGCCATTGCGCGAAAAATGCGGCGATTGACGCTGCCGCCTTCGAATGTCCTCACGACTTGGGCGATTGTGCACATGGTTTCGGAGGGTTCCGTCACTCTAATGAACTAGAATCCCCTCCATTCCATCGGCCAGTTCCAAATCGCCATGCGAAGCACCGGCCGGGAAGCAGGCGGCAAGCAGCATCGGATCCTCCATCGCAAGCCGTCCTGCCAACGCAACCAGCCCCAGCAGAAGCCAGGTGGTGCGGCTCTCCTCAACCGTCGCGACGAGGGAAGTGACTAGCCAAACCGCCAGCGTCGTCCCCAGCCCCAGTTGCAGCGGACCTCGAGTCCGCGCCACTGCCCACACGGCCGCCGCCACAATTCCCGCCGCCAGAAAGAAGGCGCACATTCCCCCCGTCACCAGGATCGACAATGCAGTGTTATGGGCAGTATCCATCGGGTCAAGCCCTGCCGCAGTTACAAAACAGCCTGCGCCGGCACCGAAGAAGGGCGCCTCCAGCAAGGCGTGCCAGCCAGCGCTCCAGATGTTCAGCCGCTGGTTCAGATCACCTGCTGTGAGTTGTTCGGGAATGGTCGCCAGTCGTTCGAAAATCTCATGCGGCAACACGAACCAAAGAGCGGCGGCTGCCGCCGGCAAAGCGAATGCGCCGACAATCGCTCTTCTGGGATGGCGCCGGATCACCAGAAGCCCGCTGCCTGCCAATGCTACGAGCGCCGCCAAAAATCCCCCGCGAGAGGCCGTCAACAACACAGCAACCAGTCCTAGCGGCAAATAGCCCAGTGCCAGCAATCGCCAACGCCGGCGTGACTCGCAGCTTAACAACAAGGCAGCCAGAGGCAAGCCCAGATCCAAAAACCGGGCTACGTCATTCGGGTCCTGGCCAGCAGCCGCAAACCGTACCTGGCCCGCCGCAATTGTCTCAGGCGAGGCGAAGTTCGCCACTGTCAGCAAGGCCAGCACCCATGAGCCGGCAACAAGCGCCCGCATAAGCGCAAGAAGATCGTAAGGGCTCTCGGCAAGCTCCCACACCAGCCAAACGATCACCATCTCCTGGAAATAGGCTCGGATCATTGTCTGGGTTGCCGATGGATCGATGGTCCAGAAATAGGTGCAGCAAAACCAGAGGAAAAGAGCCAGCACCAGCCATTGCAGCGACCCCGGCGTGCGCAACCGCCCAGCCTGCAAAACTGCCGGAACTGCTACCAGAAGCAGCACCAATCCGGCGATGCGGGCAACATTGCCCAGCGGCTCGCCGAGATCCAGGGAGTACTCCCAGGGAATCGCGAACGCGAACAGCAGCAACAGCCACCAGGCTATGCGTCTCATTGGCTAAAACCGATCCGAATAAACCAGCCCCGCATAAATCGTCACCCCAACCGCGGACTGTATTGCAGATTCGATGGTCCTGTTCATCAAGTTCCTGGCCATCGAATCCGGAACGAACAATATGTCTCGGTCGTGAATAGGCTGGTCAGGATCTTGTCCGTGCAGCATGCGCTTGAGGTTTAGCGTGATCAGCGTGCGGCCACTTTTTTGTTCGCGGATCAGCAACGCTCTGCTGGTTGCTGCGTTCTGTGTTGGCCCCCACGCCAGCGTCAGCGCCTGAACTACCGTCAGCCCCTGTGCCGGATCGACAGCAAACCCGCCAGGGCGCATCACATCGCCAATGACGTAAACCAGCCCTGCGCGGCTAACCTGCACCGTATCCCCGGCGAGAAGCTCCGGATTATGATCCGAGCCGGCATATGTTCCGCCTGGGTCCAGTACGACCGCATGAGGCACATTCGGCTCGCTGCGATGAAAGATGCTCACCAGGCCGCCGGCATTCGGCGTCAATCCCGATGCCAAAGAGATCAGGTCCAGCAATCGATGGTGAACGGTGTAGGAATACACGCCTGGACGCGCCACTTCGCCGAGCACGCTAACGTCCTCGCCGGCATAAACCGTCACCAGCACAGATACTTGCGGGTGCAGCAGCATGCCTTTGGCCACCAGCGCAGCATCAATGGCGTGTGCGGCCCCAAGCTCGTCCATCCCACCGACCTGCACATCGCCAATCAGAGGCAGAGTCACGGTTCCCGCCGCCGACACGCGAACTGCGGAATGAAACTCCGGCGTGCGGAACTCCACCACGTCAAGCATGTCCCCGGAGCCGATTGGCGCCGCCATCACCGATGCGGCAAGCCCGGTTCCCTGCCCCGGCAAACCTGCCTGATTTGAGCCCGCCGCGCCATTCCACACCGCGGGCGCATCCCTGGCACTGGGAACGCTTTTGTTCTCCAAAGACAGCGGAATTCGCGCGACGCCGGTGGGCAATCCATCCAGGTTCGGAGTGGGCGCCTGGCCCCTTGCCAGCCCGCCCGCCACCACCGCAATGATCAGCATTACGACTGTACGTTTCACGGGGGTACCCATCAACTCAAGCAAGAACGCGCCTCCCAATGCCAGCCACAGACTGACGAATAGCGTGATGGCCATATAAAGCGGCAAATCGGGTGCAACCGGCTTCACCTGCTGCCGCGCGGGGTCTATGATCGATATGTTCGAGCCACGGATGCCAGCCTCGAGTCCCGCTTCCTCAACCTTCTGCTGTAACTGCATATAAAGCTCGTGGCTTCGGTTGGCCTCCTGCCGCATTGCCTCGTACTCAGTGGCGGCCTGGTTGAGCTTCATCCCCTCCGCAGTATGTTCGTCAAGGCTTTTACGAACCAACTGCTCGCGATCGGCGGAGGTCTGCAACGCGCTTTGGAATCGCGCCACAAGCTTGGCGTCCTCGGCCTGCTTCTGCCGGTCAAGGTCCACGAGTTCCCCGCGTATCTCCACGACCCTGGGAAAACTCTGCCCGTGTTCCAGGCTCAACTGCGAAAGTTCCACTTCGAGTCCGCTTTGTTGCGCGTGAATCTGCTGCAAAAGCGCCGTGGCAAAGCTCCCGTATTCGGCCTCGAGGCGCGGATCTGCCGCAATCGCCAGCTCCGGGTCGCCTTTCGAAGCTGCCCTGTATTCGGCCTCGCGAAGAATGTGATCGGTCGTGGCTGTCACCAGTTCACGGCTCAACTCGTCAATCTCCAGCAACCCCGGCGTATGCTGGGTGTCTCCAGCCTGCCCATCGGCCAGCGTCTCGGGTGTGCTGAGGATTCCGTGCGCATTCTGGAATGCCGTCAAACGCTGCTCATCGCGGTCCACACGACCCTTCAGTTCCTTCAACTGGCCACCCAGCCAGTCCGAAGCCTGAACTGTTGCCTGCACCCGAAGCTCCCTTTCCTGCTCGCCATAGGCCCGGATCAACGCGTTCACCACAGCCGCCGAGAGCGCCGCGTCCTTCGATCGGAACCGTATTTCAATCAGCAATGTACGCGGTAAGCTTTGTACGTGCAGCCGCCGGTGGAATCTATCCAGCAGATAGTCCCGGGCGCCGGCATAGCGCTGTGCGCCTGCGTATTCGGGCGAGTCCGCGGCGGGCGTCTCGGGGCGAAAGCCCGGAAACCGATACGCAAAACTCCCCATGAACGCCGGCGCCTGGTAGAGCTTCAGCTCCGTAATCACTCTCCACGCAAGCTGGTCGCTGCGAAAAACATCCGCCAGAGTCTCAAGTTGCACGGGAGCGGAGAGAACGGACGCCGAGACTTGCGGCTCCTGAGCTTCGAGGCTCAGCGACGAAGCAAGCGATGTCCGCAGCGCAACCCTGGCGCTTGCCTCATATTGGTTGGGAGCGATCAGGCAATACAGAAGGCACAGCAGCAGCAATCCACCCACCGTGCCGGCCACCAACCTGCGCCGGCGCGCAACAACCGCCCAAACCTCTCGCAAAGAGGTCGAGGAGCTCTGCCGGTTCACGTGTCCCTGGAACTCACGGTCGGCGTCGAGCGACAAATCGGGTTCTGTGGCAGGGGTCTCCGGCAAGAGTTGGTTTCCTCGCTCCCGGAATCATGCCCGCCGACATTCGCCCGGGGCAATCTCTGGGTTCGAACATGTGTGAAATCAACTCGATCTGGTGGAAGACGGGGTTTCAACCCCGAAGAATCAAAATGAGCGCCGCTGGTGGATTTCAGTTGAACCCACTTATCCATCCCAAAATGGAAGCTCTTCGCTTAGATTACTCGCATTCACAAGTCTCTCCTCAGCCAGTACAGACCGAATGGCCGCCGAAAGAGAAATACTCAGCAGTGTGACTCTTCTGGAACGAATTGAGCGTGAGGTGCGTCACACATGAACTTCGTCATCAGAATTGCGATAATCTGGCTGCATCCGGCCAATGTCCAAGCCGGTCCCCGGAGGAAACCATGGCGCTCGAAATCCACGGCCTTTGCCCACTACTCGCGGTCTACGATATGCCCACATCGCTGCTTTTCTATCGCGATTTGCTCGGATTCGAGATTCATGCGAGCTCCGATCCAGAGCCCGACGGGCACATCGACTGGGTCTGGCTTCGCCGCAACGACGCCGACCTGATGCTCAACACCATGTTCGACCGCGACCGCCGCCCACCGCAGCTCGATCCCATCCGAATCGCGGCCCACGGCGACACGCAGCTTTACATCGGCTGCCAGGACCTCGACGCTGCCGCACAATACCTCCAGGCCGTGGGCATAGCAGTCAAAGGCCCCATGGTCCGCCCTTTCGGCATGAAGCAACTCTTCTTCCGCGACCCCGACAACTACGAGCTTTGCCTCCAATGGAGGGTCTGAGCCGGCATCCTCGCGCGACATCCTGACCGTGCCTCCTGTATGTTGTATCTTTGTCTCGTCCGATCATGATCGTCATTCTTCCAACGCTGGCCGAGCCTCAACACTTCTCGCTCCTTGAGAAGCTGGGTTTCGCCGCTTTGGCCATCGCCTCCGCCTACGGCTTCTGGCGTCGTTTCGGCCCCATCCTGAACAAAATCCTCCATTCAAAAAAGGATCCCGGCTTTCACCTGTTCCCCATCGGCCGCCGCATCTGGGACTTTGTCTGGGAGGTTCTCTGTCAGGCCAAAGTCGTCCGCGAGCGCCCACTCCCCGGCCTGGCGCACGCCTTCGTATTCTGGGCCTTTTTGGCCTTTGCTGTGGTCACGCTTAACCACTGCGCCATCGTGTTTGGGATTGGCTTTCTGTCTCCCGGCGGAGTCATTGGCCGCTTGTACTTCTACGTTGCTGCCCTTTTCGCACTGGCCTGCGCCGCCGGCATTCTCGGCTTGTTCGTCCGCCGCTTCCTGGTCCGGCCCAAGTGGCTCGGCGAAAAACTCTCCTGGGAATCCGGCATCATCGCCGGGCTGATCTTCGCCCTCATGGCCACCTACCTGGCCTCGTTCTCCGTATCCGCCGCCAGTCCTGCCGCACGCGCACTTTGGTGGATTCACACCCTGGCTCTGCTCATCTTTCTGCCGCTTATTCCTCACACCAAGCACCTGCATCTGGTGCTCAGCCCGGCCACCATCTTTTTATCGCGCGGCGGCTTCGCCCAGATTCCCCCACTGGCCGGCGACGAAGACTTCGGTCTGGTCGCCGGGACGGATCTTACCCAACTCGTCAGTCTCCAGGCCTACTCCTGCGTAGAGTGCGGCCGCTGCACAGAGCACTGCCCCGCCGCCAATACCGGCAAGCTGCTCAACCCCAAAGAGATCATCCTCGGCGTACGCGCTTACCTGAACGACCTGGGTCCTGCGTCCGATCAACCTCTGCTCGGCAAATACAACGAGCAGCAAGCCGTCTTTCAGTGCACCACCTGCGGCGCATGCGAGTTCCAGTGCCCCGTCGGCATCGAGCACGTCCCCATCCTCGTCGGCCTGCGTCGCGGCGCGGTCAACACCGGGTCCTGGACGGACGGCCGGGGAACCAAGCTTTTTCTGGCTCTTGAGAGCGGCAGCAATGCACTCGGCATGAGCTCCGCTGAGCGCGATAAATTCATCCAGAAGCAAGCTCTGCCCGTCTTCGACGGGACTCAGGAATATTGTTTATGGCTGGGCTGCATGGGCGGCTACGATCCCAAGGGCCGTGAGATCATCGCCGACTTCGCCCGCGTGATGAACTACCTGGGCGCCAGCTACGGCGTTCTCCTCAAGGAGAAGTGCACTGGCGACCCTGTCCGCCGTCTTGGCAACGATCTACTCTTCCAGCAACTGGCGGAGGCCAATCTCGAAGCCCTCAAGCAAAACAAAGTGAAGAAGATCGTGTCCATTTGTCCCCATTGTGTCCGGACTATACAGGAAGACTGGAAGGAATATGGGACGCCACCGGAGGTTGAGCACCATAGCGAATTCCTGGCCCGTTTTGCGGACAAGCTTCCGAAGCAGAATAGGGAAGGAAACATCGTCTTCCACGACCCCTGCTACCTGGGACGCTATCGCAACGTCTACGAGCAGCCCCGCACCGTCGCAGCCCTCGCCGGCACCGTTGTTGAAGCGCCGCGGAACCAGGAGCGCAGTTTCTGCTGCGGTGCCGGGGGCGGTCTTGCGTTTCTCGGCGAGGAGACCGGCGAGCGGGTCAGCCACAACCGCGCCGCGGAACTCGTCGCCACCGGCGCGCAAACCGTAGGGACGGCTTGCCCGTTTTGCAATACTATGTTTCGGGATGCGCTGGCATCCACCGGCGAAGCCCCGCCGCAATTGCTCGACATTGCTCAACTGGCCGCGCGCGGTTTGCCAAGCGGTCATTAAGTCAAATTCAGTTCCTCTGGCCCGAACGCCGACAACCGTACCCTTGTAATGGATGTCAAGCTAGAGCAAATCGCTCGCTGCATGACCGCTCTCTATAATTGACTCGTATGAGACTCGGATCCGCTACCGCGTACCTCATGAAGGGGCTTGCAAAGATACTCATCGCTATATGCGTTATCTCGTTTCTCTTCGGCGGCCTCCTGATTTCTTCCCTCTTCAAAATGGATCGCATGTCGGGCGAGGTTGTGGGCATTGCAATCGCGGGTGTCTGCTTGATCCTCAGTCTTCTGGCAGGGGAGTTTGCCGATAGGCTGGCCCACAGGGAAGAAGACCTGTTGAACAACAACCCGGACTAAGCCAGGAATTCAAGCTCGCCGGCTGCTCTCTGCTTTCTCTCAACAGCACCAGAAAGTACCTCTTCTGGATGGCCCTCCGGTTTCGGAGCGAGCGATTAAGATGAACCAGAGCCTATTCATCATGAAAATCATTGTAGCTATCAAGCAAGTCCCCGACCTCGATGCCCAGATTCGCATCGACTCAGCCGGCAAATGGATTGACGAATCTAACCTCCAATACGCCCTCAACGAGTCCGACGCCTACGCCCTCGAAGAAGCGCTTCAGCTCAAGGAAAGGCACGGCGGCGAAGTCATCGTTGTCAGCGCAGGGCCCGAGCGCATCGGCCAAACCATCCGCGAAGCGCTTGCGAAGGGCGCAGACCGCGCTATTCAAATCGACTGCGACGACCTGGCCGGCCGCGATGCCTTAGGCGTGGCGCGCCTGCTTGCCGCTGCAATCCAACCGGAGAATCCTGACCTAATCCTCACTGGCTTGCAGTCGGAAGACCTGGGCCTGGGCCAAACCGGCGTCATTGTCGCCGAGATTCTTGGCCTGCCTCACGCCACGCTGATCCTGCACGTTGAAAAAACGGAAGTCGGCATCACCGTCAAGCGGGAGCTGGAAGAAGGCTGGTTCCAGAGCATCGATCTGCCCACTCCCGCCGTCCTCACCATCCAATCCGGAGGCAACAAGCTCCGCTACGCCACGCTGATGGGCATTAAGCGGGCCAAGACGAAAGAGGTGCGCCGCGTGACCGGGGTGGAGTTAGTCCCGCCCAATCGATCAGCCGTCCCTGTCGTAACTCTGGTACAGGTAACCCTTCCGCAGAAGCAGAAATCCACGCAGATTCTCTCCGGCTCTGCCAAAGAAGCCGCTGAAACCCTGGTAGAAAAGCTGAAGTTCGAGGTGCGCGTCCTATGAGCGGAATTCTGGTAGTAATCGAACTTCGGGAAGGCCGCATCTCCCGCATCAGTCTGGAAGCCGTGGCCGCCGCACGAGCCCTGCTCAAGCACGTGGCCGCTTCCGTTGACGGTGTGGCAAAGACGGTCAGCGCTATCGTGACTGCACCGATCGCCGGACCGCTCGGCGAACAGCTTGGCAGCCTCGGCCTCGATAAGATCTTTGTGATCGAACACCCGCTGCTGAGCCACTACACGGCCGACGGCTACAAACTCGCATTGGAGCAGCTTATCCAGGCTGAAAAGCCGGCCTACGTCCTGTTCCCGCATACCTACCAGGTCCGCGATTATGCGCCCGCTCTCGCGTCACGGTTTGGGCAAGTGCTCATCAGCGATGTAGTGGCTATCGGCGAAGGCCCGGTCTTCACCCGCCAACTGATGCAGGGCCGACTCAGCGGTAATTATCGGCATTCCGGCAGCGGGCCCTGCTTTGTCTCGGTTCAGGCAGGAGCCTTCCGGGCCGAAGCGCCGCGGGAAGGGACGACAACCATTCTGCCCTTCGAACCCGAGATCGCAGCCGACGCCATCCGCACCAAACCCAGCGAACCCTTCCGCGGCAGCTCTCAGACGGTCGATCTTGGCTCTGCGCAGCTCATCGTGAGCATAGGCCGCGGCATTAAGGATGCCGAAAACATCCCCATTGTGCAGGAACTGGCCACGGCTCTTGGCGCGGAGCTGGCCGCGTCGCGCCCCATCTGCGACTCGGGCTGGCTTCCCATGGATCGCCAGGTAGGCAGCTCCGGCCAAACCGTTTCGCCCAAGCTTTATCTGGCCATCGGCATCTCCGGAGCCATCCAGCATCTGGTCGGAATCAAAGGCTCGCAGTGCATAGTAGCCATCAACAAAGACCCCGACGCGCCCATCTTCGAAGCAGCCGACTACGGCATCGTCGGCGATCTGTTCGAAGTGGTCCCCGCGCTAACCGCGGCGGTCAAGGCAGCAAAGAGTTAAGTCAATACCGGCTATCCCGCCTCCTCCGCAGCAGGCGCCTCAGCCGGCTTCTTGCCACGAGTCGTAGTGATCAACACCACGCTGATAAGGACGCACGCAGTCCCAAGAATCGTTCGCAGTCCAAGCGCTTCTCCGCCCATAAAATACCCAAGAATCACGGCCACTACGGGATTGACATACGCGTAGGTCCCAACTGTCGTTGGTGATTCGTGATGGAGCAGCCAGACATACGCGGTAAAGCCGACAATGGACCCGGCGACGATCAGGTACGCCAAGGCAAACCAGGCTCCGGGGGAGACACTCGACCGATGAAAGTTTCGAAACTCTCCCAATGCGCCGGCCGCAATGGTCAGCAACACGCCTCCAGCCAGCATCTGCGCACCGGAGCTCATTACCTTCGAGGCCGGGAGCGGCAGCTTGCGATTCAGCGCGGACGCCACAGACCAACTTATGGATCCAATCAGCAGCGCGAGCGCGCCCGTTCTGTCGATGGGCGCGCCGCCCAGATTCAACGAGCGGCTGATCAGGACGGCCACTCCCGCGATCCCAACCAGCAATGCCAATCCCAGCCGAAGAGTGAGCCGCTGTGTGCGTAGGATTACGATCTCAGACAGTGCCATGAACACCGGAATGGTAGCCATCATCACGGCTGCAATTCCCGATGGGACACGCTGCTCAGCCCAGAACAACAGCCCGTAATCGAATACGAAAATCAGCAGTGCAAGAAAGAACGCCGACATCCATTCGCGCGGCTTCGGTGAGCGTTCGCCACGCGCCGACATCCAGAGATAGAGCACGAGGCCCGCTACCAGGAAACGCATGGCCGCATAGAGAAACGGCGGTATTTCATGCACGCCAACGCGAATGGCAAGAAATGTGGATCCCCAGACAAAATAGATAATCGCGAACGCCAGCAGCGTTTTCCAAGTCCGGCGATGGGGTTTGGGTTGCATAGTGGAGACCTGTTAGCACTTTATCAAGTCCTACAGAGCAATCTATTGCTCCTCAGTGTCAGGTGAGTCTGAATTTCATCGAAGAACGACCGCAGATTCTTCGACTCATCACCCCCAAACTGAAAGACGTTTGGGGCCGCGTTAGCTCCTGATGAACACGGGCAATTTCACCGCGCCCCTACAGGGCGCGAGGCTGATTTTGGGCTTGTACCCAGGACTGCGCTTCGCTTGTCCTGGGCTATTATCCTTCGGCCCCTCCGGGGCGTTTTTTTACAGTGCGAATTGTCATTTCTGGCGTAACCCGCCGACGCAGGTCAAGATGCTCCCTATGAACAGGAAATCCGGTCGAACAAACTCAGCAGGTTAGCCGCGGCTTCGCCGCGATAGCAAGTCAGCGAGTCAGCCAGGACTCGATTTCCAACAGCTGTTCATTTCGTCCGTAACTCGACGCGGCGAGTAGGCTGCTCCTGATGACCGGCTTGTAAACCCAATGGAATCAATGGCCAATTTTCCGGTCATTTTAGCCGTAACTCGCAAAATGCGAGTCAAGATGCTCAGAATGACAGCCCAATTTTGTTGCGAACTTCCGGGACACCACGCTGGACCGCAATTTAACCTGCCCGGCACACGATCGCATTTGCGTGCACATAGCCTCAGGCGTTATGGTTCGTTGTTTGCTACAGCGTGCTTCAAAAATGGCAGACGAGTCCGAGTTGTCGTCCCGCAGGGGTTAAAACCCCTTCTTTTCGGCTCTTTTCGGCACGACTGAAGTCGTGCCCTGACACGAGACGGGTTTTTGAAACATGCTCCAAACAATCGCTCCGATGGAGGCGCCGGGAATGTATCTTCCTGAGTCGTATGAGGCCGCACTGTTTCTCATGGTCCTGAGCATGCTGTGCTGGGGATCGTGGGCCAACACACTGAAACTCTGCCCCCGCTATCGCTTCCAGCTCTTCTATTGGGATTACGCCATCGGCCTGGCGCTGGCCACCGTGGTTTGGGGATTGACGGCAGGCAGCCTGGGCAACGCGGGACCTTCGTTTGTTGACGGAGTGATTCACGCCCCGCTCGGCGCAATTTACTTTGCCATCGCCGGCGGCGTCGTTTTCAACATCGCCAATCTTCTGCTGGTAGCCGCCATTGAGGTCGCCGGCCTCGCGGTCGCGTTCCCGGTTGGAATCGGACTGGCACTGGTCATCGGCGCGGTATCGAGCTATCTGGTAACCCCTGCCGCCAATCCCCTGCTGCTGTTTGGCGGAGTAGCCCTGGTCGCGGTTGCCATCGTGCTGGATGCAGCCGCCTACCGCAAGCGCGAAGCAACAGCCAGGGCGACGACTACGCGGGGCATCGTGCTCTCGCTGGTGGCCGGGGTGCTTATGGGCGGGTGGTACCCCATCGCAACCCACGAGCTTGCTACAGCTTCCGGTCCCGGCCCGTACGCGATAGCCCTCTACTTTGCCATCGGCGTGCTGCTTTCCACGATTCCGGCCAACCTGCTGCTGATGGCGAAACCGCTCGACGGGAAGCCTCCCGTTGACGGCTCCGGCTACTGGCGCGCTCCTTTGGCCTGGCACCTGGCAGGCGTGTTCGGCGGCGGGGTGTGGTGCGTTGGCGCGGTGGCCAACTTTGTGGCATCGGTGGCGCACCTGGCAAGACCGATTGGCCCCGCCGTCTCCTACTCCATCGGCCAGGGAGCAACCATGATTTCAGCTTGCTGGGGCGTTTTTGTCTGGCGCGAATTCGCGGGAGCGCCGCGATCGGCCAAGGTGCTTTTGCTGCTGATGTTTATCTTTTTTGCGCTGGGTCTGGGGGCGGTTGCCATGGCTCCGCTGTACTGAATCACCGCGACGAGTGTGGTTATATGCGCACATTGCGATGGCAAAATCAGAGGCTAGTATTCGCGAATACGCGTACTCATACGCGTGACAAATCGTGCAAAACAACGCGAATTGAGGCCGTGGAAGAGCGAATTAAGGTGTTATCGATACGTTTTTTTGCGTACATAAGTGTGCGTGTAAGCGTTTACAAAATGGGGAAAGTGCTAGCATTGCAGGCATCTGGATGGGGATGGATTGGAAGGGCGCGCAGGGTAATTGCATGAACGGCGAGGATGCTCAGAGCGGGGTTTCAATCCGCCCCTCCGGGGCGGGACCTTCCTGCTTAACCGCATACCCAGGACTTCGTCCTGGGCTATTATCAAGTCGTCCCTCAGGGACGAAGTCTGTCGTCTGCAAGGCTTCGTCGGCGGAAGGGCAGAAGGCCCGAGCCTGAAGGCATTGTCTATTGGCGACGGTTTC
>CAYWMR010000027.1:0-21162 GCA_964458965.1 uncultured Occallatibacter sp. | reverse complement strand
GTGTAGGTAACGCCGTCGGCCTCAATGGCCTTGATGCGCACCTCGGTAAAGTTCTGCCTGTGCCCCTGAAGCTTCTTGTATTGCTTCTTCCGCTTCAGGTGAAACACCAGGATTTTTGTGCCGCGGCCCTCGCCAAGCACTTCGGCGGTAACCTTGGCTGTGGCCGGCCTGGTCACAGTTCCGGGCTCGCCGCTGACCGCAAGCACGTCGCTAAACTCGACGGTCTCGCTCTCAGAGACCACGCTCTCAATTTTCACCACGTCGCCAGGCGCCACGCGGTACTGCTTTCCACCGGTGCGAATTACTGCGTACATAACAAACCCTCCAGCGCTCCGGCAAAAGAAAACGAGGCGCATCAAAAATCGGATACCGAACCTGCATTGGGGCGCATACAGAGAGGGACTCTCACGGGTGAACGGGCCGCAATCACGCCTTTGCTTCCAGCGGTGAGCCCAGCACAGCCCCCAAAGTCCTCAAATGAGGTGCATCGCCAAACTCTACAATTCTATCGTTAAACCGGAAGCCGGGTCAATTCTTCTTGTGCCTTGCTCTCAAGCCCAGCCGCACATCGTTATACTTCCCCCATGCAACCTGTCAGCATTGTTGCCACCGTCCTGAATGAGGTGGAGGACATCGCCCGGCTCGTCCCCAGCCTGCTCAAGCAGATTCCTCCCCCGGCCGAGGTTGTGATTGTGGACGGCGGCTCGACCGATGGCACCTGGGAGTGGCTCCTTGACGCAGCCGGAAAGAACTCGGTTCTTCGGCCAATCCGCGACGAGTCCTGCAACCTCAAGCGTTCTCCCGGCCCCATATCCAAAGGCCGCAACGTGGCCATCGCCGCTGCCAACTCCCAAATTGTTGCCTGCACCGATGCCGGCTGCACTTATGCTCCGGATTGGCTCGGCCGGATCACCGCGCCGCTCGTCGCCTCAACAGCCGAATATGCACTGGGCGGGGCACGCCTGGATCTCAAAGACCCCACCGTCTGGGACCTTGCCTCTGCGCCATTTTTCGGCGTAAAGCTCTCAGACTCAGCGCCAACCAAGTCCTGCACGGCACGGTCCATGGCGTTTACCAAGAACCTTTGGCAGCGCATCGGAGGCTTCCCGGAGTCGGTCTTCTTCGGCGAAGACACTCTCTTCGACCACCAGGCTCGACGCCTGACCGCACCAGCCTTCGTCAGCTGCGCCAAGGCCGTCTACCGTCCGCAATATACCTTGCTCTCGGCCTCCCGCCAACTGGCCCGCTACGCTATCAGCGATGGCATTCTCGGCGTCCGTCCCGCGCGCCTGTTCCGCAACGCCGCCCGCTGCATCGTGCAAGTCCTGGCCCTGGTCAGTTCGCCTTGGTCAGTCATACCCCTTCTGCTGATCGTCGCGATCCAATGCTGGCTGGCATTGCACCCTGACTGGCGAATCATCCGCCGCACCGGCCCGCGCACCCTGCTGGCCCGCTTTGTCTTCTCCGTTCTTGTTCCGTGGATCGTCGCCGCCAACCAGATGCGCGGAGCCATCACCAGCAAGAGCCCTGCAAATCGCCAGAACCTTGAATCCTGATCGTTTTCCGCGCGATGGCTGAGCGAGGTACGCGAGTGTTATCGACGAGCGTATTGAAACATAGTGAATGCGGCTCACGGCTTGATTTTATGAAGAAGGCCGGCGAGCTATTCAAGCCTGGACAAGAAGACTTTGTCATCGCTCAGATAGGAAGGCATCGCTGCAACCCGGCGCAACTGCTCTGCCGCGCGATGACTTCGATACCCATCCTGTTGCCTGCTGATTCGTCCGAAGGCAGCCGAAGTGACAATTCGCTCAGGAATCGAATATGTAACCTGCATTGCACGCCTTCTCCATAAGGGCCAATACTTCCAGGACTTAAGCCGCATCACGCGCCTGCAGTTCTCGATCGCACTGGATGGTGTTCCGTCCCCAAGGAAGAGCCTGGGACCCTAGAATCGAAGCGAAAAATTGCGCACTGATTCCAGCAGGGTCGATGCCTGCAAAGTTATCGGGTTATAAGGAAGATTCAGGCTCATCGTCCAGTCAAGCCACTTGAAGCTGTTGCTCAGGGGCGACAGAACGACAGGTATCCAGGGCACGCGGAGCGCATCCGCCACAATCGCGGCGTGCATGGCGCTGGCGACTACCAGCCTTGCTTTCCGGATGCGCTGCAGCGTTATCTCGCTGGGCACTAGGGGATCAAGGAACTCGACGCCGGCCATCCCGCAAACTTGTTCCCAGTTTCCTGCAGGCAACGAATCATAGTGGGGCATAAATGCAACGCCGTCTCGTTGCGACTCGGGTAAAGGCTCGCACTCTGGAAGAAGCCGCACTAATGCCGCGCCATCAATGATTGCCTTTTCGGGAGGCAGATTCAAAAACTGGGCTGTCAATGGACCGCGAACCGAGAGGATTTCCCACTTTTGTCCGCCGAAGTCCAGGGGGAGCGCGTCGTAGCCAACTCCGGCGCTGAGGACGACGTACTTGTTGGCCGATGGAACAAAGCCGCGGGATATCAATGTGCCGATGCCGAGTACAACGGTTCCGTCATCGACATCCAGAGAGAAGCCCAGAACCCTGCTCCAGAGCCAGCGATTCAGGTCGTCTCCGAAGTTGTTTCTCTCGCCGTCGATGTAATAAATATGCTTCAAAGCCATACACTCCGATCGACGATGAACATTGCGTTAGCGCGTAGCGCCCCATGCGGGCGAAATGGAAGCCCGATGTTTTTCTCACATTAACCTATTTTTTGCCACGCGGCGCTATGGAAACGGCTGTTCAGGGTGTTGCTTTCACGCAGCGCCACCTCTCGTCTCGCAATACTTTTTGGAAGTCCACTGATCAGCCTTCCGAAAAAGCCATAGCTGCGTACTGAAACCAAGTCTTACAAATCCATCCAGCCCCGCATCTCGCAAAAACCATTCAAGTGATCCATGACTGGCAATTAGACTCAAAAAAGGAAGATCGAGGGAATGCTGTGTCGAAACGCGCTTTGAATCTCGTCAAGCACGCCGCCCAGAGATTGGGCATCGCCATAAGTCGCTATCCACCGCCTGGAAGTTTTATGCGCGTTTTGCGCGATTTTCTCTCGCATATGGAGATCAATGTCGTGCTGGACGTTGGAGCATACATCGGTAACTACGCCAGAGAACTGCGCGATGTCGGGTACCGGGGACGGATTATCAGCTTTGAGCCAGTCCCAGCTTCTTATGAACAATTGCACAAGGCAATGCATAACGATTCCCTTTGGTCCGGTGAACCATACGGATTGAGCGATGAGAATCGGGAGGCGCTCATGAGCACGTATAGCAGCGGAGACTTCAATTCTCTGCTGACCCTGCGCGAGGACTCCAAGCGGGCTTATTCTGTTGATCCGGCATGCTCGAGCCGAATACCAATTCAACTCAAGCGGCTGGATGCGGTTCTTCCCCAATTGATGGAAGGAATCCGGTCTCCGCGAATCTTTATGAAGATTGATACGCAAGGCCATGACATTAGTGTCGTCAAAGGCGCGTCCGGGGTACTCGGCACGATTGTTGGACTGCAGAGCGAGCTTCCCGCGGTTGAAATCTACGATGGTATGTTTTCCATGTCAGATGCGCTGAGTTATTACGCCAGATGCGGCTTCGTGCCTATCGGATTCTACCCGGTAAATACAGTAAATACCTCCGACAGCCTCCATATAACTCCTGAATTTGATGTCCTGTTCAGGCGGTTCGAGGGCAGACTCGCCGCCCCAGGCAGAGCAAGTTAAGTTATGAACTCAAAGCGTGATATGCCTTGTCCAAACAAGGTTAGTTCAAACCGAGCAACCGCTTCAGCTTCTGCCGCCTCATGTTCCGCTTGGTTTCAGCAATATCCTTGCGAATCACTCCCAAACCCTTCAGCAGTTCGGCGCGGTATGGCTGCGCTTGCGGGTAATTGCCCGCAATATATTTCCATACGGCGACGGTTTTACGCATCTGCTTGAGCCTGTTCGCGCTCAAGGACTGGGGGTGCTGACGGTAGTGCATCAGCACCTCTGGCACAACGCCGAAAGGCACCACGCTCAAACAGCGAAAATGGAAGCAGGTGTCTTCAGACAAGTCCTTGGCCTTGGGATCGTATCCGCCAATTCTGTTGAAAAAGTCCCGCTTCAAGATCGGCGTCGAGGCGCCTGCGGGCTGGAAGGTCGTCAGCTTTCCGGTGATCGATTCTCGCACCACCAAGCCGCTGCCGTGCTGCTCCGTCGTCCAAAAATTTTTTGGTAGCCAGGAAAAGTGGGTCCGGTTCTTCACCCCGCCGCCAGTCCTCTCGGCAAAGTCGGTAATAACGTATTGGATATCGGGCACCTCGTTCGCGAGACGGAGCTGCTTCTCGAGTTTGGCGGGGAGCCAAAGATCGTCAGCGTCGCAGAACGCCAGCCAGTTTCCCATAGCCTGAGACGCGCCCGTGTTTCGCGCCGTGGGCACGCCGCTGTTCGGAATGGTTATCAAGGTGACGGAATTACCGAACTTCCCGACAACAGACACGGTGTCATCGGTGGAACCGTCGTTGACCACGATCACCTCAAATGGGCGAACCGTCTGGCCCAGAATCGAGCGAAGCGTCTCCGCAATGAATTTGGCGCCATTGTAGACGGGGATGATGACCGAGACCGAGTTCGCCGGGTGGAATGGATCAAAATTGGATGCGCCCATTGGAAGAGGACCTTCCATCGCTTCGGATCTCCTGAATTCTCTGCCTGCGGACTTGCGTACCAGGGAAAAGTAACTATGGTTTTGGTGCGGAACCTGTCGTGAAACTCAAACCTCGAACCATCGCGGCGCCCCTCGCGATATCGACTATAGACGTCTCGTGCAACACTGCAGTTTCATCTTTTTGTGCTTGGGGACTTTCAACGACCGGCCTGCGTCCCATCTCACCATCCCCAGTCGTGTGTATCCAATGCGCCAAGACCTCAACCCGACGAAAACAACTACCCCCAAGCTTACAAAGGATACAGGCAGCTAATAAAGGATACAAGCTGCCCTCTGCTACACTACAGGCAATCGTGAATCGAAGCGGCGTTCCCACCCGCTTGCGGTCCAGGTCTTCCCCAAAGCCCGCGTCTAGTACGCGATGCAGCTTGTTTTCAATCTCGAGCACTTGCGGATCCCTGCATCCAGCAGTGCAGCCGGCCTTGGCGATTCATTCAGTTCACGGTTCTATTGGCGACTTTGCCGGATATAGCTGTTGTTACCGATCCCAGCAAGATGGGACCGCCATGCGAAGGGATGGACTGTCGTTCCCCACGAGCAGCCCGTATTGGGGGAGGGTGGGCACCGGGTTTCGGAGAGGCGAAATGAATGGAGATTCACGGTCGCTGGGCTCAATCGATTTTGATCCTTCCCATCCCTCGAACTCCGTTTCAGTCATTATCCCTGTCTATAACGGCGCCAAGTTCATCGCCGAGACACTGAAGTCAATCCTGGGGCAGACGATTCGGCCAGCCGAGATCATCATCGTCGATGATGGCTCTCCAGACAATACAGTGTCAGTCGTGGATGCATTCGGAGATTCCGTGGTCTTGATTCGGACGCGGAATCGCGGCGCATCCGCGGCACGGAACACCGGGGCGCTCCACGCGAAGGGGAACTGGCTTGCGTTCTGCGATCAGGACGACCTTTGGCTTCCGAGCAAACTCGAGAAACAACTTCGGCTTGCTAACGAGGTTCCCGAGGTTCACTTTGTTTTGACTGACTTTTCAAATATCAGTAACGGCCTAGTGGCAAGCCGAAGTCATCTTTCCTACGTACCTCAAGACTTCTGGATTCAGGAGCATCACCGCACCGGCTTTGTAGTCCGCAAGCCGGTCACCGGGAAGTTGACCATCTTTCAGCCCAGCATCACCTCCACGCCGATCGTAAGACAGGACTATTACCGGCAGGTCGGAGGGTTCGATGCTGAGGTTGAATGGGGAGCTGAAGACACCTGCTTCCACTTTCGCTGCTTGAGCGTTGTCCCGTTTGGTGTGGTGCCGGAGGTGCTGATGCATTACAACCGTCATTCTGAAGCGGGGAGCGCTGACCCTGTCAAACAGATGCACAAGACCATTGTTGTCTGGAACCACATTATCGCTAAGTACCCCCAGGCGCAGCCCTATCGCGCCGAACTGCTGGGCGGCCTGGTCGCGAAGCGCATGGAACTCGCAGAGACCAGGCACTACCAGAGAAAGCAGAAGCTGAAGCGCCTACTTCGTTTGACTTGAATGCGGGGGGACATGAGCGCTGGCGGGAGTTCTAAAGCTTGCTCCCCGTACCATCGCGGCGCCCTTCGCGATATCGGCGACAGACGTTTTGTGCAGCATCTCGCGCAAGAGCGCGACGCCTCTGGAGACGGTCAGCGTACGGTTCCGGACGCGTGTGATTACGCCTGCCAAGGCATCTGCGGCACAACTCGCTCTAAGGAAGGCATCCGGATCCTTCATCCAGGCCGGACCGGGCAGCGGCAAACCCTTGCTGCGCCGGTGCTCAATCAATTCATCGTATACGCCTTCCAGAGGGCTCAGCACGGCTCCCCATGAATGCCTGGACACCGTTTCTCTGCCGTTGCGCCCTATCTCCAGCCTCTTCTCGGGAAACCGGTCCAGGGCGAGGATCGCCGCGAGAAGCGACTCGCTATCATCCACATCGGCGCTATAGCCGTTGACCCCGTCGATGATGAGATCGGGCACCGCGCCCACTCTTGTCGAAACAACGGCCGTCTCGCACGACATGGCCTCAAAGACCGTGCAGGGCCCTCCTTCGACGCGCGAGGTCAGCAGGTATACATCGAGCGCAGAGTACAAGGCCGGAAGATCTTGCTTGCGAATGTACCCGGTCGCACTGGCGGAGACGCCTGAAGCCCGGAGATTCGCTAACTCGGTGTCCCATCCCGGACCACCCAGCACTACATGCAGATGAGGCAGCCGGTCCGCAGCCTTGCGAACGACGTCAAGAAGAACATCCGTGCCCTTTCTGCCGAGGTCGAAGTCGCTGCTCTTGCTGCCGATAAAGCCGAGCACGAAACGGCCGGCGGGAATTCCAAAACGCCGCGGATGGACACTCCTGGGATGGAAAAACTCTGTGTCCACGCCGTGCGGAACTACGGTCACCGGTATTCGGCCGGAGACGCGTCGATCGAGATATTCCTTCCATCCGCGGGTGCAAACCGTCAGGGCTGAGCTCCTGTCGATAGCCGTTTGGTGATCGGCCGACCATTTGGTCACATGATGTATCCAAGTCGCGATCGGTGGCAACGCCTCTTGGTCGAATTCGCGGAATAATGCGATCGCGGATTCATTGAGGCAGTGGATCGCATCGATTGCGGGAACCAGTGCGCGAAGCAGATCGGGGCGCCTCTCAAGAATTCCCTCAGGCAGGAAATAGAAGTCAAACTTGCCGCCAAAGCGAGCAATAATCTGCTTTCCCATCTCGCCGATAACCCACCATGCCAGGTTCGGGATCAGAAGTATCCGGGGTTTTCTGTTCGTCACGCTGCCTCGTGCCTGCGCAATCTGTTTCTTGCGCTTACCGCAAACATTGCAAAGCGGTGGGGTTGCCAGAAGGGTGACGGCCACGCGCACAGCGACTGAAGCATATAGTCAAGTTCACTATCGAGCCCGTTTTCGCGTGCGATCAACCCTGCGCAGCCCAGTTGCGATGCCCGAATTCGCTGCCTCCACACCCACCGATCCAATCCATGCAGGCCAGCGAGCAGCGTGGTTTCAATGATTTGATCAAGCGCCCGAAGCATAATCTTAGGTTCCGCGCTGAGGCTGTTGGGGTGAACGTAATACTCGGTCAATGGGGCGAAAACGGCTTCAAACTGCCCAAGGCGCTGGAGACGAACCCACATGTCCCAGTCCTCGCACGCGCGAATATCCTCGCGAAACCCTCCGCTGAGCAACACCGCTTCTCTTCTCAAGAGTGCGCTCGATGGAACAATCGGATTACGATACCGGAGCATCTTCCCCGCCACGGCTTCGTTGACTGCCGGCTTCTCCGCGCGAGTTCCGTGCTCATCAAACATCCGGACGCCGGTATAAACGAGCACAGTGTCAGGGCGAATGCGTGCGGCTTGGCGCTCCAGTTTCTCCGGCGCCCATAAATCGTCGGCGTCGAGCAGTGCGATCCACTCGTTCGACGTCTCCCGGATGCCTTGATTTCTGGCAGCCGAGATTCCGCCATTTCGGCGACTCAGGGCTGTTGCTCCCAGGTCCGCCGCCACAGACGCCGTATTGTCGGTTGAACCGTCGTCGACGACGATGACCTCGTCCGGCGGTAGAGTTTGCGCGAACACCGACTTGAGACAGCGAGGCAGAAAAGCTGCCACGTTGTAGGCCGGAATCACCACGCTAATCCTCATGCCCGGTCTCCACTGGATCGGCGACGGCTTGAGATCGATCGGCAATGGCGCTGCCTTTGCCGATCGTGCTTGATTGGTCCCCTCGTGCGTGGCTCTGCCTCCTTAGATGCCTGTCGAAATTGCGGGTTTACCTTCCGGTCGAATCAGTATAAACAGGACAGCCTTTACGGGCGCGGCGATTCGATTCGGGAGCATTCCGGTGAGGATATTCAGGCGATCGCGATCTTCCGGCTCGAAGACTCGGAACCAATAAAGAAGCACGAAAAGGACGATGAGCGAAGCGCTTCCGCCCAATGCAATGCCCCACAGCGGAGTCAATTGCATGGCGATAAAATGCGCGGTCAGCGCTGCCACGGTGCTGATAAAGACGACCTTTGCCACCTGCAACCAGGGAAGTTTCACCTTATAGAGGTAGATGCCGGCGGCCCACATGATACCGATCGCCGTAACTTGAGCGGCTCCACTGCCGATGCATGCGCCAACCGCGCCATGAGCGGGAATGAGGAACCAGGCCACGCCGACATCGACGATTCCCGCCACCACCGTAGCGGCAATGACATAGCTCTGCCGCTCTGAAGTTTGCAAGAGGCTCCTCACGGGCCCAATGAAGGCCTTCGGCAAGCACAGCAGGGGCGCAAGCGTGGCCACCATCAGCGCGCCCCGGTACTTTTCACCATAGAGCAGAAGCAGCGCCGGGGCGGCCAGGGCGGCGGAGATGAAGTGCAGTGGAATCGACGACACGGCAAGGTATCGAAACGCGGAAGCCGTGATTTCAGGGAGTCGGGATTTGTCGCGCCCATACTGGGCATAGATGGTCACGCTGGCCGCCGCGGCGAAGATCGTCGCGCTCAGAAGCAATCGTTCGGCCATGCTGAACGCGACTGAATAAAAAGCTATCTGGCGGATATCCGAGCACAGGTGCTTCAGCAGAAAGAACTCCGAGCGTTCCCACACAATCAATGAGGCAATCATGGCGGCGACACTCTGAAAAGCAAAAATGATCATTCGCCTGCCCAGCCCATCCGGCTGAATGTGAGTTGTTTCCCAACCGAGCACTCGCTTCATGGTCGGAAAGAGCCGGATAAGAAAATCCACAGTGCGCATGATGAGGGTTGCTGCGCCCACCCCGACGACGCCCCAATGCATCACCACTGTTGCGGTAATTGCGGCAAGATAAGCCAGAATCGAAATCACCGAAGCCGGCATGTTCCTCGACATCTCCTCGGTTGCCGCGTTGGCCATCGCCGAGATGTTGTTGACCATCGCCGGCCAGATGCTGAGCACAATCAGGGCAGCGGCCAATCTGTATTCCGGAGAGGCGTCTCGCAGCGCCCAAAAAAGAATCCCGCCGGTGGCCAGCGTGGCCAAGCCGATCTGCAACAACATGGTGCGGAGATAGATATACCGCGCTGTTCCGCGATCTCCCATGCCGACAAACTCGGCCATGTATTTCGCTGTGGTTGAGGGAATGCCAAGTCCGCCCAGATTGCCCGCCATCGACGCGACAAACGAGACATAGATGATATAGCCCATCTTCGACGGGCCAAGCGTTCGTGCGATGGCGATTGAAGAAATCAGCGTTGCAACAGCGCTGACCACATTTTCGAGGCCGTACCAGCCTGTGTTCCGCGCTATTGTCCTGGTGTTCGACATGAAGAACCTGGCCCCGATCGCGAGCGAGTCCGCGCGCGGTTCATTACGATTTGATCACCCGGCGGCCACCGGCGACAATTAGCGCTTGAACCGGCAGCCAAATCAGCGCTTGCAGCGGGTTAACCCAGCCCCTGCAGCGCTGTACGGGCGTCCTTCGCCGTCGGCGAATCGGGCGCGAGCGACAGGGCCTTTTTCAGGTGAATCGCCGCGTTGCTCTTGTCTCTCATCTTGCCGTATACCATTCCCAGGTGATACTGCATCGATGCGTTGTTCGGGTCCGTTTTGATCGCGTCCTCCAGAAGATCGCGAGCAAATGCAAATGTTCCCTTGTGGTAGTAGGCCCACGCCAGGGTGTCGGCAGTGTCGGGTGAGGTTGGCATGCCCTGACGGGCCGTTTGCGCGAGGCTCAAGGCCACGTCCACGTTTTCGCCGTTCTCCAGCATCCTGTAAGCCAGATTGTTAGCGGCGAGATACTGCTTGGGATCGAGTTGCAGGGCATGCTTGTAATTGTCCTCAGCCTTGCCAAGGTCTCCCTGCGTTTCCTCGAGCACTCCAAGAAGTGCAAGCCCCCGGGGATCGGCCGGATGCGAGCTCAGCCATTTTTCCCAGGCGGTAATGGCGCTCGGCACCTGTTTGCGCTGAACTTGAATCTGCGCGTACAGCAGCACCGCATCCCCATCGGAGGGGTTCAATTGCATGGCCTTTTCGGCTGGCGCCGACGCCTGGTCAAAGTTCTTGCCATCAATCAGCAATTGGGCCTGCAGATCGTAGAGACCGCTGTTTGAGGGGCTCTTTGCAATTTGAGCGTTGAGCCGGGCCATCGCCTTGGCTGGCTGCTTCTCGTACAGGTCGTAACTGATCAGCAGGCGCATGGCCTCAATGGAGTTTGGATCCAGATTCAGACTTTGCTCCACCAGGGCGGTACCCTCCGGAACTTGCTTCTGGGTCAGCTTGAGCTTGCCCAGTTGCAGATAGGCCTGCGGGCTGCGCGGAGCAACGGCGATTGCGGTCTTGAGGTCGGCTTCAGCTTTGGCCAGCTGGTTGTGCGACATCTCCACGACCGAGCGCCACACATAACCGCCCGCAAAGTGTGGCGTCGCAGCTATCGTCTTGTCAGCCACATCGGCCAGCAGGTTCATGTCTCCGCGCTGGGCAGCGATACGCGCCAGCTCCTGCTGTGCGTCCACAGCTGCCGGATTCAGCTTGGCTGATTCGCGAAAGCTTGACTCGGCCAAACCTGCATCTCCTTTGGCCTCCGCAGCCTTACCCAGCCAATACTGAATGAAGGCGTCCTTGGGGTAGTTCTTCGCAGCGTTCTGCAGCGCAATTACGGCGTCAATTGTCTTGCCGCTATTCAGAAGCACGATTCCATTCAATCCCTGGGTTTCAGGATCCTTGGAGTTAACCTTCATCAACGAGGCGATCAAGGCCTGCGCCGTTTGATAGTCCTTCAGTTGAAGCAGTACGCGGATGTATGCCTTCTGCAAGCTCGTGTTCTTGTAGTTTTTCGTCGAGATGCGCGCAAACTCCACCTTGGCTTTGTCCAGCTGTCCGGTGATGGCGTAGTAATCCGCCAGCAAGCGCACGCCCTGCGGATTGTCCGCAAGATCCAGAGACGCCTGGCGGAGAACATCCTCGGCCTTGGCCTGCTCATTCTGCGAAAGATAAATCTGGGCAAGGCTGGTCCGCGCCGCTATGACGTTCGAATTGGTCTTGATTGCATCCATGCTTGCCTGCTCGGCCTCCGGCCAGCGTTTGTTCCGGGCATAGAATCCCGCAAGCAACAGCTTGGCGCTCACCGATTTTGGATCCAGAGCGATTGCCTTCTTCATCTCCGCTTCTTCTGCGGCATTCTTGGCCGGATCGCCCGACTCAAGCAGCGCCAGATCCTCGTGGAACGCCGCCCGGTTGGGATCGAGTTCCAAAGCACGGTTCATTTCGGTCAGCGCCTGATCGGTCAACCCTTTCTTGCGCGCAATGGCGCTCAGCAGGGCATGCACGTCGGGGTTGTTCGGCTGCGCCGCCAGCACCGCTTTGGCCTGAGTTTGAGCGTCGTCGGTTCTCCCCCCGTAAAGAGCCAGGTTTCCAAGGTCGATACGAGCCTTGTAGTTGGTCGGCTGAAGGTCGACGGTCCGAGCCAATTCGCCGTATGCCGCGCCGAACTGGCCCAGATGCTCCAAAGTCTGCCCCAACTCGTAATGCGCATCGGCAAAGGCCTTGTCGATCTTCAGAGCATTCGAATACTGGATGGCCGCTTCTCTATATTTCCCCTCGGCGCTGTATCGCTTTCCGCTCTCAAAATACTTCTGCTTCCGCACATTGGGATCGCCATGGCAACCCCCCAGCAGAGCCACGGATACAATCAGCATGCCTGCGCAAATCGATCCACGCCGATTCACCGGATTCCACCGGCCACCGAAACTCGATTGAACCGCTTTCAAGAAATGTTTCACTGTCTTCACTTCCTCACTGGCTGCCTCTGATCCGCTTGCAGCCTGAATCCTCTTGCTTCCATCCCCGTTTTCATCCCCTCAGCATCCAGCTAATTCGGGATGAAGCGCGGAAGACTCGGTGCAAATTGCGCGGTAAATGCCTCCGCCCGCGCTCTTGCAGCCGACATGTCCTCCTGCGGACCGATCGGCGTTATCACCCTTACCAGCGCCCCATCGGTGCGGTTCAGGCGCATTGCGTCCGCTGCCAGATAGAACTTGGCCAGATATTCGCTGGCCACGCTCCGGCCGTGCGCCTGATACCAGTAAATAACAAAATCCCTGCTCTCTCCATTGGAAATGATGTATTCGCCCACACGGTGGGATATTCCATCATCGTCCCTCAGATCGACATACTGCGACGACTCGAACTCCCATCCCGCGCCCGGCAGGCAGTTCTTGGGTGAATGAATGGTAACGCCCGTTCGCTGAGTTGGGAAATATCCGATAAATAAGCCGATGGACGGTGACCCGCCGCCTGGGGAGTAAACCCGCGAAAGAAAATCTCCGGCCCCAAGTACATCGAGTGCCTCCTGGGCGATCGGCTCATCGTGGCTGTGCCATTCCCCAATCGCCGCCGGAAACTGCGCCAGAGGCTCGCTTGCGGGAATCAGGTCGGAGTTCCCGCGGGCCTGCAGCAAAATCGCCACAGATGCCAGCAGCAGGGCCACCACCCAGAAACGAGCGCTCTTCATGCCTGCCTCCGAGCCGCCGGAAACAGCCGCATGATGCGGTGCACGATGAAAAGACAACCCAGCGAAATCAAGAATATTACCCACCCTGAAAACTCGTGAAAAAACCCCAGAGCCTTATCAGGATCCCAATACTGAACGCACAGGCCGGTGCCCAAAATGCGTACCGCGTTGGCTGCAATGGCAATCGGCAGGCTGGCCAGGGCAAGCACAGCCCGGCGCCAGAAGGACTTTTCAAGAAAATAACCATAGAAGACTGCCAGCGTGAACAGGCTCATCAGTGAGCGAATGCCGCTGCAAGCCTCAGCAACCTCCAACTTCATTGCCGGAAGTTCAATCACGTTGCCCTCGCGCAGAACCGGAACGCCGAATAAAGGAAGCAGAGCGCTGGCCATCTTCGAAGCGAGAATCTGCAGTGGAAAGGTAATCTGGTTGAAGATTATAGCTGGAATCGGGATTGCGAGAAGAAGTACCAGCACGGGGAATCGAAGCTCCCTGAGCAGTTGCCAGCCTCCAAACGAAAGCACCAGCCCGGCGAGTACTATGATCAGCGAGACCCGTGACAGGAAAAGTTCCGCTCCGAAAACTCCCAGCAGCAACACGACAAGCCCCAACGCGACCACCGCAATTCCATTCCAGGTGGGAGCAATCCTGGTCTCAACGAGGGTCTTCCTTTTTTCCCATACCAGGTAGGCCGCGAAGATGGGCACCAGAAATCCATGCGAGAAATCGGGTATTTCGTACCAGTCGGTCACCAGCTTTCCCAGCACGCGATAGTAAACCGCCGCCGTCAGCGCGCCTATGACCACCCAACCCCATGTAAAATAAGAACTTCCTATGAACGAAGGGTTCCTGGGAATCGCTGGATCTTCTACGTCTTGGGTCATATGCTCCGTAATGGAACCTGCTTGAGTCTCGAATTCGTTGCTATTTCTGTTGCAATTGGAGTGCCGAAAGGTGCACCGCTCATTTCAGGGGGATTCCACGTCAGTTTCCGCGAAATCGGGAAGCCGGCTTCCCTTGTGAATGGAAAAGTTTTTCCACTGCGAAGGGAAATCAATGCCACAATTGCTCTCGCAGGATGGGAAAAACTTTACCACCTATGGGGTGCACGTCTACAACCGAAGTGTACTAAAAAGAGGATATACCGCGTGGAAGCCGCTTTCTCCGGACTGTCCTCAGGTTTGGACCCCGCATTGCTAATGAATGGGGTGGATCCAGAAACTCCAATGGCAGACACAGCGACTACATTCCAGAACGGAAAGCGGCACGCAAAGACGCTTGCTCCCATCGAAGCGCAGATTCAGCGCGCCATTTCCCGCATCGCCGAGAGCGACTGCCCGGTACTGATCGTGGGCGAGCATGGCGTTGGCAAGCGGTCGATTGCCGCGCAAATCCATGCGCAGTCGCATCGCTCGCGCAGTTCCTTCCTGCAGATCCAAAGCGCCGACGCCACTGTGGATGGCATCTTGTCCGCATTCTGTTCCAAGGGAACGGTTTATCTTGCCGAAATAGGGGATCTCAGCCTTAGCCTCCAGGAACTGATCGCCCACACCTATTTCCGATCCATGCAGGCGCAGAGCGCGCGCCTCGTTTGCGGAACCAGCCGGGAGCTTCTCGATGAAGTCAAGTCGTGGCGAATGAGAGAAGACTTCTTCCATCTGGTATCGGCCGTCACGCTCCGGATCTCCCCGTTGCGTTGCAGGAAATCTGAGATTCTCTCGATTGCCGACGAACTCCTTACCCAGTATGCCAAGCAATTCGACCGCCCTAAGCCGGTTCTCCGCGAAGAGATCATTGGCTTTATGATGGAGCATAGCTGGCCTCAGAATCTCCCCGAACTGGAGACCGCGATCAAGACCTTTGTCGCGATTGGAGACCAGTCCATCTCGCTTGCCGCGCTGAAAGCGGTTTCGCCAACAATGAAAACAAATGGGCACCACAAGCCTCTGTCTCTCAAAGAGGCTACGCGGGCCGCATCCATCCAGATCGAGCGCCAGTTGATTTCAGAGGTTTTGGTCTCAACCGGCGGCAATCGCAAACGGGCGGCGGACGAACTGGGCATCAGCTACAAGGCCCTGCTCTACAAGCTCAAGCAGGTTGGAGCGGAGAACCACCCTGCATCCGACAGGAACGGAGTCGCACTATGAAGTTGAGAGTTCTTTTCATTTTGGCATTTCTCGGCATCGCCCTGGTTTTGCCAGTCCCGGTTTTGAATGCTCAGGACAAGGATGCAGCTGGCAAGCCTGCCGCTGTCCCCGAACAGCCCAGCCTGGCGCCCCCGCCCCCGGCGGCCGCGGCCCCGTCCGACAGCTACGTCATCGGCGCATCCGACGTGATTTCCATTACGGTTTGGAAAGAGGCGACACTGTCGGGAAGCCTTCTGGTGCGGCCCGATGGCATGATTACCGTGCCGCTGCTGGGCGACGTTCAGGCCTCCGGCTTAACGCCGCTGGTGCTTGGCGATCAAATCGCCGCCAAACTGAAAAAATACATACAGGATCCAAAAGTATCGGTAGTAGTCACCGCTATCCACAGCAAAGTGATATTCCTGCTGGGTGAGTTTTCCAAAAAGGGATCCATCGAAATGACTCCGGGCATGACGTTGCTTCAGGCCATCGCCAGTGCCAGTGGGTTTTCCGACTTCGCCAATGTGAAAAAGGTCTATATCCTGCGCGACGAAGGCGGGAAACGTCTCAGAATTCCGGTGCACTACAAGGAAGCGCTGAAGGGAAACAGCGAGTTCGATCTGGTACTGAAACCCGGCGACACGATTGTTGCTCCTTAAGGCGTCCCCAAAACATGAAGACGACCCAGCATATCCTCGCGATCCTGTTCGCCATCAGCGCTTCGGCAACCGCGCAAGTTGTGCCCGAAGCAAGCGGCGGCAAGGGGCTGCCGCTCACCGGCAATCTGGATTATTCCGTGCGCTACTCCCAGACCGCGGACTTCGGCAGCACTCAGGGCAACTGGGAAACAAGCAACGTGTCAGGGTCGGCGAGTTATGCGAACGCAAAACAGCGGCTACCGTTCAGTCTTGCCTATGGCGGCGGCTATAGCTGGTCGACAGGAAACGTAGGTTATGGAAGCGGATTCTTTGAGAACCTGACGTTATCGCAGGGCATTGTCGGGCGTCACTGGAGATTCATGGCCGGCGACAATGCAGGCTTTCACAAGCAGGCACCGACCACCGGCTTTTCGGGCGAACCCGGCACCGGGGAGCCGATTGGCGTCTCCGGTTCGGGTACCCCAGTGACTCAGTCGATCTTGACGGTCAACACCGAGACGATCAACAACAGTGCAACTGGAACCTTCGCGCTCGACCTTGGCCGCGCTTCGTCCCTCAGTGCCGGTGGAGTTTATTCTCAGCTAATCTATCCCAACGGCGACGGCCAGGACACGAATGGACTGTCGGCGACTGCAACATATACCCGGCGGCTCAATGCGCGCAGCTCGATTTCGGGTGAGTACATGTTTTCCCAATATAGCTATCCCGCATCCAATCTGACCGGCCCCCTGGGTTCCAATTTTACTTCTACCGGCAATAGTACGGGTCTTAGCTACCATCGCCAGTGGACCCGCGGTTTTTCGACGAGCGCAATGGGCGGGCCGCAATGGATTGGAAGCTCTGACAGCACACTGTTGCCTTCCTCCACCAGGTTCACTGCAAGTGCGTCGGCAACTTACGAACACAAGTCCGAGTCGGCCAGCGCCAGCTACAGCCATGGAATGAACGGCGGAGCGGGATATTATCTCGGCGCGGAGTCCGACGTCGTCTCCTTGAATTTCTCTCGTGAAATTGGAAGAAAAGCCAGCCTCGGTCTCACAACTTCGTACATGCGCACCGGCGGCCTCACCACTAGCGGAGCGATCGATGGGGTGTTTGGCGCGGCGCAGGCTTCAAGGCCGCTGGGCCGGTACATGAGCATGTTTGCATCTTACACAGCAATCGATCAGTGGTCGAATACTCCACTTCCAAGTAACGCCCTCAGCGAATTGTATTCCGTAATTGCCGTTGGATTCGGATACTCGCCGCGAGGAATACATCTCAGGCATTGATTGAATAAGGAGTCGTATGTTAGGGCATCGTGAATTGACAATGGAAGACTACACCGGGATACTGAGGCGGCGCTTCGGGTTGATCGTGATCTCCTCGATCGTCATGCTCATAGCCGGCGATGGCATCAGCTACGTCCTGCCGCCGCAATACACGTCGCAGACGCTTATCCTGATCGAGCAGCAGACGGTCCCGGCAGACTATGTAAAGCCGGTGGTCGAGGAAGATCTTGGGTCGCGCCTGGCGTCGATGAAGGAGCAGATTCTGAGCCGCTCGCGCATCCAGCCGATCATCGAGCGCTTCAACCTCTACTCCGGCACCAAGACCACCATGGATGACCGAATCGCAATGACCCAGAAATCGATCGGGATCAAGCCGATCCAGTCGAATCAGTATCATAATATGCCGGGATTCTTTATCTCTTTCAAGGCGCAGGACGCGCGCACCGCGCAGCAGGTATGCGGCGAGATCACCTCGCTCTTCACCAGTGAGAATCTGAGCGAGCGCCAGCAGTCCGCCGAAGGCACCACCGACTTCCTCAAGCAGCAGCTCGCAGATGCCAAGAGAAATCTCGACGACCAGGACGCCAAACTCGCGGCCTTCGAACAAAAAAACATCGGCAAGCTGCCAGGGCAATCCATCTCTCTGGGCGGAGCAAGCATTGTGATGGGAAGCCCAACAGAAAGCACCCTGCAGGCGCTGACTACCCAGCTTGATGCCGTAACGCAGCAGTTGAGCCGCTCTCAGCAGGACGTAACTTTCCTTCAGGCCTTGATCGCCCAGCAGACGCACGAATTGCAGCGCGTCACCGACCCGGGTGCGGGCGCTTCAGTCGATGAGCGCCGGGCGGAACTGAAGAGATTGATGGCTCAGAAGCAGGAGTTGGACGCGACTTATCAGCCGGACTATCCCGACGTGGTCGCAATCAATCGCAAGATCGCGGATCTGCAGGCGGAGATTACGCACACCCCCACCGAGGCGGGTCCCAAGGCGGCAGTGGCCACTCATGCTGATGACTCCCCGCAGATGTTGGGGCTCAAAGCTCAACTTCGTTCGGCACAGCTTGCCATGGACAACGGAAAGGCGGAGCAGGCCCGCCTGCAGGCCCAGGTCCGCACCTACGAGGAGAGAATTGAGGCCAGCCCGCTGGTCGAGGAAGAGTACAAGCAGATTACTCGAGACCACGAAACTGCTTTGCAGTTCTACAACAACCTGCTGACCAAGATGAACGAGTCGTCGATGGCAACCGCGCTGGAACAGCGCAACCAGGGCGAACAATTCCGCGTCATGGATGCGCCCAACCTTCCCGACGGGCCTTCCTTTCCGAACCGTATGGTGTTTGCCGGTGGCGGCCTTGCAGCCGGATTCGTAGTGGGCCTCTTGATCTCGGCTTTGCTTGAGTACCGCGATACCTCGCTGCGCAACGAGAGGGATATTTGGGCCTTCACAAAACTGCCGACAATGGCCATCATCTCGCACATTGGCGGCCTGCCCCAAACAGCGAAATCGCATAGCCGATGGAATCCATTTTCAAAATCGCATAAACCCGTTGAGAACGCAGGCGATTAACTATGTATAAGTCCTTTTTCGGCCTTCGAGCCATCCCTTTCGGCGCCAGCCCCGATCCGCGGTTCCTTTACATGATGCCGCAGATTCGGGAGGCGCTCGCCTGCCTGCAATACGGCATTGCGGCGCGCAAAGGGTTTGTCGTCTTGACCGGAGAAGTCGGAACCGGGAAAACAACCCTGCTCAGGGCGGTCCTCAGTTCGTTTGCCAAGGATCGGGTCTCCACTGCATTTGTCTTTAATCCGCGCCTCGATGTGCTCGACTTTCTTGAGTTCGTGCTCACCGACTTTGGCATTCCACCCCAGGCGCGAACCAAGTCCGGAATGTTGCTGCAACTCAATCGCTGGCTTGTCGAGAGATATAGCGAACGAGGATTGTGCGCCATTGTGGTCGATGAAGCGCAAAATCTTTCCCTCGAACTTCTGGAAGAGATTCGTTTGCTCACTAACCTTGAAACCTCGACGGACAAACTGGTGCAGATAGTTCTCTCAGGCCAGCCCGAACTCGAAGTCAAGCTTCGCGACCCCAGCGTTCGCCAGCTTCGTCAGCGCGTAGCGCTTTGGTGCAGAACTAACCCACTGACCGCCGAGGAAACGCATGCTTACATCGCCGAAAGACTGCGCATCGCCGGCGTCGGCTATCCCCTGTTCGGACTCGACACAGTAGGGCTCATCTATCGCTACTCGAAGGGAATTCCGCGGCTCATTAATCTGATTTGCGAACATGCATTGATCAGCGCATATGCTGAGCAAATCAAGCCCGTCCCTGCGCGCATCGTCCGCCTGGTCATTTCAGAGCTCGATCTGGAAGGACTGCCCACCCCCGAATCCCCCGTGGCGCTTCAAGGTTTGCCAGACAATGATCTGACGGTAGCCATGGTCAACACCATCATGCCCCTCGCCGATAGCGGGGATTACCTGAAGGAACGAGACATATGAGCCGCATATACGAAGCACTTCAAAGAGCAGATCGCGAGCGAGCTGCTGCCCAGGGATCTGATTCAACTCATGTTGCCGAGCCAGCAATCGCTTTCGCCATCGATGAGCCACCGCCAACGAAGATCGAGGTGGCACTCGATAAGGTTTCGCAGTACCCCTGGAAGCCTAACGCCCTCTCCTTCCCCACGCTCGAAGATCGCGGCGCGGGCGTCGAACAGTTTCGCGGCCTCCGTTCCCGCGTTTACCAGGCGCGTTACGAAGCCGCGTTGAAAACTGTCCTCGTCTGCAGTGGCATGCCGGGAGAGGGGAAGAGCTTTGTAGCGGCGAATCTGGCCATGAGCCTGGCGCGAAACAGTGTGAATAACATCCTGCTCATCGACGGCGATCTGCGCCGCCCGACGCTGCATAACCTTCTCGGAGCACCCAACGTGCCCGGACTTTCGGAGTATTTGAGCGGAATCGCTCAACTGAATGAAGTTCTTCAGCGCGACAGCAACTCAAAGGCCGGTGACACAGCCTCCGGAGGCGCTCTCTCCAATCTCACTTTTATTCCTGCCGGCAAGTGCGGCGACAACTCTTCGGAACTCGTCGCCAACCACCGCATCGAGGAACTGGTCGCGACTCTTTCGGTGCATTTCGACTGGATAATCATCGACTCACCCCCGGTGCTGGCGGTCACCGACGCCGTGGAACTTGCCCGCAGCGCCGATGCGGTTCTGCTGGTTGCCCGTGGAGCAAGGACGCCATTCGACGTTGCTCAGCGCACCCAGGCGGCATTCAGCAACTCGCGTATCCTCGGCTTCGTGCTCAATGCAGTCAAGAACCCCCCGCGCAGAGGCTCTTACTACTACTACTACAGCAACCAGGATTCTGGCAGCGAAAACAAACAGCGAAGGGAAAAGCGCTACTAGGAATGATCAGGCTTTTCAATGTCTATTATTCGACCCGTACCCTGGTGCTGCTGCTGTGCGAGACGCTTCTCGTCGGCGGCTCGTTCCTGCTTGCCACCTGGTATCTCATCGGGCCGGATACTTACATTGCTCTGATCTACGAAGACGGGCTCTGGAAAATCACCGGAGTCACCGTCCTTACCCTGCTCCTTTCCTATTACTTCGACCTTTACGAACCGCAGCGCATCTCCGGACGCTGGGAAATCTACTTTCGGCTGCTGGTCGTACTCAGCGTGCTGTCTTTCCTTCTCGCCGCGCTAGTCTATTTCTTCCCCGACCTCGATATCGGCCCCAATGTTCTCGTCGTCGGAGTCACTATCCTTGCCATCGCTTTGGTTATCTGGCGATGGGCCTATGAATTGGTTATTGACCTGTCGATGTTTCGCGAGCGCGTCTACGTTCTTGGCAGCGGCGAACGCGCTCGAACCGTGGTGGATACATTGCGCATCAG
>CAYWMR010000026.1:20576-21251 GCA_964458965.1 uncultured Occallatibacter sp. | reverse complement strand
GCTCATCGAGACGCCGGAGCGGGTCATCTATTCCGTCAAGCGGCTGATGGGCCGCGGCCTTGAAGAGATTCAGGACGAGCTCAGGCTGTTTCCATTTCGGCTCGCCGACGACATCGAGTCTGGTGAAGTCCCGCGCATTCAGCTTGGCGAACTCCGGTTCACGCCGCCGGAGATTTCCGCGTACATACTTCGTCAGCTCAAGCGCAACGCCGAGCGTTTTTTTGGCGCGCCGGTTACGCAGGCAGTCATTACAGTGCCCGCCTACTTCAACGATGCGCAGCGGCAGGCAACCAAAGACGCGGGCCGCATGGCCGGCCTTGAAGTGTTGCGCCTGGTGAACGAGCCTACCGCCGCGGCCTTGGCCTACGGGCTTGACCGCGCCAAAGAAGGCACCATTGCGGTATACGATCTTGGCGGCGGGACATTTGATATTTCGATCCTTAAGCTGCGCGACGGCATCTTCGAAGTGCAGTCCACCAACGGCGATACGCACCTCGGCGGCGACGACATCGACAACCTGCTGCTGGCCATCGCGCTCGACGAAATCTATGCGGAACACGGCGTCGACCTGCGCGGCCATCCGGGCGCGGTGCAGGCTGTGCGCAAAGCAGCGATCGAAGCCAAGATCAAGCTGTCCACGGAGCCGGTTGCTCATTTCGATATCGAGTTACCCAA
>CAYWMR010000026.1:0-20566 GCA_964458965.1 uncultured Occallatibacter sp. | reverse complement strand
CGCTATCAGAGAGAGATTTCCCGTGCCGGCTTCGAGTTGTTGATCGAGCCGGTGCTCGAGCGCACGGCCGGCCCATGCAAGCAGGCTCTCATTGACGCCGGCATCACGCCCGAGCAAGTGGATGAAGTGGTGCTGGTGGGCGGCTCGACACGAATTCCCGCGGTGCGCGAGTTGGTCGATGAACTGTTCAAGCTGCGCCCGCGCGGCAAACGCCCTCACATCGAATTCAATCCCGACGAGGTCGTTGCCCTGGGCGCGGCCGTGCAAGCCGACATTCTGGCCGGCGCATCGAAGAGCACGGAAGAGTTGCTGCTGCTCGACGTGACGCCGCTGTCGCTGGGCATCGAGGCTCTGGGCGGAACGGTCGCGCGTATCATCCAACGCAACTCGACGATTCCCGCTTCGGCCACCGAGCACTTCACAACCGGCGTCGACGGACAAACCAATGTGGCCATTCACGTAGTGCAGGGCGAGCGCGAACTGGCTGCCGATTGCAGGTCTTTGGCGCGCTTCGACCTGAAGGGCATTCCGCCCATGAGCGCCGGGCTGCCGCGCATCGAAGTGAAATTCCTTATCGACGCCGACGGGATTCTCAAAGTGACAGCGCGCGAACAGCGCAGCGGTCAGGCGGCAAAGATTGAAGTCAAGCCGACCTATGGCCTCACCGACGAGCAGGTCGAGAGCATGATTCTCGATTCCTTCGATCACGCCGAAGAGGACTTTGCCGCGCGCTTGCTGATCGAGGCACGCAACGAGGCAGAGACAATTCTGACGTTGATTGAGCGCGCGCCAGAAAACTCGGCGTGGAATCAGCTGACAGGCGAGGAGCTTGCAGCCATTGCGGCGGCGCGCGACCGTTTGGCGGCTGTAATGCAGGGCAACGACGCGCCAGCAATTCGCAATGCAACGCTTGCGCTCGACCAAGCCACACGCCGCTACGCCGAATTGATGATGGATGCCGCGGTGACCACGGCCATGCGCGGCAAGACAATGGACGCAGCCGGCGAAGAACTGGGCGAGGCTGTCACCGCGCCTCATCCCATGGCCGCCGCGGAGTTCAAGTAAAGCGGAGTTGGCGCTGTTAGCGGAGATAGCGGAGTTAGTAGAGCTTGCGCGAAGGAAAAGGATTATATGAGCGAAACAAATCACAAAAATATTCCCGCCGACAAGCTTGTGCGCGTCACCTTTCTTCCCGAAGGCAAGACGGCCGAGTTTGAATTTGGCGCGCTGCCCTATGAGCACCACGGCAAGCCGATGTCATTTCTCGATGTCGCGGAGAACTTCGACGTTTTTCTCGACCACGCCTGCGGCGGCGTTTGCGCCTGCACCACCTGCCATCTGTGGATCAAAGACCAGGACGGCATCAGCCCGGCCGACGACGATGAACTGGACCGCATGGACATGGCCGCCGATCAGCAGTTGAACTCGCGCCTCGGTTGCCAGGCCGTCATTACTCGCCCCGGCGATTACGTGGTCGAGATTCCCAAGTGGAATCGCAACTACGTCTCCGAAGGCAAGCCGCTGACTCTTGCGGAAGAAAAGTAAGGAGCCCCACCATGCCCCGCGAGATTCTATGGACCGACGCCGAAGAGATCGGCATTCAGTTGCAGGAAAAGTTTCCCGGCCTTGATCCTTTGACCGTGCGTTTCACGGACCTCCATCGCTACGTCATCGAGCTCGAGGGTTTCGCCGACGACCCCGCAAAGTCCAATGAGCCGCGTCTCGAAGCCATTCAGATGGCCTGGCACGAAGAGTTCGAGGACGCGAAGGGGTAACTTCGAAGCTATTCCAACGTAAATCCAGCCAGCCCTGCTGCCTCGCGCAAGCGCCGATCGAACGTTAAGAATACGTTGCCGTGGGGTTTGCCTTCGCACCACTCCAGCGCCGCGGAAAGTTGCAATGCATCGGCCGCGCTCAACGGGTGCGCCTCAAGCAGCGAACATGCTCCGGCTGCAATTCTTTCGGAAGGCCTAATCGAAACCCAGGTCGTGGCGACGGTCTGCGCCAATTGCTTTCCGGCGTGAAATTCATCGTGGTCGATCTCGCCCATGCGCTCGAGCCTCGTCAGTCCGCTGACGATCTCAACAGCAGTGGACCACCAGATGGCGACCCTATACTTTGCGAAAAACTGTGACACCCTTTCCGTCTGCGTCCGCGCTACGAAAAGCGGGATGAGCGCGCTGGAGTCCCAGTAAGCGGCGGGTTTCAGCACCGGTCAGCGCGCTCTTCTTCCCAAAGCTGATCCTTCACTTCCTGTGAAATCATCGGGCCGGGGGTTCGGGCAACCGGTATCCCTCCGGGCGGATCGTCTTCGCCGGGGTGAGAATGCCTTTTGCGATGAGACGCTGTTCCCGTTCGCTGTATTCGTCTACCGGTCCTACTGCTACCAATCGGGCAACTGGTGTGTTTCTCTCAAGAATCAGCACTTCTTCGCCGTTCTTCACATACTGAATGTGGGCGCTCAGTTTGGCTTTCAGCTCGCTGATCTTCGCGGTTCTCATGGCCTGATTCTACGCTTTGTGACTAACTTGGCCGTGTTAGTTTGAGCGTTTGACTCGACGCAGATGCAGGAAACGACCCCTCAGCTTGACTAGCGATTTTCATAATCCCGTTGCTCGCTCCAACCGAACGGCCCTTCAAAGTGGACGAATTCCTTCTCTTCTCCGGGTACAAGGTAGACGCTGATCACATCGAAGCGAACCGGCGGAGCCGTCTCCTGGGGCAACTGGCGCACGTATTGGCGCGCCAGCCTGCGAAGGGTATGCCGCTTGCGGCTGTCCACGGAAACTTCGGCGGCGGCGATGTCATGCGCGGTGCGCGTCTTCACCTCGACGATGCAGAGCAGCGGCCCCTGCCACGCGATCAGGTCCAGGTCGCCTGGCACATTGCCCGAGGACCAGCGCCGCGCTACCACAACATAGTCTTTGCGCCGCAGATAAAAAAAGGCTGCGTCTTCACCCTCAATGCCAGTGGCCAGATGAGCGGGCAGACTTGTCGAACCTCCACGCCGCTTCGCCACCCAATTCAAGCCGGCGAGGCTTCGCTCCAGCCATGTAATTCGCGTCTGATGCAACCATCCCATCGCCAACCACCCGGCCCGGTGTGAATGCCTGGCTCGAAAAAACTCGTGTTCAGGCCGTTGCAGCTTCCAACGCAGTCGCGTGCTCGTGTTCTTTTTCCACGAGCGTCAGCGCCTCTTCCAGAATGTCGAGAGCCACGGTAGCCTCGTGTTCATTGACGATCAGCGGAGGCGCAAGCCGAAGCGAGGTCTCACCGCATCCCAGCACCATCAGGCCGCGCTCGAAGGCCAGCGTCTCCACGCGATTGCGCAGCGCCGTGGCCGGTTCGCGCGTTGCTTTGTCCTTCACCAGCTCAATGCCAATCATCAGCCCGCGTCCGCGCACGTCGCCTACCAGCGGATGAGTGTCCTTCCATCCGCGCAGCCGCTTGAGCATGAACTCGCCTACACGGCCTGCGTTGTCCATTGCCTCGCGCTCAATAATGTCCATCGTCGCCAGGGCTGCGGCAATCGACACCGGGTTGCCGCCGAAGGTCGAGGCATGGGAGCCGGGAACCCAATCCATAATCTCCGCGCGCGTCATGCAGATACCCAGAGGCATGCCGCTCGCGATGCCCTTGGCGATGCACACCATATCCGGCTCCACGCCGGAGTGCTCAACCGCCCACCATTTCCCGGTGCGCCCCGCGCCGCATTGCACCTCGTCCACCACCAGCAAAATGCCATGACGATTGCAGATGGCGCGCAGCTCGCGCATGAAGTTGTCCGGCGCAACAACATAGCCGCCCTCGCCCTGAATTGGCTCGATGAAGATGGCCGCTACTTCTTCCGGCGCGAGAATGGTCTTGAAAAGCTTCTCCTCGATGTAGCGCGCGCAACCCATGCTGAAAGCCTCTTCCTCTTGTGGCCCGCCCGTGCAGCCGCGATACGTATAAGGAAAGCGAATGTGCGTTACGCCTGGAACCAGCGGCGAAAACCGGCGCTTCTGTTGCGGCTTGGATCCGGTAAGTGACAACGCGCCCATGGTGCGCCCGTGAAACGCGCCAAAGAATGAGATCACCTGCTGCCGCCCAGTGTGGTACCGGGCCAGCTTGAGCGCGCACTCGATGGCTTCTGCTCCCGAATTGCCGTAGAAAAATTTGTGCGGTCCCGCCATCGGCGCCACAGCCGAGAGCCGGTCGGCTAGGTCGGTGAGTGCCTCGTGATAGAAATCGGTTCCGGAGATGTGGATCAGCTCGGCGGCCTGCTTCTGAATGGCCGCAACCACCTCGGGATGGCAGTGGCCTGTCGACACGACGGCAATGCCCGCCGCAAAGTCGAGAAACTCGTTGCCGTCCACATCCTCCACGCGAATGCCGCGCCCGCGCTTGGCCACCAACGGATAGGAGCGCGTATAACTCGGCGAGATCAGCCTCGTATCCGCAGCCACCGCCGCCTGCGCCTTGGGGCCCGGCAAGGTACAAACAAGTTTCGGTCCATACTGCGCGTACAGCTCTTCCTTAGTCATCGTCAATCTCCTGGCAGATACAGTTGTGCGGCTTTGAGTGCGGCACGCCGCAGACCCCTGCTGTGGGGGCTTTCGGTTCTGCTCGCTCAGCTGGGGCGAGAAAAAAATAAGCGAGTCCGCCGCGGCGGGCGCCAGGCCGTTACTAATCGCTGGCGAAGAGACTAGGCCGAGTGCGCATGGGCAGCACGCGCAGATGCTTTCGCGGGCAGATGATTCGTGCGCGCGACCGCGACCAGCGCCTTTCGGCTGGCACGAGCAGCATCGCATGGGTGGTGCGCATTTGCATGGGAGCCCCGCTGGCTTGAGGATAGAACAGTTTTATATCCACTGTACAGCGCACCCGCCTCGGCGAAGGGTTTCGCGACCAACGAAATGAGGGCGGAACTTCTCCGCATTATTCGCCGTATTCGCTTGTGATCCCGCCGGCCGTTGCGTCTCACTCCGGTCGCGATACTCGAATATGAAGCCTTTCGCGACTCCGATACTTGTGCTGCTTGCGCTGCCGGCAAGCCTTCTCGCGGCATCGGGAGACGCGCGGGAGGCCCAGTCGGCCTCCACTTCCTCCGAGACAGTATTCCGCGTTTCATCCAATCTGGTATTGATCGATGTAATGGCCTCGAATGGAGCGAAGGGAACTCCTGACATCACCTTGGCGCGAGGCGATTTCCAGGTCCTTGACAACGGCCGTCCGGTCTCAATCAAGACGTTTGACGCAGGGACTGCCATTCGGCCCCTGGCATTGTGGTTTGTGGTGCAATGCAACATGAAGGGCTGGGAAGCGAATGGTTCGGGCTTGTTTGCCGGGCAGATCGGCCGCTTCGATCCAGCCTTGACGTTCCTCGAAAAACGGGACAAGGTGGCAGTCGCTCACTGGTGTGACAATGGCGATTCGAAGCTCGACTTGCTGCCCACGAGCAACATCGCGCAGGCGGCTCCGGTCCTCGAGCAGGCGCTCGCTCCAATTCCCGACCCGCGCACCCACGACAGATCGGGAGAACTGGCCCTGCAGAAGACCCTGCAGCTTATCGTGAATGCCACCTATTCGCTGTCAGCCGAAACTCTGCCGGTAGTGATCTTCCTCTATGGGGACTACAGCGGAATGCCCAAGCCGGAGGCCGACCGCTTCATTTACGAATTGCTCGAAACCTCGGCCATAGTCTACGGTTTGAAGGATAGCCGCTCTCCCCGCATCGGATCGCTATGGATCGCGCGCGAACAGTCGGCGATTGCGAACTATATTGCTGTCCAGACCGGCGGACAATACCTGACAGTGACACCGGAAACATATGCAACAGGGTTGAAAGAGATCGTCGAGCAGTTACATTTTCGCTATGAGCTCGGATTCAAGCCGAAATCGCTCGACGGAAAGCGCCATCGACTCCGCGTTAAACTCGCTGACGCTGCGATCGACCGCCACAAAGGGGTTCATCTGCAATATCGCTCCGCCTATGTCCCGATTGCTCATTGAGCAGCTGATCCGCGCTCACAACATAATTTCACCGCAAGAACCAGGAGGCCGACGCATTCCGTACACGGTACCATGAAATCATCCTCATGGCACATTCATCCATCTCGGCGGTGCACGCTGAAGCGAAGGCTGTCTCGACCGCATCCATCGTGCTGGCCTTCGCCAGTGTCTACTTTTTCTGGGGCTCAACCTTCACGGCCATTCGCATTGGAGCGGCGGATATGCCAGCGTTGCTGCTGGCCGGGACGCGATTCGTCATTGCCGGCGTCATTCTGCTGGCCTGGTGCCGTTGGCGCGGGCTGCGCCTCTTCTGGCCTGCGAAGACCATGCTTATGCTTGGGCTGTTGGGATTATTGCTGCTGGGCGGGGGCAATGTAGGCCTGGTATATGCGGAGCGCATCGTACCCAGCGGGCTGGCGTCGCTGGTGATGGCGGTAACTCCGCTGTATGTGGCATTGATAGAGATGGTGCTGCCGGGCGGTGAGCCGTTGCCTGTACGCGGCTGGCTAGGGCTGTTGCTAGGCTTTGCAGGACTGATCGTGCTGCTTTGGCCCTCGCTGCGCAACGGCCTGGGCGGCGACCGCGCGCTACTCTGGTCTATCTTCGCTTTGCTTGGAGGTGCGCTGTGCTGGGCTACCGGAAGCATCGTATCCAGGCGGGCGCGACTCAAAGTCAACAGCTTTGTGGCGGCAGCCTGGCAGATGATTGCGGCAGGAACCTTGAGCACCTTATTTGGTACAGCGCTGGGCCAATGGCCGCGGTTTCATTTGACCTTGAGCGCCGCCGGCTCGCTTATCTATCTCATCACCGGAGGTTCGCTGCTGGGTTACACCGGCTATATCTATCTCATCGAGCATGTGCCGGTGGGCAAGGTCGCCTCGTATGCCTATGTGAACCCCGTTGTTGCAGTGCTGCTGGGAATCTTCTTCCTCCACGAGCGCCCCGCGCCCGCCGAATTCGCCGGCATGGCCGGCATTGTTCTAGCCGTCATCCTTCTTACCACTGCGCAGTTCAAAGCAAAGGCTAGGCATCAGTCCGTCGATCAGTTGCAGCAGGTCCCACCTGAGTCAACCAGAACGAATTCTTGAGAACCTTGAAATGAATCGAGGCTATTTCAAAAGCAAAACCGAAGCCGCGGAAGCAATTCCAGCAATCGAAAAAACAATGCCCAGATACCAATAGATACGGGTGCGCGTAAGCAGCGTGACTGAACTAATCACCAGGCCAATCTCCAACAGCGCCTCGGATAAGTCGAATCGGTTGGCGCGAGCCTCGGCTTGCTCGACCTTCACTTCCAGCGCCTCGGCCTTCTCTTTGTCGTCCGTCAGCTCGTCGGCCCACTTGGCCTGATGGTCTTTGTAGGACTTCGCGATCTTCTGCGCGGCGTCCTTATCGGCGATGGTTACGACGCTCAGCAGATCGGACATCAACGCCGTATCATTGGAGCGGATTTTGTGGGCCTGGTATTCGTTCCACTGATCGGTGGCCTTGTTCTGGTCGAGCACCGCCTCGGTGTGCGTGCGATGACCGAGCACTGTAGTCACGGCCACCAACACGGCAACCACGCTCATGGTAAATGCGACCGGGCGCAGCGAGGATTCATGCGAACCGTGCTCGGCTTGTTCTTCCAACTCCTGGGCTTCGTTGGCTTCCATTTGGGGAACCTCCTATTGGGTCGTTCTCAAAGCATTTTCCAAAACAATCTACGCTACCAGCGCTTCAACCTTTGACCGTGCATCCTCAAGCGTGGATCCGTAGGCCAGCACACCCGGCAAGCTTCTTGCTTCTGCGATCCAGCGGCCATCTTCTTCCAATTCGAAATCGATCTCAGGTTTCATCGCCCGCTCCATTCCCCCTGCTGTCACTTGCGCTTCCAGCGTACGCCGTCCTTGGAATCCTCGATCAGAATTCCCTTTTCGGCTAGCTCATTTCGAATCTGATCGGCGCGGGCAAAGTTGCGCTGCTTTTTGGCCAGCGTTCGCTCGGCCACCAACGCGTCGATTGCTTCGTCGGTAAGCGTTTGACGCGAAAGCAGTTCCGGGGCAACATCGGCGAGCCTCCCTGCTTTTTCCGCCCATTCCAGCGCTCGTCGCGTGGGCTCGGCGTCGATGTCTTCGATCACGTCAAACACGGCGTCGAAGCTGGACAAGACGGCCAGAATCGCATCCTTATCGTCCACAAAGCATTGCCCTTGGTCGATGGCAGTGTTGGTAGTGCGAATCAGGTCGAAGATCGGCGCGCGCGCTTCGGCAGTGTTGAGGTCGTTCGATAAAGCCTCTAAGTAGCTTGCTTGCGCGGCCTTTGCGGCCCGCTGGAGCGCCGGATTCGAACCCGGTGCAAAGCTCCCCTGGACCAGGCGCTGGTGAAAAGTTCGCAGCCGCTCGATCGCGTTGGTGGCTTCGATAAGTCCATCGAATGTGAAATTTAGCTGGTGGCGGTAAGGCACTGAGATCAGCGCCAGACGGATTGCGGAGGCCTTGTAGCCCTTCAAAAGCAGGTCGCGGAGGGTAAAAAAGTTGCCCTCGCTCTTGGACATTTTGCGCCCATCGACGAGCAGGAAGCGAACGTGCATCCAATGGCGGGCAAAGGGCTTATGGGTAACGCTCTCGCTCTGTGCGATCTCGTTCTCATGGTGCGGAAACATGAGGTCTTCGCCGCCGGCATGAAGGTCGAAGCTCTCGCCGAGGTACTCCATGGCCATCGTCGAGCATTCAATATGCCAGCCGGGGCGGCCGCGGCCGATTGCGGTGTCCCAGGAGGTCTCGCCGGGTTTGGCCGCCTTCCACAAAGCGAAGTCGCGGGCCGAGTCTTTTTCATACTCGTCGAGATCGACGCGGGCACCATCTTCAATGCCGCTTAAGTCCTTTTTACTCAACTTGCCGTACTCGGGGAAGGCGGCCAGCCGGAAGTACCAACTACCGTCCTCGGTCTGGTAGGCGGCTCCAACCGCAGCCAGCTTCTGGATCAGCTCGACCATCTTTGGAATGTGCTCGGTAGCGCGGGCAAGTTGCTCAGGGCGCTGGATCTTGAGGGTTTCGAGATCATCGAGGAAGGCCTGCTCGAAGGGGGCCGTGTACTGGCCAATGGGGATGCCCGCGGCAGCGGCGTTGCGGATGATCTTGTCGTCGACGTCCGTGATGTTCATGACGTGGCGGACGGGGATCGAGAGCAGCGCCAGCGTACGCCGTAGGACGTCTATCTGTAGGAAAGTACGGAAGTTGCCGATGTGGCCGTAGTCGTAAACAGTCGGCCCGCAGGCGTACATGCGCAGGGCTCTGCCGTCCATGGGCGAGAGCTCGTCGACTTGTCCGGAAAGAGTATTAAAAAGGCGGAGAGGCATCGGGAAATCAGCTTCTAACTGGCTGCTCGGCAACGGACTGAAATCTGCGGGCTTGCGGCCCTTTCGATTGTAGCAAGACAGGGGTCAGGGGACAGTGGACAGTGAAGAAGTGAACGAGTGAAGAAGTGAAGAAGTGAAAAGTGAAAGAACCCGGCGGCTTGTTCGTTACTTCACTACCGGCAAACCGGTCGGATTTGGAGTACGATAATCAGTATGACAATACAGGCGACTGAGAGGAAGATCAAGAAAAGCTTCACCCTAGCTCCAGAAGCGGTGGCGTTCGTGAGCCAGACGCGTGAGAAGCGCAAGGCGGGGTCGGACTCGGAGGCGCTGGAGATGCTGCTGCGGGAGTTGATTCTGGAGGCTAAGCGCCAGGCAATCGAAGCGGCCATTACGGAGTATTACGACACGGCTTCAGATGAAGAACTGGCGGAAGAGGAGCAATGGGCCGAGATGGCCGGTCCGGGTTTCCTTGCCGACATTGACTCTTCTGAGGCTCAGCTTTGACACCGCGGGTGGGGCGCTATCCACTGCGCGGGGAGATCTGGTGGACGCATTTTCCGACCGATCCGCCGGACAAGGGGCGGCGGCCGGTTATTGTGGTGTCCACGGACAATCGCAACTGCCATCCCAGAGCGAATACCGTTCTGGTAGCTCCGCTTTCAACATCCATCCACAAGCTGAGTCCGACACACCTCCTGTTGAGGGCTGGGGAAACGGGACTTCGGGAGGATGGCGTAGCTAAGGCAGAGAGCATCTGCACAGTGAGGCGCGAGCAGCTGGAGGTGCCGGTGTTAGGGCACCGCCCAGTGACGAACGCCCAGATTTGCCGGCTGGCGGCATTGGTGCGCGTGGCGATGGGCTGCGTGGAGTAATTCGCCGCACGTGGATCCTGCGAATCGGATTAAAGCGATGTACTTACCCTCCCAGGGCGAGCGATGGTTCGGCGGAGAGGTTGGTTGGAGCGAATTCGCCGGCCAAAAACTTCGGCCAGGCGGCGGCGGCGATCATTGCGGCGTTGTCTGTCGATAGCGCGAGCGTTGGGAATGAAACTGGTACACCCCGCACAGCGCCCTCGGTGGTGAAACGCTGGCGGAGTTCGCGGTTGGCGGCGACGCCTCCGGTGACGAGGATGCGGCGGACGCCGAGGGATTCCGCGGCGGCGAAGGTCTTCTTGAGGAGGTCGCCGACGACGGCGTGCTGGAAGCTGGCGATGAGGTCGAGGGTTTGGGGATCGCAGGTGGCCAGGGCGTCGTCGACGGTTGGTCCGCTGCGCGCGGGGCGAACGTGAGTGGATTCTCGGTCCCCCGAAACGAGACCCTTCTGGAAGCTGATGGACTTTGTTGGTGCACTCGGGGCGTCGGGGCCGGTGAAGAGGGTTTCGCGGCGGGACTCGGCTTCAGGGCGGAGGTTGTGGAGTTCGACGTAGCGGAGGACGGCGGTTTTGATGCCGCTGAACGAGAAGAGGAAGTGAGGGTCGAGGTTGGCGATGGGGGCGGTTTTGGCGGCCTTGGTGCGGGGGGCGGCTCCGGCGAGGTGGAGCTTGGTTTTGACGTGTGAGAAAGCGAATGGGACGGCGCGCGGGTTGCCGTGGAGGGCGAGGGCGTCGATCCAGGGACCGCCGGGGTAGCCGAGGCCGAGGAGCTTGGCGACTTTGTCGAAGGCTTCGCCGGCGGCGTCGTCGAGGGTGCGACCGACGAGGGTGTAGCGCCAGGTGTTGGCGGTGGGAGTGGCCAGGTAAAGGTGGGTGTGGCCGCCGGAGACGACCAGGGCTAAGGCGGGTTCGGCTTCGTGGTTGATCTTCGAATCCCCGGTCCCAAACGCGGGACCGGGGGCACCCGGCTGGTCTGCAAGAAGCAGGTCCTTCGACTCCGCTGCGCTGCGCTCAGGATGACAATCGTTATTTGGTCGCTCAGGATGACTACCAATTTGGGACTCGCGCTCGTTTAGGAGGACGGCGTGGATGTGGCCTTCTAAATGATTCACGGCGATGAGGGGGAGATGGTTGGCGAAGGCGAGGGCCTTGGCGTAGGTGATGCCGACGAGGAGGGCGCCGGCGAGGCCAGGACCGCTGGTGACGGCGATGGCGTCGAGGTCGGCTAGGGTGATGTTGGCCTGGGCGAGGGCGGCGCGGACGACGGGGACGATGGCGCGGAGGTGCTCGCGGGAGGCCAGTTCAGGGACGACTCCGCCGTAACGGGCGTGGGTTGCGATTTGGGAGGCGACTACAGAGCTGAGGGTACGAGAGCCGCGCTGGACTACGGCGGCGGCGGTCTCGTCGCAGGAGGATTCGATGGCCAGGATTAGGCCGGAGGCGGGCATAGAGATAGTTTAACGTCCGGGTTGAAGCACCTGCAGTGCGGCAGACGCCGCTTGCGCGACCCAGGACGACGACTGCGAGAGAATGGGGGATATGGTGCGAGGGACGGGACAGTTTGGGGCGGCTTTGAAGGTGGTGGAGAGGCTGCGGGCGGAGGGGTATGAGGCTTATCTCGCGGGGGGGTGCGTGCGGGATTTGCTGCTGGGGCGGGAGCCTTCGGACTATGACGTGGCGACATCTGCGACGCCGGATGTGGTTCTGGGGCTGTTTCCGCGGACGTTTGCGGTGGGGGCGCACTTTGGGGTTGTGCTGGTAGCGAATGGCGAGGATGAGAGCTATGTCACGACGGAGGTGGCTACTTTTCGGTCGGATGGAGTGTATTCGGATGGACGGCATCCGGATGCGGTGCGATATACGTTGAGCGCTGAGGAGGATGTGAAGCGGCGGGATTTTGCGATCAATGGGCTGTTATTTGATCCGCTGCGAAACTCCGAAAAGCAACCGCAGGTCCTTCGACTCGCTACGCTCGCTCAGGATGACAAGCCTTTAGAAGCAGGTCTTTCGACTTCACTTCGTTTCGCTCAGGGTGACAGCTCATTATTAATCGCTCAGGATGACAAACCTCTGAAGGAAAATATTCGCGCGTCGGTCATCGATTATGTCGGTGGAGTTGCGGATTTGGAGGCGGGGGTTGTTCGGGCGATTGGGAGGGCGGAGGAGCGGTTTGAAGAGGATCACCTGAGGATGCTGCGCGGAGTGCGGTTTGCGGCGCGGTTTGGGTTTGAGCTGGAAGCGGGAACGAAGGCGGCGATGCGAGGGCTGGCGGGACGGATTTCCGGGGTGAGCCGGGAGCGGGTTCGGGATGAGCTGACGAAGATGCTGACGGAGGGACGGGCGCGAAGGGCGTTTGAGCTGCTGGATGAGACGGGGCTGCTGAAAGAGGTGCTGCCTGAGGTGGCGCGGATGAAGGGAGTGGAACAGCCGGCGCAATACCATCCAGAGGGAGATGTATGGGTGCATACGCTGGGGCTGCTGGGGCAATTGGAGGCTGGGTGTTCGGCGACGCTGGCGTGGGGTGCGCTACTGCACGATGTGGGGAAGCCTCCGACGTTTCGGCGGGCTCCGGATCGGATTCGCTTTGACGGACACGTGGAGGTGGGGGTGGCCGTGGGAGCGGAGATTTGCCGGCGGTTCCGGTTCTCGAATGAGGAGACGCGGCAGATTCTGGCACTGATCGAGAATCACATGCGGTTTGCGGATGCGGGGCGGATGAAGGCTTCAACGCTGAAGAGGTTTTTCCGGCTGGAGGGATTTGACGAGCACTTGGCGCTGCACCGGATGGATTGCCTGGCGGGGAGCGGGAATCTGGAGCACTGGGAGTTCGTGCGGGAGCGGTTTGAGGCGATGCCTGAAGAGGCGGTTAGGCCGAAGCCGCTGATTACGGGACGGGAGCTGATTGCGGCGGGATACACGCCGGGAGCTGGGTTCAAGGAGATGCTGCGGGCGATGGAAGATGCGCAGCTCGAAGGGACGATTGGGACTGAGGAAGAGGCGTTGCGGCTGGTTCGGGAGAGATTTGGGAAGAACAGCGAATAGGGAACAGGGAAGAGCCGCCCGTCTGATTCTGATCGTAAGGGGGTGGAGTCTTTGCCTTTTCACTTGCGGCTAGCGAGGTGGAGGGGGAGAGAGAATCTGTTGCATGATGGCGTCAACATGGAGGCGTGCGCCATCCAGATGCGGGAAATCGGTATTGCCTGGATTGAAGACAAAGGCCAGGTCTGTGCCGGCGAGAATAATGCCGTCGAGTTGCTCGCGATCGATAAGCGTGTGAGCTAGCGTGCGCAGGTGGTTGAAGTCTTCCTCTGAGGCCTCTGCTCTTTCCACTACGCGAGTGTACGTGTCGGCGATCAAGTCAACCTCGGCGGGTGTGGGCATGATCAGTTCGATCTCAGATAACATTCCGGGCGTTCCGAACACTCCGAATAATTTGGTCTCCATTGTTACGCGGGCACCGAAGAGGGCTACACGGCGAAATCGCTTCTGGGCAACTGCGGTTGAGATGGTGTCAAGAAGGCTGATGAGGGGCAGAGGAGCGATGGCGGCGAGCTCTGCGGCGCAAACCTGGGGAGCGAATGCCGGGATGGAGGCGATCTCAGCGCCTCCAAGAGCGATCTGTTTCAGCAAGCCAGCAAGGTATTGCGCGAGTTGCTCGATGTTGCGAGCCGCGGCCTGGGCCAGGACGTACCGCACGTCCGCGTGAACCATGAGGAGGCGAGGCGACAGGCCAAGGGCCAGATGCGCGTCGACCAAAGCCTTGTAATAAAAGATGCCGGCCCCTACGCCGAGGCCTGCGACAAGCCCAAATGCGCGGGGATGCAGTGTGGGTTCCATTCTTGATACTTTAGAGCAATTTTGGAAAACGAATATCAAGATTGATTCGGTAATTGGGACGGATTCGGCGGTGGAGCAGCGCCACGCAGCCGGCGGTTCATGGGCTCGGAGTACCAGCGAGCGACCAGGAAGCCGAGAGGAGCTGCGAGCGCAACTTCGGCGGCGGCCCAGACGAGCGGCGAACCAAGATGGACTTTGACATAGAGAGCGGTTATCCATACGACGACGAATTCATGCGTGAGGTATATCTCATAGCTGTGGCGGCCGAACCAGCGGATTGGTTCGCTCCACAAGCGGCCCTTGCGACCGCGGAGCACCGTCGCCTGCATAACGAGGCAGGTGCCCAACCCAAGCACTGTATCGTCTGTGCCGCTGCGGCCGAGCAAGGTCATCCAATGCCATGGCGGCCAGACGACGATCAGCAGCATCAGAAGAATGCCCGTGAGTTGAATGGCCAACAGCAGTTTCGCATTCGTCCAAATCGGTTTTGCGCGCTGCAGGTGGTCAGTGAGCAGCGCTGTCAGGCAGCCAAGCGCGATACCACTCATGCCGCCCAAGTAGGAAGTGCCCTGCCAGATCGGGTTTGTTGACCAGACGGTGCGCGCAAAGGGGCCCATTACAACGAAGCTGAGGAGCAGAGCAACGAAAACCGGCATTCCGCGGCGCCATCGCAGTAGCAGGAGGCAGACGAGCGGGAAGAAGAGATAAAACATTTCTTCGATCGAGAGCGACCAGAGCACATCCCAGTTGGCCGGCAGATAGCCGTGGACTGCCTCAAACCAGTTGATATGAAAGGTGAGTGCCGCGAGAAGCGCACGCGGTAGAGTTGCGCGGGAGGGGTTAATGCGAAAGAGACCCGCATGGAGCAGGTGCAGGAGGCTGAGGACAGCAAGAAGCAGAAGCAATAAAGGCGCGATTCGCGCGAAACGAATGCGATAAAACGTTGATGCGCGCATGCGGGCAAGCGAGCCAAAACGACGCAGCGAAGTGAGCGTTATAAGAAAGCCTGGAATCGTAAAGAAGACCGTTACGCCGTTGCCGCCGTTCCAGAAGAGAATGCGGAAGAGCCAGGCAGGGTTGTCTTGAGGAGGATGGAATAGACGTGCAACCGGATTTGGCCGTGAAGAAGAATCACAGCGATGATGGAGAGGCCGCGCAGTAGATCAACCCCATCAAAGCGCGACGTGGCAGCGGGTTCGGCTGCGGGGCGGGGCGGTGTCTCGCGGAGCATGACCTTAGCCTACCCGAGGGGCCTATTGGTGCAGGCGAGGGCTTATGTGTCGAGTGAGGCGGTGCGGGCGCGAGCGACAAACTCGCGCACCTTGTTCGGATCTTTGCGGCCGGGTGCGGCTTCCACGCCGGAGGCTACATCCACGCCCCAGGGGCGTAGCGTTGCGATGGCTTCAGCAACGTTTTCGGGTCGCAACCCGCCGGCGGCGATCAGACGCTTTCGCGCTTCGGCGTTTTGGGAGAAGGTGTCGCGGGCGGTTGCCCAATCGAAGGTGACGCCGGTGCCTCCCACAGCCGTTGGCGTGTGCGAGTCAACCAGCACCCCGTCGATGTCGCGGTTTCGAAGGTGCTGAGTAATCTGTCCGACTGCCAGCTCGACGGCCTCCGCGTTGAAATGGACCACACGCAGGATGCGCAGTTCGCGACCCAGCCGCTCGCGCAGCCTGGCGGGCACGCCCGGGCCGGCTTCCGAGTGAAGTTGCACGCCGGTGAGACCGCACATGCGCACCGTGGAGTAGATTTCGTCCAGCCCGGAATATACGAAGACGCCTATCTTCTCGACTGTCGGCGGCAAATGAGGAACGATGGCCGCGACTTGCGCCGGCGTAACCCGCCGCGGGCTGGTCGCAAATACGAAGCCGACAGCGTCAGCGCCGGCTTCGCCAGCCAGCAGTGCATCTTCCAGCGAGGTGCTGCCGCAAATCTTGATCCACATACTCATCGTGTTGCAGCCGCTCCTGACAGCAACTCCGCCAGCGCCGTGCCTGGGTCGGCCTGGCGCATGAGACTCTCGCCAATCAGAAATGCATCAAAGCCAGCGTCCCGGAGACGAACCAAATCCTTTGCCGTTGAAATCCCACTCTCGGCTACGCGAACGACATTGGTGGGTATCCGCGCAACCAACTCGAGGGAATTTTCAAGATTCACTTCGAAGCTCCTCAAATCGCGATTGTTCACGCCGATGGCGTCCGCACCTGTTTCGCCGAGCGCATCCAGGACGCGGTCCAGTTCGTCGCCGGTATGGACTTCCACCAGAACATCCAGATCGAGGGAGCGAGCCGCCTGGGCTAGTCCCTTGAGCTCGCTGTTAGTCAACGCGGCGGCAATGAGCAGGATCGCATCTGCATGGTGGGCGCGCGCCTCGATGATCTGATACTCATCCACCATGAAATCTTTGCGCAGGCAAGGCAGGGCGGCTGCTGCGGAAGCCAGTTCGAGGTTACGCAGGCTGCCCTGAAAATAGGGTTCATCGGTCAGCACCGAAAGTGCGGCCGCGCCGCCCTGTTGGAATCGATCGGCCAGCCAGGTTGCGTCAAAATCGGCACGAATCAGACCCTTTGACGGCGAGGCTTTCTTGATTTCGGCAATGATTGCAGGAACAGATGCGGCTTGGCGGCGCAAGGCGGCGGCCCAGCCACGAGGGTGGTGCAATGCGGCTTGGCGCGCGACTTCCGCCAACGGCGCGCCTGCCTTGCTTGCGGCCACTGTGGCTCGGGTGGTGCTCAGAATTGTGCCGAGATGGGTCGTCATGCTCTTTGGATGAGTATACGAGGGTGGCCGCGACGGAACCCGGAGCCGTTCTTCAATTCGAGGCGGTGGCTACTCTCATTCTTGTGGGCACAGATGGTGAGTTATCGCTACTTACAACTGGACAATGAGCGCAGCCACCTAATGGATCAATACCGGAGTGCGGTGCTTGCATCCGCAGGAGCGGCGCAAGACGATCTCAACGGGTAGAACAATCCGATTGCCGGTCTGCGGAAGCTCACCGCGATCGATGCGATCGAAGAGCAGATTTGTCGCAACGCGGCCCATCTCCTGCGCGGGCTGGCGAACGACAGTTAGCGAGGGAGAGGTGAACTCCGCCATATCGAAGTCGTCGAAGCCGGCGAAGGCCAGGTCGCCCGGCATCCTCACTCCAAGGTGCAGAAGCGCGCTTAAGACGTAGCGAGTGGCCAGAGTGTTCGAAGTCAGGATGGCCGTAGGTGCATTGGGTCCATGAAGCTTCTCCTGCACGACCCGCAAGGTATCTTCCTGTGACTCGCAGCCGAAGAAAGCATCTTCCTGCAGGCCCGCGTCCTGAAGCGCGCGGCGATAGCCGAGAAATCTGGCGTTGATGGTAAAGACGGCACGGCTGAGCCCCATAAATGCGATTCGCTGGTGCCCATGCTCCATAAGATGCTCGACCATGCGGCGCGCGCCTGCGGTGTTTTGCACCAGCACAACATCCATGGCCGGGTCATCAACTGGACGATCGAAGGCAACAACGGGGGTTTTTCCAAATAGGGCACGCGTGAGACGCGACTGACGAGTCCGGGCCGGAATAATCACCAGCCCGTCCACATGCCGCTGCATCATTTGCTCCACCTCAACAGATTCCACATCCGGATCCTCGTTTGACGTGGTGATGATGACGGAGTAGCCGTGCTCCTTGGCAATTGTGGTTACAGCATGTGCACAGTTGGCAAAGAACGGATCGTAGAGGTAAGGAAGAATCAGGCCGATGCTCCGGCTTCGCTGGCCGCGAAACGCACGGGCCAGCTCATTGGGTCGATAGTTTAGCTGATCGATCGCAGTCTGCACGCGCTGTGCCGTATCCGCGGAGACAGGGACGGTTCCGCTGAGAACGCGCGAAACGGTCATGGTGCCAACTCCAGCCAGCCGGGCAACATCGCTCATGGTGGGTTTGCGGTGCACAGCCTGAGCCTGTGTGGTCTGCTTCACGCGGTTGGTCGATTGATTCTTGCGAGAGTCCGGCAAATTGCTTACTCCAGAAACACACAACTCCCTATGGCTCTGGCCGCGCGCTCCGGATAGCAGATTGTGGCCGTGTCTAGTGATTCAAGCGTCAAAGGACGCATGGATTCAAGGGTTCAATGAAAACATCAACGATTTAGAAGAAAGCGCGAGACTAAGCCCGAAATATACCAGCTTGATTGAGACAATGGCAACCGATCAAGAAACGAATCACAATGAACCAAAGCTGCCTGAGTTTCACTCGGCATCTGGAAGCATGCCGGCCTGCTGATTCAGAGCTAATCGGGGTTGTCTGTCCAGGCGATTCGGATGATAGAGTGTGATTATGAACGGGAGCAGATCAGTAGCCAAGGTACCTCTTATACGATACGTAGTTGGTATGGCTGGGCTTCTTCTGATGGCAGGCAATTGCATCGCGGCCGAGCATCCTGGAGCGCCTGAAGATGCTGGTCAGCCGGGCCACGATCCGAGCCGTCCGGTGCCTGTCTGTCAACCTTCCCAACTCGATTCCCCGTATATTCCGGTCGACAGCTGGGTCTATCCGGCAGTGATGCGTCTATACTCCCTTGGTTTTGTCGACACCGTTTTTCTTGGCATGCGCCCATGGACGCGCTCTAGCCTAGATCGCATTGTTGAGGAGGCAAGCGCCAAGATTGAGGACGCCGATGCAGGGCCGGCCACGGACGACGCGCAAGGTATTGTTGACGCGCTGAACCACGAATTGCATTCCGATATCCAGGGCCCTTGCCTGTCGCTTCAAGGCAACTTTCGCATCGAGTCAGTTTACTCTGTGGCTCGCGCCATTAGCGGCACACCGCTAAGCGACAGTTATCATCTGGGCTCGACCATCACTAACGATTACGGCAGGCCCTTCTCCAACGGGTTCGATAACTACTCCGGAGCAAGCGGCTATGCCTCGGTGGGCCGGTTTCTGATCTATGCGCGCGGCGAGTTTCAGGGCGCGCCCTCTTCTGCCGGTTATTCAATGAGCCTGGCTCAGCAACTTACCACGCTGGACGCAGATACGAACTACCTGAACACGACGATCCCGATCCCGTTAGACCGGCAGGCCACCATTCCTTTTGGACCCATAGCTACGCAAACGGATGGAAGGATTCTGGAAGCTTATGTCTCTGCGCACTTCTTCAACCACGAAATCTCGTTCGGGAAGCAGGACGACTGGCTGGGGCCGGCCGCTGGCGGCGGTATGGCTTACTCCAACAACGCCGAGAATATTTACTCTTTCCGTATTAATCGCATAGAACCCCTTCATGTTCCGTTGCTTTCCAGGATCACCGGACCGTTCCGGTACGACTTTCTTGTGGGGCCGATGAAAGGGCACACCTATCCCATCGACCCGTGGCTGCATGTCGAAAAGATCAGCCTACGCCCCACGAGGGATCTCGAATTCGGATTCCAGCGCAGCGTAATCTGGGGAGGGGAAGACCACGAGCCCATAACTCTTCACACATTTCTGCGGAGTTTCTTCAGTTTTTCCGCTCCGAGCGTAGGCAATACAAAGAACAGTGCCCAAGATCCCGGCGCACGCTTTGGCGCATTCGACTTCTCTTACCGGCTTCCTTTTGTGCGCAATTGGTTGATGCTCTATTCGGACTCCGAGGTGCATGACGATGTATCTCCCGCAGACGCGCCGCGCCGCGCCTCATGGCGGCCCGGCCTGTATCTCTCCCATGTGCCCGGCATTCCCAAACTGGATATACGCGTTGAAGCCGCTTCTACGGATCCTCCGGTCTCGACGAGTAACGGCGGCCACTTCATGTATTACGAAACTATCGAGAGACAGGGCTATACAAATGCAGGCCAGCTAATCGGCGACTGGATCGGCCGCGAAGACAAGGGTGGCCAGGGTTGGATCACCTATCACCTGAGCGGCAATGAGCTGGTTCAGGTGAGTGTGCGCAATCAGAAGGCCGCAAAGGATTTTATCGCTGGAGGAACTACTCTGAACGACATCAAGTTTCAGGTGGTCAAGCGTTTCGGCAAGGATTTCGAGGTTAATGGCAGCTTCGCCTATGAGCGCTGGACGGCTCCAATCTATCTCCCCGGCTTACAGACCGTGACCACCACCAACATCCAGCTCACATGGTTTCCTAAGAGGAAGATCAGCTTCTAAATCCGATATATCCCGATGATGGTCAATGCCTTTCTTTCGGTGCTTCCGACGAGTCTGCGGGAGAGTTACCTGGCGCGGACAATCGGATTACAATTCGTGTTTGACGTTGGGATACAATGGAGCAAGCGGCAAGTTTGTTTGTCGCGGGCGCCCGGCAATTTTGCAGGCTCCTCAAACGTAGACCCACAGACGGATTCATCTGCTTTTGAAAAGCACTGAAATCTTTTTTGAGCCGGCGCGGATGGTCGGCATTTCCCAATACGGATTGAAGCGGTAGCGGGAGATTACTATTTCACGCCAGGTGAGTGACCGGCGTTACGGAGCAAAGCACGGATAGCCATCCGCGACGCTTCACCCGCGTGGGATCATAACTGAGCCAGCGAACCAGAAAAGCTCAATT
>CAYWMR010000025.1:18014-21369 GCA_964458965.1 uncultured Occallatibacter sp. | reverse complement strand
CCGGAGCCCAAATCAACCTTGAGGCACCTTTGCCATCCGCATTCTCCCCGCTCCCCAACTGCGAGAGACCGAAGCCACCCGCCTGAGAGCAGTCCCCGACATGCGGCCCCCTCATGTGATGGTTATAGCGGTAGATGGTAGACGTCGACAGCGGTTTTGGCGCCGCTGACGTAGATGGTCGTGTTGGTGATAATGGCTGTGCCGGGGGAACTGGTGCCGGTGTGGACGATGGAGACGGCTCCGTACTGGACGGTGCTGGCGATGAAGTTGGCCAGGTTGTTGGTGGACTTGGGGTCCGCGACGAGAGTGGTGAGCTCGGTAAAGCCATCCTGCTCGTTGCGGGTAATGGCATTTGCCGTATCTGCCATGGAGTTGGAACCTGGAACGGGGATCTCTCCGACCATTGTGTGACTCCTTAATTTAGTTTGAGATTGGTGATAGCGTCGCTGAGGGCTTTGAGCTTCGCATCGTCGGTGGTGGTTGCGATGATGGCCTGCTTAAGTTGATCGAGTAGTTGCGCTGAGGTCGCCGAGGCGTCTGGCGTTGTGCCGCATGCGGTGAGCAAGGCACGGAGCGAGGTGATGGCCGGGCCGGAAACAGCCGTATCGGTGCTGTTGGCGGCCTCGGAGAGCTTCTGGTAAACGGTGCGGAGGCTCACCGATTGCAGGGCCTGCGCTGCGGTGGTCGGCGTGAGCGACTGAACGGCTTTGCTGAGGTTAGCCGCGGCGGCAGTAGCGTTGTTGCCAGTAGCGGTGGCGATGGAAACCAGCGCCGACGGCACGGTGCCGGCGTAGTAGTACTGGGTCACGTCGATCCACGCCGCGTCCAGGGGGTACGCCGCGATGTTGGCTCTAGTAGTAGGGTCTGTTGTGGGGATCACGTCCTCAGTCCCGAGACGGGAGACGATCTGCGCTTCGAGGTTTTTTCGGTCGGCTCGCATTTGCGAGATCAGTGACTCGGTGGTCTTCTCGCGGAAAAAGTTCTTGTCGATCGAGAGCTGAGTCCCTTGGAATCCGGACAGCGATGCGGCCAGAATGTCTTTCACGTCGCTGGCGCCGACTACGGCGGTGGCAGCCGTAATGCCCAGTTCGGCGGTGTCGGCCAGAACGCTTTCCGTCGCCCGGCTGGTCGTGAGTCGGACCTCAAAGCGGCCGTAAGTGGACTCTATGTCGGCCAGCGTCCGGTAAACAATCTGGTCGCGCAGCACCCGGGCCCGAGCGTAGTCTTTGGCATTCATCGCTGTCCGATAGGCAGTCACGTCGCCGCTGTAAGCGCTCGCCGGGTAAGAGGTGATGGAGGGTGCGAGTATCTTCGGCGTTGTGGGCGCCATCGTGTTCATGCACCCAGTCAGCGTGGGCACGAACACAAGAAAGGCAAAAAAGCGCATGCAGCGCAAAGGGGAAGACATCATCGGGAGACCTCAGTTGCGGAAAAGTGGGGAGCGAAGTAGGTTTCCATGGTGACATTCAGTTTGTCGTGGTGTCAAGGATTGAAGAAGGAGTTTTCTTGTAGTGAAAGCCGATCGATTCAACAAGGCAGCCCCGCCCAAAATCCTGTCAATTTGATGGCGCCCCGATCCCTCTGTCCCTTCCCAACTGAAACGACTGTGCCCCCGATCCCTCTGCCCTTTCCCAACTGAAACGACTGTGCCCCCGGTCCCTAGCATTTGGGGACCGGGGAGGCAGGCGTAGTAATCCGCTCCAACGCCCCGATTCAACCCATACCAATCCACGACAAATTCCCCGCCCGGTTTAAACTAAAGCCTGCCCTGACTCGAGCCTTATGCCAGCCGAAATTACCCTTCAACCCAATCCCAACGCCGCAGCTCTCGCCGAAAAGCGCCAGCGCCTTTCCGCCGTCCGCGCCGCCCTTGCCGACCGCGAAGCCGACATCGCCCAGCTTCGCTCTCAGATGAAGGTATTTGAAGTGCGCTACCTCCAGCGCGTCGGCGTTCTTTATGCGGAGCTGGACGAGATTGCCGCACGCATCACCGAGCGTGAAGTCGAACTCTACGACTCGGACTCCGCGCGCCGCCGTGCGCAGCAAGCGCGTGAGCGTGCGCAGCAAACCCACGAAGCCGCATTTGGCTCGGAGCAGGAGCCCGTGGAGTTTGACCCGTCGCCCAGTCTCAAGTCGCTGTTTCGCGAGGTCGCAAGGCGCATCCACCCTGACTTTGCCAGTGACGAGGCAGAACGACAGCACTTCACCTTGCTCATGACGCGCGCCAACCATGCCTACAGTTGCGGCGACGCCGAGACCTTGCAGCGTCTCCTCGACGACCATCTCGAGGTCAACGCCGCAGGGTCCGATGCCCCAAGGTCCGATGAAAGAGACGGCGTCACCCTCCTTCGTCTTGCCCGCCAGATTCAACATGCCGAGCGAGACATTGCCGCGCTCGACGGCGAACACCAGACGCTGCTTCAAAGCGAGATTGGCCAACTCTACACCAACGCCGAAGCCGCTGCCCACCAAGACCGCGATCTGCTCGCCGAACTCGCAGCCAGCCTGCGCCAGCGCATCGCCGACGCTCAGCACCGGTTGGAGTTTGTCGGCCGCCAGGTGATTGCCTTTGGAAGATAAAGCGCAATCTGGACTCCAGCACATTCCCTCCGGCGGCGCTTTGGCGCTGCACTCCGTTCGCTCCAGCATCTTCGCCCGTGGCCGGCGCGACGCCGCAAATTCGACTTCAAACCCCCACTACCAGGCAGGCGTGGCTGCCTACAACGCCGGCCGATTCGCAGAAGCGGCTGCAAGCTTCACCCAGGCCGCCCATCAGGGTCACGCTGAATCGCAGTACATCCTCAGCACCATGTTTGACGCCGGTAAAGGCGTGCCGCAAGACGACGCGCAGGCTGCACGCTGGGAGCGTACGGCCGCGGACCAGGGCCACGTCTATGCCCAGGCCAATTTGAGCTTCCGTTGTCACACCGCGGGCGACTTGGCCGGTGCCTTTGAATGGTGCCAGCGCGCCGCCGACGGGGAACTGGCCTGGGCACAATACAACCTCGGCCTCATGTTTCAAAAAGGAGAAGGAGTGGCCCCAAGCGATGCCGAAGCCGTGCACTGGTATCGGCTCGCAGCATCGCAAGGCTTTGCGGACGCACAGCTTCGGCTCGCGGACCTTTACTACCTTGGCTTGGGGCTACCGCGCAGCTATACACAGGCCGCGCACTGGTATCGCCGCGCCGCGGAGCAAGGCAGCGCCAGGGCTCAATTCCAGCTTGGTCACCTCTACGATGTAGGCCTCGGCATCGAGCACGATTACACGCAATACCGATACTGGACCCGCATGGCCGCGGACCAAGGACACCAGGATGCCCTCCGCGAAGTCAACCGCCGCGATTACCGTGATCCA
>CAYWMR010000025.1:0-17914 GCA_964458965.1 uncultured Occallatibacter sp. | reverse complement strand
TAGGCCAACCACGCCAAACCACGCCGCCGTTCGACGGCTTCTTTTCCTCCCGGAGCACGACTACACGCAGTATCGATACTGGACCCGCAAGGCCGCCGAGCAAGGACACCAAGATGCCCTCCGCGAAGTCAACCGCCGCGATTACCGTGATCCATAGGCCAACCACGCCAAACCACGCCGCCGTTCGACGGCTTCTTTTCCTCCCGGAGGGAGAGAACGAAAATAGCCACGGGTAAGCACAGCGCCACCCGTGGAAAGCTCCCACCCGCGCGCCCGCGTCCTGGAGGGACGCGATGAATCCAATCGTCGAATGGTTTTTGTTAGGCGGGCGGCCACGGTCTCGGTGACCATTCCAACCTGGATGAGCGTGGCGGGTGGCCCCGGCCCCACGAAGAAATCTATCCCCTCCAGGCTGCCCCCAGTCCCTCGCATTTGGGGACCGGGGATGGCTGCATGAATCTTGTGCGCTGGGGTGGAATTCGGTCAAGCGCGGCCTCGCAACCAAGCCCGAGGAGTGGCTCTGGTCAAGCTATCGCCATTATCAAACGGGCACGCACGGCACAGTAGAAATTGAATCGGACTGGACGGCCTGCGAGAGAGGCTGGCAACTGCCTGAATGGATGCACAACACGGCGGGTGGCCCCGGTCTCGACGGCGCTCCCAAGCCAAGTTGACTGTGCCCCCGGTCCCTGGCAGTTGGGGACCGGGGAGGAAGGCGGATGCCACTGGTTTCGACCGCGCATTACTAAGCTGACTGTGCCCCGGTCCCCGAACAGCGAGGACCTCCAGCCCGCGGACTAAGACCTGTCCACTGGGACCCCGGACTCGGGGCACCCCGTTTGTGGCGAGTTTGTTTCCCTGGGATGGGATGCGCCAGCCGGCACGGTATCGAAGGAGTTTGGAGTACCCGCGGCCTCACGTTCAGACGTATAATCGATCAGGTTACCGGAACCTAGCGACGATAGTTCCGAACGTGGGAGGGTGTGGATGGCTGTTTGCGTGTCGATGATCAATATGAAAGGCGGGGTCGGAAAGACAACGCTTGCCTCGCAGATTGCTTGGCACGCCGTCCTGCAACTGGACAAGAAGGTCCTGCTTATCGACCTGGATCCCCAGGCTAACGCCAGTCAATCCGTGATGTCACCGCAAACCTACGTCGACTACCTGAACAGCGGCGGGCTTACCGTAGCCGATATTTTTGAGCAATTTACTCCCACAGGAACGGCGTCAGGCAGCCCAAAGAAGCTGGATCCAACGAAAGCGATCTATCGCCGTGTGAAATATCAAGATGGCAGCTTATTGGATATTGTCCCGTCGCGACTTGAGCTTTCTTGGACGCTGCGAAATCCCACAGGAAAAGAAACGTTGCTGCCGCGATTCGTGTCAAAAATTGAGCAAAACTATGATCTGATTATTGTTGACTGTTCTCCGACGGATTCAATCCTCACGGATGCTGCGTACCACTGTAGTAGATATGTTCTCGTGCCTATTCGGGCCGAATTTTTGGCTTCAATTGGTTTCCCGCTCCTGAATAGGAGCATCAAAGCATTTCAGATGCGACACGAGGACAAAGTAATTGAAGTTTGCGGCCTTGTTTTCAATGACTATATCCGTGGGGATGTGAAGAAGGAAAACAGGCTCGCGCGGAAGGATGTTCAAGACAAGGCGACCCAGTACGGATGGTATGTGTTCGAAAACGATATTCCTCATTCGGACTCTTATTTCAAGTCGGCCCGAGATGGCTTGGCGATCTCCAGTACAAAGGGGACACACGACAGGGTGAAATCTGAGTTCGCTGCATTCGCCGAGGAGTTTTTCCCCAGAATCGGATTATGAGCGCCTCGTCTAAAAAGTCGTTGCTGGAAGATGAGATCAATCTCCTGGTAAAGCATTTTGGCGTCAAACGAGTCCAGAATGCGATTGCGAAAGCGTCGTGGGCCGCCGAAGGCGGCCCACAGGAATTCGCTAGGAGGCGTGTGCCTAGCGTCAAGAGATCCATCGAATCGAATGGCAATCGCGATTTCGAAAAGCCCCTCGAATCAAATGGCAATCGCGATGGCACTCGTGATATTGATGCGATCCGCGAGACTTATCCTGAGAAGCATAGAGTTCTGAGCGACTTTCTACTTCGCCTCAAAGGACGTCAAGTGCTACCGGAGTCTCAGGATATCCGTTTGTTTGCGCAGATGATCGGGCTCAAGGAAATCAACGGTAAATCCAGAGAAGATTTACTTCCCAAGTTGATTCGATTCCTAGCGGAGCAACCAATTGAGAAATTGAGGACTGAATTGGGGAAGGCAAGCAACATCTCCGAAAAGCAGCGCCAATTGGGTTTTTCGGTGCTGACCGACAAGCTGATTGGCGGTCCTCTAGCCTAGGCGCGCATTGAGTATTCTAGGCGGGCGGCGCACCTAAGTCATTCTGAAACCTCAACCAAAACCCAAATGAGGGTGCCCGATCCCTCGCTTTTTTCAGGCGGGTGGCCGCGATCTAATGCGAAATCACATTAAGTTGATGGTGCCGCGGTCCCCGAAAGGCCACGGACACCGGACAGGCGGCAGCCTCGGTGTGGTTTTGGGGGTCGCAACTGAGGCCACCCGCCACTGTGGCGGGAGTATAATTCCGGGAGGTCAAGAAGTTCAATTCGGCACCGGAGGGTCACAGTGTCACGCCAACTAGAGCGCATTGAATCACAGCGCGAAGCGGCAACGTGGATTGCATTGGAAGCTAAGCTCCTGAAGAAATGCGAAGTGCACGAAGAAATCTTCAGTGCCGGGGAATTCGACTACACGCCCGGCTATAAGCTCGGAAACTACATGATTACAAAAGGAGAATTCCCCGGCGTCTTTGACGCGGATGACCGAAGCGAGATGACGGAGACAGTCAAGAGAGTAGTGGAACTCGCACCAGATGAATGCTTCATCTGTGCAAAACATCGCGATGAGTAGCAAAGATGGGCGGGTGGCTTGGTCGGCGAGCGGGCCACCCGCCACCCCACCGCTTGCTATCACGATGTGATCCTGCGCACGTATCTGAACGCCGGCAAACCCGACAGTCCTTCAGTGATCGCCTCTGGCTCGTCAGAGATGACTTGTTCGGCAATCTTACGAGATGCCACGTTGCCAGCGCCCACGATCGCCTCTATGTAAAAATCAGGAAACCCATTCCTAGATAGCCCCGCCTGCATGTCAGCGATTGCAGCAGCGAGAACATCTTTCGCCCGACCCTGTTTTTGGAATGCCTTTGGCACCGCGTAGCCCACGGCAAAACTTGGCTTTCCGTCAATTGGGGGCTCCGCGGCAAAGATCGCAATCGCCGTCACCGTCTTCCCCTTCAACCTGACGTAGGTGAACCGAAGCTCAGGCGGCCCATTGGGAGCATCACGATGAACAAAGAGGTTTGGGTCGGTCTTAGCAACTTGAACCGTTATGCCGCCGCGTCGCAGCTCTTTCTGAAAAGATTTCATTCCATCTGAAGGGTCGGTCATTCTCGCTTCCTCACGAATCGATTTTAGCCCGACCTCTACCGCCAGGGTTGAACAGGCGAGTGGCCCCGGTCCTGGTGAGATTTCCAATCCATGTTGACTGTGCCCCCGGTTCCTCGCCTTTGGGGACCGGGGAGGAAGCCGTGGGGCCCGGGTTTCGACCGAGCATCATTAAGTTGACGGGACCGGGGAGGAAGCACTCCGCACCTTCACACCTTTTCAGGACCAGCGAGTCCCGGTCCAGGCATCTCGGCAATCGGCACATACCTCACAATCGCCGTCAGAATCGCCCGCGCTTCCGCCTCCATCGACCGCCCGTTCATTGCGGCACGAACCCGCAGGCTGCGCATGATCTCCGCGTCAAGGTTGCGGATTGTAATCATCCCCATGAATCCATCGCGCTGGAACCATGCCTGCATTGCATGCAATGCAGGCAAGAAACGATCCTGCGCCCCAAAAAGTGCGTCAAAAGTGCATCGTAAACGCCCTTAAACACGCTTAGAAGGCCGTCTAAGGGCGAATAGGGGCGTTATTGATGCGTTTTCGCGCACATAATTGTGCGTTTAAGCGTTCACAGAATGGGGAAAGTGCATGCAATGCTGGCATCTCGATGCGGGTGCACGGCCGGGGCTTCTCCCTGCCAATTGAGGTCCGCGGCCTTCCCGGTCCCCAAAGGCCAGGGACCGGGGGCACACTCAACTTGATATAGATTCATCAAACCGACAGCTCTTCGGCAGGCCGCAACGCATATCCAATGCCGCGTACGGTGTGCATCAGCCTGGATTCGCCGGGGTGATCTATCTTGTCGCGCACATACTTCATGTACACATCGACAATATTGGTTGCCGGCTCTGAGGACGTATTCCATACCTGTTCAAGCAAGGTGGCGCGTGAAACGGGTCGTCCCGCATTCCGCATCAGGACGTCGAGGATTGCAAATTCGCGAGGGGTTAGTTCAATTTGCCGGCCTTTCCGCTCGACACGACGCTCTTCCCGATAAAACACCAGATCGCCAATCGAGGAACAGTTCGGGACCATGCCGGAATTCCGCCGCATAAGAACGCGGACTCTCGCCATTAGCTCTATGAGCGAGAAAGGCTTGGCAACAAAGTCATCCGCACCAGTACGGAGAGCCATCACCTTGTCTTCCACGCGGCAGCGCGCTGTGAGCACAAGCATGGGCAACCGAGGCTGGACCGGCCGCATCCTCGCGATCACACTCATTCCGTCGAGCTTGGGCAGGTTGAGTTCCAGAATCAGCAGATCATACCGCCGCTCAGTCTCCAGCAGGCGGCAGGCCACTTCTCCGTCGTGGGCCTGATCCACGAGAAAATTTTGAGCCAGAAGCTCCGTAGTGAGAAAGCGGGCGAGCGAGAGATCGTCATCGACGACGAGAATGCGCGGTCCGGCGGTATTGCTTATCTCCGCAGCGGTCCGCGCGCGACGCACGAGTTCGCCTTTCGGCGCATCAACCGTGCTTCGAACTATATCAGAACCAGAACCTGGGGTTTCCAAGGCATCCCTTCCTGTGCCCGGTGATTTCCAGGCAGGTGCAGTGCTTCAGTGTTTGTGTTCCTTGCATGCTTTGACATGTCCTGGCTCATTTCGGCGCGGTAAAGCCGTCACAGACCACAAATTGCGATCTGGATCACCGGAGTACGGATGGACATGGGACTTCGAGCGTGCTTCAACACAGGAGAAAAACGGCGCCTTGCGACGATTAGAAGTGCTCCGAAACTGAATCGTTGCTCTGCCGTTAAACCATGGTGCCAGAGCGGGTCATTGATGGGAAGGTGGTTTTACTGTAGTTTCACCGTCAAGCCATGTAAAGCATTTATTTTCTTATAAATAACGGATGCAATTCACCGCATTGAACCACGATTCACTGGTGTGTGATGCATGGGTAAACTCAGATTCTTGAATCTCAGGAGGATAGTCTGTAGAATCAGGCCATCGTGGTCCAGATTGCAAGACGGGAGAATTCCTCGGCAAGATCGTTTGAGGACGATCCGAGGTGGCTGCTTGTTCAACGGATAGTGGCCAGTTCTAACTTCGTCAGTTCGCCTCGCCTCTCAACATTCCTGCTGCACGTAAGCAAGCAATGTCTAGCCGGGGAAAGCGGCAGCCTGAATGAGCGGAGTATCGGCGAGATAGTTTTCGAGCGCTCTCCCGGCTATGACCCCCGCGATGACAATATTGTTCGTTCCCATGCAAGCCGTCTCCGTATCCGGATTCAGGAATACTTTGAAGGAGAGGGCGCGACAGAGGAACTGAGGGTGAGCATCCCACGCGGGAGCTATGTTCCTGTGTTCGAACGGGCTGACGCCGGACTACAAGACAGCGCGCTCGAGGTTTCTCCTTCAGAATCCGCGCTCCCCGGGCGGGATGCAGACGCGACGTCGATCTCGCCAAGGGTTTCGCCAAGGGTTTCAAGAACCCTGGCGATTTGTCTTGTGCTTTTGGCAGGGGCGATCGCGAGTGCGTTCCTGTTTGCCTATCATCGCCATCGCCTGGCGAATCAAGAGACGCCTACCCACAAGCTGTGGTCTCAAATGTTTCGCAGCGATCAGCAAACCATCATTGCGCCCGCCGACAGCAGTCTGGTGATCGCGACGATGATGATTGGGCATCAGATCCCTCTGGATCAATACGCGGGCGGTTTTTACAGACAGGCAGCCGTTTGCAGCGAGCCTTGCGATTCTCGGACAGTGCATCATATCGAGGGAGCTCGTTATACGTCGATGAGCGACCTGGAATTCGCGGTCAAGGTGACCCACCTTCCGGAAGCCATTCTCAACCGAACCGAGATTCGCTATGTACGCGATCTTGAGCTCAAGGACTTCAAGGAGTCGAATCTCATTCTGGCCGGCTCACAAGAGGCGGATCCCTGGCTGAGCGCAATTAGCCCCAAGATGAATTTCGTGGTCCATGACGACGCCAGCGCAGGCGCACTTCGGGTGGAAAACAGGCGCCCGGAGGCAGGCGAAAAGACTGAATACCCGTACGACCCTCATGATGCGCAGCACCGCGGCCTGGCTACAATTGCATTCCTCCCTAATTTGACCGGCAGCGGGAACGTGCTTGTTGTTCAGGGATTCTCTGCCGCAGGTACGCAAGCGGCGGCGGAATTCGTCACCGACGGAAAGGACTTCGATTCCCTTTTTCCGTCTTATTCCGGCAATTCGTCCCAGTTGCCTCACTTTGAGATTCTGCTGGTTACGGTGGAAGTCAACGGCATGGCAACTCACCCCTTTCCATTGGCATGGCATATTTATCCTTAGCTTGGTTGATGCGCAATGGATCTACCCAAGAACGTCGGAAGGGAAAGAAGCCAAGGGGACCGGGTGGGGCAAAGGACGCGTGGCATCCGATGAGCCGGAGACGCGCGAATTTGCGGCGAAGTGCATTGGCTCCTGGAAGAAACAAAAATGCAGGTTCAGCAAAACAGGACGCCGTGGTGTGCTGCGGACTCCCACTCATCGGACAAAAGCGTCCGATGAATGGGGAACAGCTGCGTCCGTGGGTCGGCGATCACTGTTTTCGGCTCGCGACTCCGGCAGGCTGCGGTTCAACCAGGACGCCGTCGTGGAGCGACGCTGCCAGCAAGCGCTCGCCCGCCGCACGGACCTGGCCAATTCGGTAGCCCGTATCCCACCACTTCCATTTCAGCGTTTTGGGATCGATGGCATACACCTCCTGGCTCTGGCGGGAACTAACCAGCACCTTGTCCTGGGATGAATCGTAGGAGAGATCGTCTACGTCGCGGAAGGGAAACCGCTCGATCCAAAGCCAGGTCTTGCCGGTGTCGCGGGTGAAGTAGACGCCCTCGCGCGCGCCCAGCCATAGCGTTCCATCCTTTGAAAACGCGACTTGCTGGATACGGGTGACCATGACGGGAACCTGCATGGGCGCCCAGGTCCAACCGCCGTCGGTGGAGAGAATGACCAGATCGGCCCGCGCCGCGGCCATGGTGGAGCCGTGCGCGGCAACCGAAACGTAATCGCCTGAGCCCATGACGGGACCGCCCTGCCAGCTCGCTCCCTGATCGCGGCTGGTGAGCAGATCGATGTTGGTGGACGCCAGCCACACATCCGAAGAGAGGTCGAGGGCATTGACACGGCTGTCGAGCTTGAGGGTGGGAATCTTGATGTGCTTCTCGACCTTGATGCGCTTGCCAGCGTGCGTTTCCGTCGCCTTCTGCACATAGAAGTTTGCAATCAGATTTCGGGGCTGCCAGACGGGCGCGGGATTTGGCTGATCCGGATTGGAGGGGTCTGGATTGGGCGTGGCTGGATTGGATGGGTCTGGATTGGGCGGATTTGGGGAAGGGGCGTTGGCGTTGGACGGATCGGGGGCGTTTCCGAGGTCCAGAGCGAAGATGCCGTGGCTGGTGCCAGCGAGCACGGTTCCGTCGGCCGACTGGGCGAGAGCGAAGACATCTAGGCCGGCCAAGCCCTGGCCAATCTGGCTCCAACTGACACCCGCATCGGTGGAGATAAAAACTCCGCCATAGGTTTTGTCGTTGACAACGCCTGCGTAGATTCGATTGGGATTGGCGCGATCGACCAGCAGCGCCTCGACCTTGCGGCCGGAGAAGCCGGCATTGGAGGCCGCGAAGGTGGCGCCGCCGTCAGTGCTTGCCAACACTCCGCCGCGATCGGTGGCAAGGAGCACATGGGCGGAGTCTGCCGGATCGACAAAGATGTCGTTCACAACCAGATCAGGCACGGTCATGCGCTGGAAGGTTGCGCCGGCGTCCACGGTCTTGTACAAACCCTCGGTAGTGCCGGCATAGACAACATCGGGATTCTCGGGGTCCTGTTTGAGAACGCGGGTGCGGCGCGCCGATGTGGGTATTCCCTGAATATGGTCAAAGAGCAAGCCGGCGCTTTCGCTCTTGTAGATGCCGGTGCATGCGCTGAGGTAGACGGTGAACGGCATGCCAGGTTCGATGATGATGGAGAAAACGTCGGAGTCGTCGATGAGGCCGTTTTTTATGCTGTACCAGTGCTTGCCGCCGTCGTCGGTTTTCCAGGGCAGGTGCCATGTGCCGACGTAGATTATGTTGGGGTCGAGGGGGTCGACGGCCAGCGATTCGACTTCGTGAATCTCGGTATTCCCGGGCGGGCTGATCAGGGTCCAGGATGCGCCGCCGTCGGCGCTGCGGAAGACGCCATCCCAGGTTCCGGCAAAGAGCATTTTGGGATTCGAGGGCGCCTGCGCGAGCGAAAAAACCGACTGGCCGCGGAGTTCCTTCACGGCGGTGAAGCGCACGCCGCCATCGCGGCTGACCCAAAGGCCGCCATCGCGCTGGTCGGGCTTCCATCCGCCTGCAAAAATCACTTCAGGATGGGCGGAATCCACCAGAATTCTGTCTGCTACGAGGTCTTCGGTTGGGTCAAGCTTCACCAGCCGATGCCACGAGGCTCCCTTGTCCAGGGACTCGTAAATCCAGCTATTGGTGGTGCCTAGGTAGAGATGATTGGGCTGTCCGGGAACCGTGGCGAAGGCGCGAGCATCGCCCCCCGCCGGACCTACAGCATTCCAGAGCCCCTGGGCCGGTAATCCCTGCGCCGGCAATTCAGCTCGGGTGAGTGCCAACAAGAGAAGAATTACGGCCTGCGCCAGTTGGCCTGGGCGGGGAGAGAGACCAAGAAAAATCCACAAACGGTTCATTGAGAGAATGAAGCTCCACGTTATGAAGATGATATATCGACTATAGAAGATGCTTTCAGAACGGATGAGGCCGACCAGTTTGCCGGTCGGCCTCAACTCGAAACAGCAGAAATGTATCAGCCTTTTATCCGCCAAGCCCCCATCCGCTGGGATGGGGGCTTGACGATGCTATTCGTTCAGGGCAAAAAGCCAACCTGCTTATTTTGCAGCCTTGGCCTTCGCGGTGTGGTGCACGACGGTCTTGTGCAGCGCCTTGCGAGCGATCGGTTTCACCGCGGCTTCATCCACGCCGACCGTTCCGGGCACATCCGCGTCGAAGGTTGCACCGGAGGGCACGAGGTAATCTTCCACCGTCTTGCCATCCGTTGTGCCTTCGCGAACGACGATGCGGGAAGCATCGATGCCGTTCGCTTCCTCAACCAGGTACGCCTTGGTATTGACGGCGCGCTGGGCTGCAAACTCCTCTACCTCGAGGTGCTTGTTCTTCTTTGCGGCAACTTCTTCCTTGGCGGTCTTGGCCTTCTCCGTCGCGGTCGATTCGCCCACAACTACGAGGGTTGCTGTCGAATCGCTCTTCAGCGCTTCGCTTACCTGATCGAGGCAGGCCTTTGCTTCGTTGTCAACACGCGTCGGCAGCTTCTCGTTCTTGGTGAACGAAATGGAGCAGAGCGCTTGAGTCCGCGGAACCGGCTTCACATAGGGCGCGGTAATGGTGAGGCTGGTGTTGGCGGTTGCCGATTGTCCCTTGTCGTCCGATACGCTGCAGGTTATCCCGACAGTGCCCGTTGGAGCACCCGTGGAAGAGAACGCCGCCGTTGTCCCTGTTCCGGTGATGGTGCCCGCCGTAGCAGAGTAGCTATAGGTAAGGGGACGGTTCTGCGGGCTCACGCCCACTGCGGTAATGGTGCTGGTGTCACCCGGCAGCAACGTGCTGGGGCGCGCCGAGCATGAAATGGTAGGGGGTTCGAAAGCCTTTACTGTGAAGCTCGCCGAGCAATCCGCAGTCTGGCCTGGCTTGGTGCCTTCCTTCACTTCACCCTTTACCGTGTAGACGCCGCCTGCCAATGCACCGGTGGCTACAGTCGCGGTGGATCCATTACCCGTGACGCCGGTTCCGGCCCAGGTATATACCGGTGTCAGCTTCGGATTCAATTCGCCGGCCGTTGCAGTCACGGTGACCGGATCGCCGGGGTAAACCCAGGCGGGGCTGGCAGAGCAGGCGAGGGTCACAGGCGGAGGAGGCAGCTGGCCGCCGATGTGGTACACAAAGCCGGCGCTGAGCCGAATGGCATTGATGTTGGCGCGGCCACCCTCATTGACATTGCCATAATCCACATGGATGAACTGGTAGTCCGCTTCAAAGAGGCGAATCGCAAGGTGATGGTGGAATAACCCCGTGCCGTAATCGAGGCCGCCTCCGGCCGTGAGAGCGGGTCCGAACGTATCCGTTTGCCAGTACGGGCCGCCAACAACATCGGCGCCAACCAACGCGTGGACGAAGGGTGTGACGTCGGCGGTCGGGTAACGGGCAATCAAACCTAGCGACCCTCCGCTGATATCGTCCTTCGGCGTAGTCCAACCGCCGGGCTCAGATTCGCTCTGCAGGTGCACATCGCCCACAAATTCCGCGCCCACATACTCATTGAAATAGCGAGCAATGCTCAACTGAGCTCCACCTGCAATGGCATTGTAGGGCACGTTAACGGTCCCCACGCCATCGATTGGCGTCTCAATGTAGCCGCGGGGCGCGATGTAGCTGTAGCCCACAAAGATGTCCCACTTCGACGGAGAATCGTCCGCAGGCTTGGCAGAACTCTGGGCAGCCAAAGCAGCGGGCACGATTGCCACAAGTGCCAAGGCGAGAACTCGGCTGAAAGACCTCAAAACACGACCGCTCATGCGTTTTATCCTCCGCAATTAAGCTGAATGAACTGGTGGTAGGGATTGTTTCGAGCGCAATTCAAGTCTTGCACCGACTCGGCTCCGCACAACAAACGAATCGCGGGCAAACCCTACGGCATTTACAAAAATACCATAGCTAGATTCGGGCAGAGCACATTTTTTCAACAAGTTGCCAACTTTGTTAACATGTTGCACCTTCGGATGATATTCGGTTACTTTGGTAACTCTTCATCCGAGGAAAACTCGGCTGTTGTGGCTTAAACAACATTCAGCGTCTTCAGCAAACTACGCGGCTCACGCTGTATCTTCTCTTGTAGAAGCGTAATTGCGTACAAAAGTTGCTCGGGACGCGGAGGGCATCCTGGAACAAATACATCGACCGGGATCACCTGGTTAACGCCCTGCACCAGAGCGTAGTTGTTGAAAACCCCACCCGACGTGGCGCAGGCCCCCATCGAGATGACCCATTTTGGTTCCGGCATCTGGTCGTAGAGCCGCCGGATTACCGGCGCCATCTTCTGCGAAACTCTTCCCGCAACGATCATCAGATCGGACTGGCGGGGTGAAGGCCGGAAGACCTCTGCCCCAAACCGTGCAATATCGAATCGGGACGCGCCCATCGACATCATCTCGATGGCACAGCAGGCCAAGCCGAAGGTCATGGGCCAGACTGAACTTTTGCGGACCCAGTTCACGGCAAAATCCAGGGAGGTAAGGAACACTCCCTCAGGCTGCTCGTAGCCGTAACTCACTTCCTTGAGCTTGGCGCGGTTCTTCGCGCTCGACTCCAACGATCCGAATAAGTAGTGGTCCCGCTCTACCGTCGCCGCCATACTTCAAATATACCTCGACTATCTTCAAGATGGCATGAGCACATTTGCTCGCTGTTGAGAAATCCTCGCGACTTCTTAACACGCGCAGGGCGGTTAACGCAGAAATCCATCCGTCACAAGGCGTTTTCGGATTGCGACCGGTTCCAGCCCAAGGCAACGGACTACGGATGAAAACTTTATAAAAAATATGCGAGTTGATGCGCTATCCTTCAGTGTTCATACAAACCAGGCGGCAGTGAGTTCCAGAATTCCGGGGTGGCATTCGCCTTTCAACGGAGCCCGTCCCGGATTGCCGGGAGCCTTTGCCGGACACTGAATCTCGAGCCATGTCCTTCGTTCAGTTGTTTGCACGCGGGCGTCCTTATCGGAGCGGAAACAAAATGCGTAGTTGCACGATCAAACTGTTCCTCCTGTCATTTCTTCTACTACTCCCAACCCTGGCATTCACGCAGAGCCCGCAACCAGACGCAAACGCGCCGGCGACTCAAGGGCAGATCGCCGCGCTGCAGCAATCCGTTCAGAATGCGCAGTCGGCCGGCGACAACGCGTGGATGCTGGTCTCCGCGGCGCTGGTGCTGCTGATGACCGGTCCGGGCCTGGCGCTCTTTTATGGCGGCCTGGTACGCAGGAAAAACATCCTGGGCACCATGATGCAGAGCTTCGCCATGATGGGACTGGTCACCGTGCTGTGGGCCGTGGCCGGCTACTCTCTTGCGTTCGGCCATGGCAACGCCTTCATTGGCAATCTGGACCACGTCTTCCTGCGCGGCGTGGGTGTGACGCCCAACGCTGACTACGCGGCCACCATCCCGGAGCAGACCTACATGGTCTACCAGCTCATGTTCGCCATCATCACCCCCGCGCTGATCACCGGCGCATTTGCCGAGCGCATGAAGTTCAGCGGCATGGCCGTGTTCCTGTCTCTCTGGTCGCTGTTCGTCTACTGTCCCATGGCGCACATGGTGTGGGGCTTTGGCGGATTTCTCAACTCCACCGGCGGGCATTTTCCTTCGCTGGACTTCGCTGGAGGCACAGTGGTCCATGTGACCAGCGGCGTCTCCGCCCTGGTGACGTGCATCTACCTGGGCAAGCGCATCGGATACCCGCAAACTCCCATGCCGCCCCACTCCATGGTTCTGAGCTTCATTGGAGCTTGCCTGCTGTGGGTAGGCTGGTTCGGCTTCAATGCCGGCAGCGCGCTGGCTGCCAGCCCACTGGCTACGAGCGCGTTCGTCAATACACACTTTGCAGCCGCAGCCGCAGCCATCGGCTGGGTCATCGCCGAGTGGATTCACAACGGAAAGCCCACCGCCCTCGGCGCCATCTCCGGCGCAGTCGCGGGACTGGTAGCGATCACACCCGCCTCCGGCTTCGTACAGCCGATGTCGGCGCTGGCCATCGGCCTGATTGCCGGCGTGTTCTGCTCCTTTATGGTCTTCGCGGTGAAAAGCCGCCTCGGCTACGACGACTCCCTGGACGCATTCGGGGTTCACGGAGCCGGCGGAACTCTGGGCGCGCTGCTGACTGGTCTTTTCGCCACACGGCTGATCAACCCCGCTTTCGGCAAAGACGTGGCCACGGGCGTAATCGACGGCCACTGGGGCCAATTGCTGAATCAATTCGCCGGCGTGGCGGTTGCGTGGGGAATTTCGATTGTTGGTACCCTGGTGCTGCTGTTTGTTGTCGACAAGGTTATTGGGCTGCGGGTTTCAGCCGAGGACGAGGCCGCCGGTCTCGATCTTTCGCAGCATAATGAAGAGGGATACGACTTGAACTCATGAAACAGCTTTCAGCTGTCAGCTATTAGCTGAATTGTAATCATCGGGCACCAACTTCATCGCTTTCGGCTAGAGAAGCCGGGTGCAAAGAATCCGGAGCTGAAGGCTGAAAGCTGACAGCTCACAAAAACATTCGGGCGGCACCAGCCAATCGGCGGTTGCGCCTGTTACGCTGTCAGACGAGGCATTTCGAATATGCTCAAGATTGAAGCCATTCTCCAGCCTTCCAAACTGGACGCCGTAAAAGACGCCCTGCTCGAGGCAGGGATTGAAGGCATGACCATCCTGGAGGCCCGCGGCCATGGCCGGCAAAAGGGCCACACCGAGTTCTATCGTGGCCGCGAATACACGGTCGACCTTCTTCCCAAGGTCAAGATCGAGTTGGTGATCGCGGATGAGTTGAAGGAGCGAGCGATTGCCGCCATCGGCTCGGCCGCCCGCACGGGGCGAATCGGCGACGGAAAGATCTTCGTCACGCCGGTGCTTGAGGCGATCCGCATCCGCAATGATGAACGCGGCGAAACGGCGCTGTAAAGCGCAGATTCCAGAATCGGCAGGCCCGGGCTGCACGCTGGGCGCCGGTGCCCGGGTCTCGATTTCGAGACCTGGGAATCCGCCTGATCCGCTTCAGGGCATGGCTCTACGGAGCACGCCCGCCCAAAGTTTTTCCTGCTACTTCGTCGAAGCCTCGAGCGGTACCACGGAACTGAGCGCAACCTCCATGGTTCCCACTTTGCGCGATCCCTGGTCGTATACGCCAATGCGCAGCCAGTATTGTCCCTTGGGTAGTTCGATCGGAAAATGCGGCGGAACACCCGTCTTCTGCCAGTACGCATACACATCGGGCTTGAGGTTCAACTGCACCACGTGATCCTGGCGGGCGGCAATTTTCCCGTAGCGGTCGTAGGCAATCATCGTGATGTTGAGGGTGCCTTTGTGCAGCCCGTCAGTGTCCAGCTTCAGGTCCAGGTCTTTCAAATCGATGGCGAAATCTACTGAGTAGGCTTGGCCGGGAATCTTTGCTCCAGTCTGCTCCGTGGCAGCTGCGTCCGGTTTTGGAGCGATGGGCTGAATCTTCACCATGTAGAGAATCTGCTCGCTCTGCGGCATCCCCAGGTCCATGAAGGGCAGCAGCGGATCGACAGCACCGGGATTCTGCGCCGCGAGCTTATTGATCTCCTGTTGCCGTGTTGCCATCGCGGCTCCCGGCAAATCCATATCGCGCGCAAAATAGCCACGCCGATACGATAGATTGAACTTGGCCCCGGCCACCTTCACATCGATGTTGCGCCACCCGCCGTCCATCTTCGCATTCGTGGGCGTGTAAGAAAAGGTGTAGAAATCGGCGCTATCGGCCGTTATCTTTGCCATCACGTCTGACAGCCCATTGGTGTTGATAAAGGCCCGGCCCCCGGTTTGGTCGGCAACCTCCTGCATCAGCGACTGCTCCGAAATCCTCTCCTTGTCCTGGTTCATGATCCTTCCTGATTGCGCGCCCCCGGCCCCAATCATCTGGGACGGGTCACTAATTGCGCTGGGCAACTTGTTATCCGCCTGGTAAAAGCCGATGGTCTCAACACCGCGCGCATCTACGGGATAAAGCGCTACACGAGCGGCGGCCAGCATATTCCGCGTTATTTCCCACTGCTCTATCACCTGCTGATTCGGTTGCCCGGCGATGAGAGGCGATTCGGAAAACCAGATCACGTTTTTGCGTCCCGGAAAACTATTCAGAAACGTCGCCAGCCGCTGCAGATTCGCCAACGTCGTGAGCACTCGACTCACATCCTGCGAACCGGAGTTTTCCGCCATAAAATTTTGCAAAGCCGCGATCATAGCGGGAGGCGCCGTGGTGGCTCCGGATCCGCCGCCCACTGGAGCGCTCATCATCATCGCCAGATTGTCCTGGGCGTTTGTTTCCTCCTGGCCAATCAACCCCGAGGATTGCACTTCGTTGTTCTTCTTGTTGTCCAGGGCTGCGAATAGCAATGCGGGATCGTCGGTGAAACCCTGCACAAAATGCAGGCCCAGGCCCATGGTGAAAATCGCCATCCGCGAGCCGGGCTTCAAGTCTTTGAGAAACTTCAACGCCTGCTTGTGAACCATGCTCTGGCTCTCAATCCTCGTGTTCAGCGAGTCCAGCAGCAATACATTCACCGCCGCCGGCAAGGGAAAGGGAGAGAAGTTGCTGAAAACGTCAGGGGGGAATTTCGGCAGCTCTTTGGGGGCTGCCGGGGGCGCTGCCGTATGCTCTTCAAAAAAGCTCATGGTCTGCGGCTTGCCTTGCTCCGTGACCGAAAAGGCGTCCTGCTTGAGACCGGTGACAGGCTTGCCGCTTTTGTCGGTGACCACCACATCGACCAACACGGCACGGCTGGTAATTCGCACGGTGGGTGGAGGGGTGCTCGCGTCGGGCGTCGCAGTTTGCGCCATGATTGGCGCGGCAATTGTTATCAAGGAAAGAAAGCAAGCTAGAGTGCGAGACATAAGTGAGGCTCCCCCAAGCAGGGAATCTTATCACCGCCGATCGCTGCGAGGCGGTGATCCGGCGAGGACAGTCGGGATGATTTTCCGCTTGTGCTGAGCGTTGGACGGGTGGTATGGCCGGGTTGGTTAGCGCAGATTTTTAGATGGCATGAATCTCTAAGTCTGTCATGAAGGCGAAATAGGGCCGATGGAAATGTGTGGACTCCCATGTCTCAAAATCGAGACATGGGGCACCCCGGGTTTTGGGGAAAAGCCCGGGCCTAAAGGCCATGTCGATCTGCTCTTTTTCAGGGGGTTAAAACCCCCTGCTCCCTCCGGAATCATGGATCTATTGATGCAGTACTAAGCCCCGGATCGCAGGGAAGCCTCGGCCCACACTACGCTTTCGGAATAGAGCCGCATAAATTGATCCTGGGTGAGGCCGCCGGCGTGGGCGAGGCGATCGCAAGCCGCCCAGTCTCCGCGTTCATGGGATTCCAGCCATGAAAGCAGGCGCCGTTCCGGGTTCACGGTTCCCTGCAAAGCCTCGCAAATCTGGCTGCGCAAAGGAAGCGAGGGCGTAAGCTCCTCCATTGGCAACCGCAGCATGGCGGGCAGCAGGCTCAGCATCCCCAGCAAGTATTGCTCCCCTGGGTCCAACTCGCACAGCCTGGATGCCAGTTCACAAAACCGTGCCCGCGCCAGCGCCATCTGGAGAATCTCCGGCGGCTCCTCGCTGTTCAGCTCGCTCAACACGGCCACGTTGACAATGCGCCGGAACGCCTCCTCGCCAACCGCGATAATCGCGTGGTCGATGCTCCGCACCTCCTGCTGAATGGCGTAAACGGGCGAGTTCACCAGCCGAAGCAGCCGGTAAGTGAGTGAGGCATCGCGCAGCACCAGGCGGCTCACCTGCCGAATGTCGATGGGATCGTGATAGAGTTGGCGGACGATCTCGAAGTGCAACTGCCAGTTGGCGGGAACCTTGCGTTTCCGCAGCAGAACCGGGTGGCAGAAGTAGTCTCCCTGAAACAGCGTGAACCCCTCCAAGCCTGCCTTCTGGTATTGCTCCTGCGTTTCCACGTTCTTTGCGACCATGGCAATGGGGGGGCAATGCAGCTGGCGCAGATACTGGTGCTCCAAGGCGCCGAAGCGGGTGAAGTCCACACGAATGTAGGTGGCCATCTCAGCCAGCGGCGCCTGCTCCTCCTTCCAGGCAAAATCGTCCAGAGCCAGTCGGAAACCACGCCCGGTCAAGTCACGGCAGACGTCGATGAGGCGGGGCGTCAACTCCATGTTTGCGGGTATGGCCAGCACCGTGGTTTGCGGCGCCAAAACGAGCACGAACTGCTCGGTGAGGGACTCGACCGTGCAATTTACAAATGCCGGCAATCCGTTAGTGAGCCATTCCAGGCCAAAAATGACCGCATTATCCAGCATGGCTCGGGAGGCTGCAACGGCATCTTGCCCGCCAGGGGACTCCGGCGCGTTGCGGAACAACAACTCGTAGCCATGTACCCGCCCCTTGAGGTTCAGGATCGGCTGGCGAGCGACATAGCGCATTTCGCCTGCGTAATTCGATCCCGCACACTCTGTGGGCGCTTGCGGCGCAGCTTGCGTTGCCATGCGAACCCTCCCGAAGCGTTCATCGGCTGGATTCGCGAATCTCTTGAGATGGTTTTGGGGCAAGGGAACAGGGATTAGGGATTAGGGTGGACTGTTCCCTACTTGTGATGTTGCAATAGGTTGTCCATTCGATCTGAACGAGAGAAGCT
>CAYWMR010000024.1:0-22053 GCA_964458965.1 uncultured Occallatibacter sp. | reverse complement strand
TTACGGCGTCGGCGCGTTCAACGTCAACGATATGGAACAGATTCAGGCCATCATGATGGCGGCCAAGGAAACCAAGTCTCCCGTCATCGTCCAGGCCAGCCGTGGCGCGCGCCAGTTTGCCGAGGATCTCTACCTCTTCAAGCTCATCCAGGCCGCTGCGGAACTCAACCCCGATATCCCGATCGCCATGCACCAGGATCACGGCAACAGCTTTGAGACCTGCAAGAGCGCCATCCTGCTGGGCTACACCAGCGTGATGATGGACGGCTCGCTCAAGGAAGACGGCAAAACCCCTTCCAGCTTTGAAGAAAACGTCGAAGTCACCCGCAAGGTGGTTGACTATGCGCACGAGCGCGGCGTCACAGTTGAAGGCGAAATCGGCGTGCTGGGCGGCGTTGAAGACGGTCACGGCGCAGGCGGCAGCGGCCTCGACCACATTACCGATCCCGACCAGGCAGTTGAGTTTGCCGAGCGCACCGGCGTCGATGCCCTGGCCATCGCCATCGGGACCAGCCACGGAGCTTACAAATTTACGAAGAAGCCCGACGGCTCAGTCCTCAAGATGGATGTGCTGATCGCCATCCACAAGCGCCTGCCACATACCCACCTGGTGATGCACGGCAGCTCCTCGGTGCCCAAGGATCTGCAGGACATCATCAACCAGTACGGCGGCAAGCTGAAGGAAACCTGGGGCGTGCCGGTGGAAGAGATTCAGCTCGGCATCCGCAACGGCGTCCGCAAAATCAACGTGGATACCGACAATCGGCTGGCCATTACCGGCGCGATCCGCAAGGTGTTCGCCGAGACGCCGGAGAAGTTCGATCCGCGCGACTACCTGAAGCCGGCACGCGAGGCCATGAAGAAGGTTGTGGCCCTGCGCATGACCCAGTTTGGCCAGGCCGGTCACGCTGGCGACTACGCGCCTATCGACATCAAGGAGATTGCCAAGGGCTACGCCGACGGCTCACTCTCCACGCAACCGCTGGTCGCAGCCAAGTAAGCCGACACGCGCGCCAAGCAAAAGGGCCATTCCGCACTCGCGGAATGGCCCTCTTACGTGAAAGAATCGCGATTTTAGTGATGCGCGCTCGAACTGGCCGCGCTGGAGCTGGTCGAACTGGTGCTGGTTGTACTCGAAGTCGAAGCGCTGGAACTGGCAGTAGTCCCACCTCCGCCTCCGTGCGAACCTCCACCACTGGAAATGCTCGCGCCTCCACCGCCGCGTGAACCGCCGCTCGAAGAACCGCTTCCGCCGCGTGAACCGCCGCCTCCACCGCTATAACTGCTGCCCCGTGTCTGGAGATTTCCGCCGCGATTTGAGATAGGCGTTATCACACTCACGCTCTTGTTGCCCTGCATCACCTGCCTGGCCATCATGAAGCTTTCCGTCTTGCGATCGAAGCTAAGCGGGATACCCGTAGTCCTGGCAACGCCGGCTTTGCTCGCCGCAATTCCTTCCTTCATGGAATGAGCTTCCATCCGCGGAACGTCAACAGCGTGAAGCAGCGGCTGGTACGCCTCGCGAAACTCCTTCGGTGCTGCTTTCAGAGTCTCAATCGGGATCGCGGGATCAAGCCTGGTTCGCTCAATCGATATTCCGTCATGATTCCTGACCGCAAACACGTCCTCCTTCACATTCATCGGAGGCCGTCCCAGCACATCGTAGGGATGAAGCGGGACGAAGGCCAGGGTGCGCCCGCTCTTGACCCAGCGAACCGCATGAACATGAATTTTCCTCTTGCCAACCACCCACACATAGCGATGCCGCACATGAATCCAGCTCCCGGCGTGGCACACCGGCCAGCCGTAAGGAACAGCTGTATAAGGGTCCAGCGCGGGATTTCGCAGCACCATCTTGCCGGTTGCCGGCTCTCTCACCAGCCGTGATCGAAGATCGAGCGGAGAGCAGGGGAAATCGTCAACGTCGACTTGTGCCTGACTGCGCGCGGTTGCAGTCTTATTCGTCTTCGCAGGCTGCTGCCCGTCTACGCCGGCAGTCACCTTGGCGTCGGACGGCGCGGTATTTTGCGCCGGTTGCCGGTCGTCTGCATTCGCAGGCTCCCAGCAGGTTCCATACGGAGCGCAGTCGAAGAATGTCCCTTGTCCCTTCAATTCCTCCAGGCCTGGAATCGGCGCGGTCAGCCCGGAAGCAATCATCACTTCCGTCATTGCCGCTGTGCGCCGCTGAATCCGGTCGGCCACCCACCGGTCCCAGTCGGCAAATGCATCCGGTATGTAAGCGGCAGGCGTATTGATGCGATAGCCCCCGCGATAGAACACTGTGCGGACGCCGGCGGATGTTTTTTCTGCCGCGTTCTCCAGATGGGCAGCTCCGTCTTCCGGCGTGGCAACCGAGACCCCATCCAGATAGCTGGTGATCCGCTGGAATCCGTTACCGGCGCTGCTGGTCAGGTAGCGATCGTCTGTCGGAGTCCGCAAAAGAAACGATCCCTCATGAGGCGCAAGAATGTGCGTCGACACGGTGCCTGCAAGCAGCGCAACCTCGGTGTGCGGAATGCCGCGAGTAGTGTGCAGGTCGTTGAACATCAGCAAAGTGTTCTCCGCCACATAAAGGGTCGAAGCGTCTTCGAACTCAATCTCCGCGCGCCCGGCCCCCGTCGCCAGGCTGAACCCGGTTTCGAGGGGCAGATCGGGAACCGCCTTCTCCCAGGCCTCGCCCGTGATTCGCTCCATCTCTTTGCCTCGCGCAACTCGCACGTCGCCCTCGACGTAGCTGATGCGGACGATCTCGTCGTAGACGGTATCGGTGTGAAAATTGCCCAGGATGAACAGCGCTTCCTTCTTCAGCTTCTCGCTCGCGTCGCCATTCAAAATCTCCTGCACCTGCGCCAGCGCGCGCGGTGCGTCGGTCTTAATGAGAGAATTCAGGGCCAGCAGCTTCAGGTCGTCGTCGTCCCCTGCGTTGGGCTCCGCGGGCTTGCCGCTCCTGGCATGGATCTCGATCTCCAGCGCCCCGCACTCATGGATCCAACTGCTGTTGGGATAGTTCTGCCTCAGCACGTAGCAGGTGTCGAGCGCGGGTTTTGTCTGTCCCAGCTTGTTTTCGGCATACGCCTTCCAGTAGAGCGCTCCATCGGCGTGTCCGTTGCGTTCATTCGCGACCCTGGTGAAGATTCCCTCGGCATCCACCCACCGGCTCTCGTCGATGGCCTTGGTTCCCTCGGCGTAGAGTTTGCTTTCCGGCGTGCTGCCCGCCACGCCGTCGCCCTCCAGCCCCACCGGCGCAATGGCTTCCGCAAATCCCTGGGCGGCCGCTGGCTGGCCCGCGCCGCCACCAGGCAAACAAAGCAAGCCAGCCAGCAAAGCAGCAACATACCACGATCCGACCTTCATATCTTCCCTCCGCCGGCGCCCGTCGATCCAAGAGATTGTCCCTCCGGAATCCTCGACCGCAGCACCCGTACCTCAAACAGGAGCCCATCCGAATTCATTTCGCTTTGCAGCCGGGCAATGGCTGCGCTGTTCAGGCCCTCCGGCTGGTTGGCAAGCTCATCCAGCAGCCGGTTCAAATTGTCCAGCGCCGTTTTCAACTCCGGGTCGTCGCCCTGGGTGGCGCTTTTCAGGCAGACGCGATTCGCCGCCAGCAGGCTTTTGGCCTCATCGCGAAGCGGCGATACCATCTCCGCGGAGTCCACATCGGCGTGCTTCAGTTCCACCAGCAGCCGCTCCGAGCGGTCAAGATGATCGCCCAGAACCACCAGCACCACCTTCTCTTTGGGTGCGGGGGAAGCCGACGTTGTGGCCGTCACTGGGTGTGTCTGATTCTTTTCCCACAGAGTTCCCGCAATAAATGCGCTTGTAACCAGCAACCCGCAGGCCGTGGCATAGCTCAGGCCCATCCAGAATCCTGAATGGAGCCAGTGCCGCCGTGGAGCGGGATAAGCCTGCAGCTTCGGCGCCAGCGACTCCCACACCCGTTCGCCGTAGCCTGCATCGCGAGCCGGCGGTTGGGCAAACTCCATCTCTTCCAAATCCGCCCGCAGCGCCGCGTAGGCCTCTGCGCATTCCGCACAGTCTGCAACGTGCCGGCCAGCGGGCGCGCCGGCGTCGCCTTTAGTGTAGAAATACTCAACCAACTCTTCTTCCCGCAGATGACTCATGTCCTCACCCTTAATACCGCCAGCCGGGCTCGCAGCTTTCGCACTGCCCGGAATACCGCTTGCTTCGCCGCATTCGGCCCTATGCCCAGCGCGGCTCCAATCTCTTCGGTGGTGCAGTCTTCCATGTGGCGCAGCACAAAAGCGGTTCGTTCCGTCGCCGTCAGGCTGTGCATTGCCGTCTCCTGCATGGCGCCAATTTCGCCGCTCAGCAAAAGCCTGTCCGGCCCTGCTGCCCAATCCGCAACCTGAACCTCTTGCAGTTCCGGGCTGGTCTCATCGCTAACCCGGCTGCTCTCACCCACTTTGCGGCGGCCAATTTTGTCCAGCGCGCAGCGCACCGCGATTCGGTAGATCCACGTGCCAAAATTCGACTCCGCCCTGAAGCCCGCCAGTTTTTGATACCCACGCAGCAGCGCTTCCTGCACCACGTCGTCCGCATCGGCTTCGTTCCTGGTGATGCGGAAGGCGACCCGGAAGAGACTTTCGCTATGGCGCACCACCAGTGCCCCATAGGCCTCCTTGTCTCCCGCGAGCACTGCCTCGATCACAGCGTGGTCGTTCTTGCCCATGCGAACCATTAGACAGCAAATTTCCGGGAGCGGTTATGCGAGATTGTTTCGGGATCTATTTATATGACTTTCACTGCTCGCTTTTGATTATGGCAATCCGTACCAAGTGGCCCGTCCAGCCCCGTGGCGCGCTAACAGACGCTTTTCAACCAACGATGTGAAAGTGACTTTCAGTGTGTTCGGGCTTGCGCCGTATTCACGCACCATGTCGCGTGTCGTGACGCGACCCTGATCGCGCACGTAGTCGAGGATTTTGACCGAGAGCTCACTCAGCGCCGCGAGCGCGTTCTTTTCGCGCTCGATCTTCACCGCCAGGCGGCGTTTTTGCTGCTGTAGCGCACGCATGAAAAAGAGCAGCCACGGCTGCCAGTCCGGCGCTTCGGTCCGGAGGGTGGATTGCGTCTGGCGCAACCCCAGGTAGTAGGCTTCCTTGCTGTTTTCAATCACGCTTTCGAGCGACGAATACGGCATGTAGGCATAGCCCGCCTGCAACATCAGCAAGGTGGTTAGAACGCGGCTCAGGCGCCCGTTTCCGTCCTGGAAGGGATGAATGGCGAGGAAGACGACGATGAACACGGCGACGATAATGAGAGGATGCAGGCGGCGGAGATCCCGCGTTTGATTCAGCCAGGCGACGAGATCGGCCATTTGCCGCGGCGTATCGAACGGCGTGGCCGTCTCGAACACGATTCCGATCATCTTGCCCTCGCCGTCGAAAGCGCCGACATCGTTTCGAATTGTCTTGTACTCGCCGCGATGACGCTCATCCTTGTCGCTGTACCGGAGCAGGTCGCGGTGGATCTGCTTGATGTGGTTTTCCGTGATGGGGATGTCCTGCCAGGACCGGAAAACCGTTTCCATGACTTCTGCGTAGCCGGCGACCTCCTGTTCGTCGCGGGTACTGAACCGCCTGATTTCCAAGTTGCCCAACAGGCGTTCCACCTCGCGGTCGGTCAACTTGCTGCCCTCGATGCGGGTTGACGATCCGATACTGTCGATCGTCGCCACGCGGCGAAGAGCGTTCAACCGGTCCGGCGCAATCGCCCCCAGGGCACGCCAGGCGCCTTTGAACTCGTCGATCTCCGACACGAGCACCAGCAGTTCCTGGGTAACGAGAATGGTATCGGTGTTGAACATACCTACAATTATACCGGATTACACCTGATTATGGGCTGATATGCCGGAAGAGTTACCGGATTGCACCGGATTTACTTTCTTTACTTTTGATAGAATGTAAAGAAAGGGGGAGTCTCCTCATGGAAGCTACGCTCAGTAGTAAAGGGCAGGCAACGATCCCCAAAGCGGTTCGCGATCGCCTGCAAATAAAGCCCGGTGATCGGTTCAAGTTTTTCTTCCACCCTGACGGAGTGATGATTCTGCCCAAGATTCCAACTGCTCGACTCAAAGGAATGATCCCAAAACCGGCCCAACCGGTATCTCTTGAAGAAATGGATCGGGCGATCGCGAAAGGCGCGACAGAAAGATTCAGGCGAAAATGATAGGTCTCGATACCAACGTCCTGCTGCGCTACCTCGCCCAAGACGATCCAACGCAATCCCCCCGCGCAACGGAGATCATTGAACGGCGCTTGACCGTGCAGGAACCGGGTTTCGTCAGCCTGGTGACTATCCTTGAAGTTGTATGGGTTCTCAAGAGTCTTTTCAAGCGTTCCCGCCAGCAAATCGCCAACGATATCGAAATGCTGTTAGCGGCTGACACAGTCGAAGTTCAGAATGAGCAAGAGGTCTATTACGCCGTTGTCTCGCTCCGGAATGGAATCGGAACATTCGAAGACGCCTTGATCGGCGCCCTCGGCGTGTGGAGAGGCTGTGCGGCAACTTTGACGTTCGATGAAAATGCAGCAAAAAGGCTATACGGGTTTCAATTGGCCTGACTCACCGCCGCTCCAAGAATCGCCGAACCATCCCGCCCCCCTACGGCGTCTCCGTAATCGCCTCGGTAGCCTTGCTCATCTTCGCCGTGCGCTCAATCTTGTCCCAGTTAAATGGCTTCCCATCGATGGCACGCTTCAGCGTCTTGAAGAGCACCACGGAGAAAACCTGCCGGTAGGCGAAGCGCTGCAGCCAGATGTGGAACAACAGCCACCGGTCTCCCTTGTTTGCCGGATGGCGGCGCTCCAGCGAGAAGGCCACCGACGAAGTAACAAAGTCGATTACCAGGAACCCGAGGAAGTAAACCAGGAGCTTCTCAAAGCTGGCCGCGGAGGCTGCCTCAGGGTGGTAATAACGATCAATAAAGTAGGTGACCACCCCAGTCAGGAACATGAGGTCGATGAACGGCGAAACCAGCGGCAAAAACATCTGGAAGATGAGAATGTTCGGCAGCGCGAACAGCCCCATCGCCTTGTTGCGAATAAACGCGGCGCGATGCTTCCACACCGCCTGCAGCGTTCCAAACGACCAGCGGAACCGCTGCCGCATAAGGCCCTTGGCGTCGATGGGCGCTTCGGTAAAAGCCAGCGACCGGTCTTCGTAGTTGACCCAGTAACCCTGTTCCAGCAGGTTCATGGTCAGGTCGGCGTCCTCTGCCACGGTATTCAAGGGATAGCCTCCCGCGGCTTTTACCGGCGCTGTGCGCCATGCGCCAATGGCCCCCGGTACCACCGTGACCACATGGAACAGGTCGAGCGCGCGCCGCTCAAAATTCTGGCTGGTGATGTATTCCAGGGCCTGCCAGCGGGTCCACAGGTTCACGCGGTTGCCCACCTTCGCGTTGCCGGCAATGGCGCCTATGCGGGGATCTTCAAAGTGAGGAATCAGTTTTGAAATCGCGTCGGCGGCAATCACGGTGTCCGCATCGATGCCCACGTAGATTTCTTCCGTAAGCCGATCAAGAGCGTAGTTGAGCGCGGCAGCCTTGCCTCCGTTGGGCTTGGATAAAACCTGCACACGCGGCTCGTCGGCGTAGGCCTCGCGGGCTACCTCGGCGGTCCGGTCGCTCGACCCGTCGTCGATCACCAGAATGTGCAGGTTCTTGTAGTCCGAGTTCAGCACGCTGCGAATCGTGCGGACAATCACCGTCTCTTCGTTATATGCGGGAATCAACACGGCGACGCGCGGATTGAACCCTGGCGAGGCCGCGCTGTGGGGCTTGCGCAGCCGGTCGATGAGGGCAAAAATGCCGATGAGGATCAGGCGCCCGCACATCAAAACGTCGCCCACGTAGAACACCATCACGATGAAGTTGCCGACGATTTCCACGCCGGAAAACGCAACCGAGTCGGGCAGGGCGCGCAGGTATTGCGGCCACGTCAGCCGCGGCATTACCTCCGCGGTGGTCTTGCCCATCAGTGAAGACACCGGCACAATGCTGTAGCCGTGCGCGCGCAGCGCGTCGATAAGCTTGGGGAGCGCGGCCACTGTGGCCGACCGGTCGCCTCCGCCGTCATGCATCAGGATGACGGAGCCGCGGAACTGCGGCTTGGCTTTCATGGTTTCAAGCTGCGCCAATACGGACTTGGTAATGTCATCGGCCGACTTGCGCGGATGCTCGTTCCAGTCATCGGTGTCGATCTTGCTCCCGATGATGGTGTAGCCCTCATTTTGGATGCGCACCACCGGTTCCGCCTGGTCGTCGGTGTCCGGCTCCTCGTCAATGTCGTAAGGCGGGCGGAAGTACAACGGCTGAATCCCGAGCTTGCTCGCGAACAAGCGCTCGGTCAGCTTTACCTCAAGGTCGAGCCGCCGCTGCGGAATTTCGCTGATGTCCGGATGCGTGTAAGTGTGGTTCCCGATCTCATGCCCTTCGCGCACTACCCTTTGCATCAGCCCGATATTTTCAGCCGCCTCCGAACCGATCAGGAAAAAGGTTCCCTTCACGTTTTTTTGCTTCAGTATGTCCAGAATCTTTGGGGTCCACTTGGGATCCGGCCCATCGTCGAACGATATCGCCACTTCGCTCGGATGGTAGCCGTACTGCTCGATGACGTAGGTCAGCGGATAAACGTCCATGTGCTCATCCACTATCAACTTCTTGCGCGGGTCGTTTTCCTCGGTGTCGACGTAGACGGTGCGTTTGCCCTGATGCGGCAATCCTGTCACGCGCAAAATGTCCCCGTCGCCCTCGGTGTCCACGTCGTGTCCCGGTTGCACCTGACCCAGCGCCTGCAGCGATTCGGGGGCGGTGGGCTTGTCCCACACATTCCACAGCGAGCTGTCTTCCTCGCCGAGCCGCCAAAGAGCAAACGTCTGCAGCCCCAGCGCGCGAGCGCCGCGCAACTCGTTCAGCAGCGTCACGCCATCGAGAAACCACACCACGTGGCGCTGGTTGTTGTCCTCGTCGATGTATTCGAAGTGGGGATTGAGGGAGTCATCATCCAGGTCCAGATCCGCGTCGGCGTCCGAGGCGCGCCCCCACGCTTCGGCCACCGACAAGTCTTCGGTATTCAGCACCTCGACTTTGTGGTGCGTGGCGTTTTTCCCTTTGGGAATTGCCAACGTCCAATCGTAGCCGTAGCTGCCCACCGCGCAGATCAACTTCTCCTTGGGCACAATCTTCAGCACGCGCTGCAGGTTTCCGATGAACCAATCCTGGCTCGCCACCGGGCCCGGATCGCTGTTCTCCTCGTGCTGGTCGTAGTTCATCAGAATAATGCCGTCGGAGTTGGCGGCAATCTGCTTCAACTCATCGTCGCTGGTGGCCACCACCGTGTCCACATAGAGATGCAGGCCCCGCGAATGCATATCGGGGTATAACTCATGGATAAAGGTCATGTACCCTGGAAGCGCATCGTCGTCAAGGCTTTCAAAGTCCAGCGAAAGCCCGCGATAAACCGGATACGCAGTGAAAAACCGGATAATCTGCCCGCGCAGCGCATCCCGCTTGTTCTGGTCCTTCAGCATATCGCCAACGCCCGAGTCCCAGGTCAGCGTGTTCGAGTTGTAGTTGTTCAGGTGCGGATAGATTTCTGTATCTTCCCTGGCCTTCTGGATGACGCCCTTGATCCTGTTCAGGTCGTCGGGGTCGTGCACCGTTGCGCCGTCCACCACCGGATACTCGCGATGGCTGTCGTTGTTGATCGCCAGCAGCACGGGCTTCGGCGAGTCCACGTGCAGCCACTCCGGAAACAGCATATCGAGCTGGTGAACATGCTCCTTGAACGACGAGTAGCTGGCCTCGTCGTACGCAACATAGAAGGCGGCGCGCAACCCTTCACCCGAGTTCAGCGGAATTTCAGACGGCTTGCGATCGGTCTTGCGCCGCGCCGGGCGCGCTTTGGCGTTGCGCAGGTTGGGCGATGGATCCGGCAGCGCTTTGAAATTGTGCTTGGGAGTCGGCAACACCAGATCAGGCAAATGCTGGTTGCGCATCACATTAAAGATGAATCCCGCCAGAACCAGCGTCGCGCCCACCACTGCGAAGTCAAGGATGCGGCGCAGCCGCTTCCAGCGCTTGCGTTGCGGATCGAGAAATATCTGCTTATCGGGCATGGCCTGTCAATGTAATTCTACTTGGGTAAAACCCGCCGGAACGGTCTACGCTATACGCTATAGACTACGAACCCTATGATACCTGTTCAGAAGAGTCAATTGGCTGGCCGGAGCAAGGCTTTGGTGGTGGCACAGCGGGCCTGGCCAAGTGTGCTTGCGCTTGCCTGCGGACTTGCCCTGCGCCTATGGATGCTGCACGCCATCCCCCAGGTCACAGGCGACACCCTGCTCTACGGCGGCCTGGCAAAAAACCTTCTCCTTCACGGACAGTATGCATTCGCCGACGCCAGCGGCGCGCTGCACTCTACGCTGCTGCGCCTGCCCGGCTATCCGCTGTTTCTGGCTCTCTGCTTCCGGCTCTTCGGCATGGAGAACTACGACGCCGCGGCCTGCGTGCAAATCGCATTGGAACTTCTGGGCTGCCTGCTGCTGGCGGATTTTGTGCGCCGCATTGTCCCTGCAGAATTACGAAATGGAGCTGCGCTCGCGACCCTTTGGCTCTCTGCGCTGTGTCCCTTCACGGCTTCCTATGCGGTTGCGCCGCTCACTGAAGCGCCTACGCTGTTCGCCATCTCGCTTGCGCTCTGGGCGCTGGCCCGGTTCCATGCCGGCGGAGGGAAATCGTTATGGCCGAGCGCCCTCTGGTTTACCTTTGCGGTCACCTTTGGCGCGCTACTGCGTCCCGATGGCGCTTTGGTCGGCATAGCGCTGGTCCCGGCAATGCTGGCCGGCCTTCGCGCTTCAACCCTTTCAGAGGCCGCTGGGTGCCCCCGGTTTCTCGCACCTGGGGACCGGGGAAAGCAAGCTTCAACTCCGCAACTCCTTCGAATGGCCATCGTCTGCCTGCTTCTCGCTCTGCTTCCATTCGGCATTTGGGCCGCCCGAAACTGGCGCGTCTTCCACGCCTTCGAGCCGCTGGCCCCCCGCTACGCCAACGATCCCGGCGAGGCAACCAACCCCGGCTGGCAGCGCTGGGTCAAAACCTGGTGCCTCGACTTCGTTTCCACCTACTACATCTACTGGAACGTTCCCGGCAGCCCACTCGATCTCACCCAATTGCCGGCTCGCGCCTTCGACTCGCCCGAGCAATATGCTGAAACCGCCGCCCTGGCCGCCGCCTACAGCGACAACGGGCAGCGCCTGTCTCAGCAACTGGACGCGCGGTTTGCGCAACTGGCCGACGAGCGCATCAAGGCCGATCCCCTGCGGTTCTACCTCTGGCTGCCTCTGGGCCGCATGGGGGACATGTGGCTCCGCCCCCGCGTGGAAAACCTCGACATCGACCTTGACTGGTGGGTCTACAGCCACCACAACTCTGAGACGCGCTTCAGTTGGGAGTATGCCGGCCTGAATGCGGCTTATCTGCTGCTGGCCCTGGCAGGCCTGTTCTTCCGGCCCCGGTATTGGCCGTGGATGGTCTTCTACTTTGTGTTGCGCAGCGCTCTGTTAATGACCATTGAAGCGCCCGAAGCGCGCTACACCCTGGAGTGCTTTCCGATGCTCTTCGCGCTGGGCGGGATCGGCCTCTACGGGTTACTCAGGAAGCTGAAAGTTCGATAGTGGTTTCGCTTGTGCCGTCAGGAGGACTTCGGCGGCGGGACTTTTTTGCCGGCCTTCCTTGCCTCGGAGAGCCCAATGGCAATGGCCTGTTTGGGATTGGTGACAAGATTGCCGCTGCGGCCGCTACGGAGCTTTCCTTCCTTCATCGCCTTCATTTCTCGTTCAACGGATTCTCCGGCGGCCGGCGAGTACTTTCGAGTGGACCTTTTTGCTGCTGTTGGCATGGCCTATTCTCCCTCACGCATCAGATGGTCCACGGCTGCTCGTTGGTTGCATCGCCAGTGGCATTGAGCCCTGCCGGTTCGAATCAAGCCCCGTCGAGTTCAGCCAGCAGGCGGGCGCGCGTCGGCTCATCGATAAAAGCGGCGCGCAGAGCCTCGCGATTGCAGGCCAGCAGCTCATTGTCCGTCCATCCGAACTGCTCGCTAAGCCGAAGATACTCCTGCTCCAATGTCACATTGGTAATGGTGCGCGTATCGGTATTGATGCCCAGAGAGACGCCGGCGCGGAAGAGCCGATCGACGGGGTGATCGGCATAGGTGAGGCAGGCGCGCGTCTGCACATTGCTGGTGGGGCACACTTCGAGATGAATGCGCTCGCGCTTGAGATGATCGACCAGCAAAGGGTCTTCAATGCTGCGCACGCCGTGGCCGATGCGCGTGGGCTGAAACGCTCGCAGAGTCTCCCAAACACTGGTTGCGCCGCAAGCTTCTCCGGCGTGCGCGGTGCGGTCGATTCCGTGGTCCATCGCATAACGGAAGGCGGGAATATGCGCGTCGACGGGGAAGCCGGCTTCATCCCCGGCAATGTCCAGGGCGGCCACCCTTGAGCCTTTGAAGCGCTCAACAAGCTGGGCGGTCAGCATACTCTGCGCGTCGTCGAAGTGGCGCAGTGTGCAAAGAATAAGCCGCGCTTCGATGTTGGTTGCGTCGATGCATTTTTCGGCCGCGCGATCTACTGCCGCAACTACGGCTTCCGGCGAGAGGCCCTTGAGAAGATGCAGCAGCGGAGCAAAACGGAACTCCGCGTAGATGACATTGTCGCGGCGAAGCTGCTCGAACACGTCTTCGGTGACAATGCGGAGCGCGTCTTCAGTCTGCATCAGCTGGAAGCCGCGAGGCGCCCGGGTCAGGAAATCGGCCAGGCTCGCGCATTGGGATGGTGCGACGAACTCGGCGTCGTACTCGCGGCGCGAAATGTGCGGGGCCAGTTGAGAGACAGCCGCGTAGCTCAGGGAGCAGTCGAGATGGAGGTGCAATTCGACTTTGGCGAGTTGAGGCATCTTGAAAAGTATCGCGCACCGGGCGCAGCCCAAACCCCGCCCTACTGGTTCACATAAGTAGTCTTGTTATCTGTCTTAAACGTAAACGCATTGGAAGGCAGCGAACCATTCACCTTGATGTTTGAATAAATGCATGTCCGCGACTGCCCCTGCCCCTCATCGAATACCTGCTTCAGGCTTACACCGAGAGCTGGATCGATCCAGATCGTCACCTTTGGAAACAGCTTCAACACTGCGGGGTCTTTGGCCACCAGTTCCAGCTTGTAGGTCTTTACATCGCCAATCGTTTCCGTTCCGTCCAACTGGATATTCCACTTATCGGCCAGAGCCTCGCCGCTGGCGCCGAAACCAAGAATCAGGTAGCCCTCATAACCGCTTACCTTCTTTGAAACAATTACCTGGTCGAGTAGCGGCTGGTATAGTTTGAAAACTCCCCCGGAAACGACCATCACCTTCGGAACAGGCTTGCCGTTGTCTTCAGTGAAATGTACCGCAAGCTGGAAAGCTGTGCCTTTGCGGTCGTAGTACGCCTTGCCCTTCTGAATCTCGGTGTCGGGTACCGGGTAAGTCTGCACATTGTGGACCTCCACATCCGCCGACGTGGAACGGAAGTTAGCCGCGGCCAGGTCGAGCTTGTGCAGCACCTCTTTCAGTTCCTTCTGGTCCGGCGGTGCGGGCACCGCTGGCGCGCCAACTGCATTCGCGGCGCTTCCCGCCAGTACAATCGGTACAATAAATGCCAGGAAAAAAAGCTTTGCTGTTATACGCATAGTTATCCCTGCCTATTTAGATGCGCTGTGATTTGGAAATGAGCCACAAATTACTCTGCCCGGCCACTTTTCTTCCTATTCGAGTTACCGCCGCGCCCAAACCTTCCAGGCAACATTTCCCTTGGCGTCGGTAACTGTCTCCCAGTGCTCCACCGATACCGCGTCGCCGGTCACCGGTTCAATGGCCTTTCGCAATGCCTTCTTCACCACCGCGTCAGGCGCGCCCGCAGGCACCTCGGCGTCCTCGGCCTGCACGGTCACAATCAGTCCGTGCCCGTCGTTCCCCACCACCTCAATCGGATGCGATGGTCCGGCGCTGGGCGACGGCTTGTCTCCATAGTTCCACACCCACGGCGTGGCGAAGATGAACAGCAGAATAAGCGTGACCATAACATCGTAGTGAAAGCACCCTCGCGGGTAAGTCCAGTAGAAATAACTCAACAGGATCTGCTTCACCGTGCGTGTCTCGCCCGTGCTCGCGTTTTGATTCAAAGTTGCCATCAAGCTTCCTTCACAATTTTGTCCAGGCCGCCCATATAGGGCCGCAGGACTTTCGGAATGGTTACCGACCCGTCCGCCTGCTGGTAGTTCTCGAGAATGGCCAGCCACGTCCGGCCCACGGCAAGGCCGCTGCCGTTGATGGTATGCACAAACTCCGGCTTGGCCCTGGCGCCCTTTTCGCCCGAAGGCCGGTAGCGGATGTTAGCCCGCCGCGCCTGAAACGCTTCAAAATTCGAGCACGAGGAAATCTCGCGATAGAGCCCCTGCCCGGGCAGCCAAACCTCCAGGTCAAACGTCTTCGCCGACGAGAAACCCGTATCGCCCGCGCACAGCAGCACGCGCCGGTACGACAGCTCCAGCGCCTCAAGAATCTCCTCGGCGTCTCTGGTCAGCCGCTCGTGTTCGGCGTCCGAGTCGGCGGGCCGCGTAAACTTCACCAGCTCCACCTTTTGAAATTGGTGCTGCCGGATAATCCCGCGCGTATCTTTCCCCGCGGCGCCGGCCTCTGCCCGGAAGCAAGGCGTATAAGCCGTAAAACAAATCGGCAGCCGGGCCTCGTCGAGAATCTCGTCGCGGTAGAGGTTCGTCACCGGAACCTCCGCCGTGGGAATCAGCCAGTGGTCGTTAAATCGACCAAGCTTAGCGATGCCGTCAGAATTCCTCCCCACCTCAACGGTAGCAAGCTTGTCCGATTCGGGATCGGCGAAGTCAATGATCTCGCCTTCGAACAGTCCGTCGGCGCAGCGGAACAGGTCCTCCGCAAATTTGGGCAGATTCCCCGTGCCGAACAGCGACTTCGAGTTCACCATGAATGGCGGCAGCACTTCCTTGTAGCCATGTTTCGAAGTGTGCAGGTCGAGCATAAACCCGATCAGCGCACGCTCCAGCCGCGCCCCGGCTCCATAGTAGACGGCGAACCGCGCCCCGCTCAGCTTTGCCGCGCGTTCCAGGTCCAGAATGCCCAGCGCCTCGCCCAGTTCCCAATGCGGTTTGGGACTGAAACCGAACGCCGGCTTCGCACCCCAGGTCTTTACCGTAAGGTTGTCGGCCTCGGATTTTCCATCCGGGACCTCAGGCCGGGTCAGGTTTGGGAGAACCGACCTTGCGTCAAAGAACAGCTTGTCTACGGAAGCGGCGGTTCTGCGAAATTCATCGACGTTTGTCTTTAGCTCGGATGCTTTTGCCAGCAGATCGGCTACATCCAGGGCGTCGCGCTTCCGCTGGGCGATTATCTGATTCAGTTCGTTGATTTCAGAAAGCTTCGTCTCAGCAAACGTTATGGCTTGGCGTCGCGCCGTGAGGAGGGTCATGAATACGTCGAGCGCTTCCTCCGAGGCGCCCCGCGCAAGCAACTTCGGTCGAACGTCTGGCCAGTTCTTGGCTAAGAATTCTGAGTCATGCATCGCTCTACCAGTTTAACCGACCCAACGGAGGGAGCAGGGGCCTTCAGGCTCATGAATCCTCCATCCTCAATGAAGAGGGCTTTAGCCCCTGGCCTGATGCCTGAATCGGTGTGGTTTCCCCAAACCCGCCCTCGCCATCTTGTTGCTCAGCACATGGTAGTAAACGGTGAATGTGCGCGATACGGTTGTAACCGTACGGGGCATACGCTGTTAACGCGGGATTCGAACCCGTTGACCCTGGCCCATCAGGATCGCCATGACGGCCGTCAGGCCGTGTGCCGGTTTGGCCCCCGGCGGGGCTTGTGCTCGCTGCTACAAGACAACTACCAACTGCCTCACACCAATTCAGTTTGCCAGTTGAGTTCCTGAAGCCTGGTATCCAACTCGCGGAACTCCTTCGATAGCTGGTCCACCTGCTTCTGGATCTGCGCGACCGACAGAGTCGCGACGAACTTTACCTCCGACTTCGAATAGCGGTCCTGTCTCGTGCTCGCAGAGTCCGCAATGCCCGCCAGGAAGTCGCGCTTCTTTCCGGTCACATCCCGTTTCGCAATCGCGTCCGAGATAGTCTGCCGATCGTCGAATGCGGTCCTCGCATTCGTACGGTTAATCGCGCTGATCAACTCAAGAAGCCGAGCGAACAATCGCTCCGCCTCACTCAAAAGCTCCGCGGAATCCTCCGCCGGCTTTTCTCCCTCTTGTACCCTTGCGGACCGCACCATCCGCTTCTTCAGGTCTTCGAGCCGGTTCTGACAGTCGCTCCGCTCGGCCAGTGCCTCTGCCAATTTCAAAACATGGCCCCCTTGCATAACTGAGATTGGCATAGTCTACCAGTCCAGAATGCCGGCTCGCAGGAGGCGACCTTGACGATCCATTGCGTTCGTGTATGCCAGCATTGCATGCACTTGATTGTCGAAAAGGCTCTCCAGAGGGCCGAAAATGGCATCGACTCTGCTAAAGGGAGGCACAAAATGCCACTTGAAACGCGCTCTAACCCCCGATAAGACACGTCTTTCGCGCAATAAACGCACAAAAACGCAGCCAAAACACCTGTTTGTCACTCAAATTCAGCCCGAAGCTCCATTCATAAGTAGAGAAATCTTCAAAAGTCTCTACTCCCATGGCGAGCGATTTCAGCACGACTCTCCATCTATGTGGAGAATCTCAAGTACCGATCCCAACAACTTACAACTGACAACTTACAACTTGAAACTACCACCGTCCGGAGCCCCATCCCGCCGTCCGGCATCCACCTGCTCCTGCCATCCCGGCAGCCGCTGGTCGCCCGTTATCAGCCTCGCTCCCCGCGTGAAAGTGAAGTAAGTCCATATCCACGCTGCAAATACCGCCAGCCGGTTGCGAAACCCGATGAGAAAAAAGATGTGCACCGTGAGCCACGTAACCCACGCAAAAAAGCCGCTCATGTGCGCTTTGAAGGGCCATTCCACCTTGGCGACGGCGTCCATGCGGCCAATGGTGGCCATGTCGCCCTTGTCGAAGTAGCGGAACGCCGGCCGAGCCTTGCCCTTGAGGTCGGCGGCAATCATGCGCGCCACGTGATCACCCATCTGCATCGCCGGCTGAGCCACACCGGGGACCTGCTTGCCGTCCTGCTCAAAATGCGCCAAGTCCCCAAGAACAAATACGTTAGGCAGCCCGGCGGGGTTCAGCCGGTCGTCCACCGGCACGCAGCCGCGGCGGTCCAGCGGCACATCCAGCAGCTTGCCCAGTGGCGACGCCTGCACTCCCGCCGCCCACAGCGTAACCACGGCTTCGATGCGCTTTCCGCCAGCTTCCACCCATCCCGGCCCCAGCGCGGTAACGTGCGTATTTGTATGCACTTCCACGCCGAGCCGAGTCAAAGCAGCCTCCGCCTTGGCGCTCAAATCCTCGGGATACGCGCCCAGAACGCGCGGCGACCCCTCCAGCAGCAGCACGCGGCTCTTGCTCGGGTCAATGTGACGAAAGTCGTGCCGCATATAGAGTTGCGCGATGTCCGAGATAGCCCCGGCCAACTCCACCCCCGTCGGCCCTCCGCCAACCACTACGAAGTTAAGCGCAGGATGCCAGCCATGCTCCACCATCTGGCGCTCGGCCAGCTCAAACGCCAGCAGCACGCGGCGGCGAATCTCGGTTGCGTCCTCAATGGTCTTCAACCCCGGCGCAAGCGGCGCCCACTCCGGGTGGTTGAAGTAGGAGTGCGTGGCTCCGGTAGCCAGCACCAGGTAGTCGAACTCGAGCCGCGCCCCGGAAGCCAGGGTGACGGCGCGGCCGGCTGCGTCGATACCAACCACCTCATCCATAAGCACTTGCGTGTTGGGCCGCTTGCGCACAATGGATCGGATCGGCTGGGCGATGTCCGCCGGTGAAAGCACCGCCAGCGCCACCTGGTAGAGCAGCGGCTGGAAGAGGTGGTAGTTGCGCCGGTCAATCACTGTAACGTCGACCGGCAAGCTGGCCAGTCCGCCGGCGGCGTGAATGCCGGCAAAGCCCCCGCCCACAATCACCACGTGGGGGCGATGCGTCTGTGTTTGTCTCAGCGGCAAGTCTGTCTCAGCCATCCTTCGCGCCTCCCAAGTAGAAGATGCGCGAGCGGGAATTCAGGTGGCAGGAAGGGCGGCACATAGCGAGACACGGCTCACTAACCGCTAACAGCTAACAAGAAACAAAGATGCAGGTTCAACAAAATAGGACGCCATGGTGTTCTGCGGACTCCCACTCATCGGACAGAATCGTCCGATGAATGGGGCACAGTTTCATCTTCTGTGGGTTGGCGAAAGCCGGTGGGAAACTAACAACTGTCCACTGACAACTGACAACTGACCACTGTTCACTGTCCACTGCTTTACGGATGCTGCTCCACAGCGATCCCCACCGTGGCCGTATTTCCCGAGGCCGCCAACCCCAGCAGATTGGTGGGCACGCCGGGCAGCGAGGCAGGAGTGAACGTCACCGTTCCGTCGATTGCGGATGTAGCGGTGGCTGTCTGTGTGGCCAGCAGCGGACCCTGCGCGCAGGCTCCATGCGCCGCGCACGGCGGAGCCCACGCGTAGAGCGCCTGGTAAAGCGCCACCGATCCGCCGGCCATCGGGTTGCCATCCATGTCGAGCAGCCGCAGAACGATCTGGCTGGGCGTTCCCTCCACGGAGGTTGACTGGAAGGTTCCGGACACAGCGTTGAGCAACGCGTACTCGGGACGCGCGCCAATAGCCGTAAAGGCCACGCACTGGCTGGTGCCGTTAAGGCAGGCGTCGATGGTTACCACCTGGCCTTCGGCGAGCGGCCCCACTGTAAGCGTGGTGGTGGCCATCCCGCTCGTGGTTGTCATGGCGGCCTTATCTCCCAGCGGCGTGATGCCGGAGACAGCCGTCTGCCACGCGACCGCCTGACCCAGCACACCCAGGCCGTTGCTCAGCACCAGCGCCTCAACCGTCCAGGTCACCGTGGCTCCGGCGGCCAGGGATAGCTGCGGCGTCAGCGACGCAAGTTGCGCTGTTGCCCCACCTGCAAACTGTGCCTGCAGGCGGGAACCATTGGTCAGCGAAGCGGTGACGATGGACCAGGTGCCGTCGACGGCTGTCACATTCATGGTGGCGCGGCCGTCGCCCGTGGCAACCACGGTGCACACCGGCAATCCACAGCCAAGAATTGCCGATCCGCTGGTGATCGCGTAGATCACGGTGACGCCTCCAGCCGGGATCATGTCCGCGCCCAGCGCCGTAACCGAGAAGGGAAGTGGAACGCCGATGGGCACTGTATTCGAAGGCGCCGTCAGGATTGTCAGCGCGTCGCCTGTGGCGGCGTTGTAGCTGACCCCGCCCGAAATCACGGCAGCGGCACTGAATCCCGGCAGGTCGTCCACTTCCACATCCACCGATCCTTTAACGCCTGTGGCCGCCGGTGGCGCAATGGCGGTAATCTCGTTGGGCGTGACGCCGGTGACCGCGGCCCTCAGCCCGCCGACCAGAACCGTATCCTGAAAGCGGAATCCCATCCCGTGAATGACGATTGGCCCGCCCGATGCCGGAAGACGCGGCGGATCCACAGAGTCCGCATAAAGCACCCAGCCGTTATACGCATAGTCCGGACGCCCGTCGCCGCGCTGGTCCCCAATGCCCAGGCGTACAACGTCGTCGCCCGAGGTGTTGACCTGCAGCCAGCTTTCGCCGGTGGCATTGCCGTTCATGCCGGGGCCTGCGCCAATGGCGGCTGCGCCAATCGGGAGGAAAGCGTCCCATACTCCCAGCGCGGGCATAGCCTTGGTTTCGGTCGGTGCGCCCGTCTCATCCAGCGCCTGCGTAACCACCGTGAACGTACGGTTGTCGCGCACCGGAAAGCTGAACCAGTCGGTCTGCCCCACCTGGCTCAGCCGTCCGCACCACAAACCGCTGGCCGGCAGCATCCGCGGTGTCTCCGCGGTCCCAATGGAGTCCGCAAATCCTCCCACCGCCGAATCGGCAACTGTGACGGTAAGGGTCCTGGTGCTTCCTGCGGTCATGCCGGCAACCGAGCCCGGCGCCAAAGTCCCGGACGGCGTAGCCTGTCCGTCGAGATAGGGGCCAACCGAGTCCGTGAGGATGTAGAGGGGATTGATACTTTCGAAGGTGACTTGATAGTCGGCGCTGGTTACCCCGGGAGGCAACGGAATATCGCTCAGATCGAAATAACCCTGAAGCGTGGCATCGCTGGAGCCCCACATGGTGAGCAGGTTCCCGTTTGCGTCGGTAAATCCAGTGGCGGGATTCCCGTGGTTGCCATTGAAATAGCCACCTGAAACGAATGTGACCGCGTACTGATACAAGGGGTTTCCGCCAGAGTCGAGCGGACGGGCAACCACATTCACGCCCTGCATTCCGTAGCCTGAGCGGAAGGTCACGGTTCCCTGAATGGAAACCGTATTCGCCGCGGTGAGTTGTTTGCCGGGAAAGCTGGCTTGATTCGCGGCGGTGATCGGATACATCCGGTTCAGGGCGGCGATGTCGTCGTATCGAAGCACCGTGGGGTCAGGAATGCATTCGCCACCGCCCTCTGAGCAGACGCCGCTCAGCGGCTCCATCACCGGCCAGCCCGTTGTCCCGCCAGGTAGCTCGTCAATGAGCGCGGTGGGGTTCACCTGCGCGTAATCCAGGCCGAGAATCCGCCCAAAAGCGCGCTCCAGCTCGTAACTCATCATCTGAAGCAGGTTGGCATTGGTGGCGCACAACCCGTTCAACAGGATGATGCCGTGGGCGATCGTGCCATCCGGGTTCACATTGTCCAGCCACACCCACACACCGTTGTTCTGGCAACTGGTGGGCGAGCTTGCACCGGGTCCGAACAGGGCGTCGGTCACCGACCCGTCCGCGTCAAAGATGATTCCAACCGGATAGGCGGCCGCCCCCGGCGTAACGTCGGCCGGCTCCGCGATTTGCCCCAATTGGTCGATCTGCTCGTTGGTAACGGTGAAGCTCTTTCCGCTCACCACAATGTTTGCCGCGTTCACGTCTTCGTTCAGCGGGCCCATGTCAGTGAGCGTGACTCCGGCCGTCGAAACCGCAGACCACACAGCAGCCGCGGAATCCACCATGGCCGTCGCCTGCTGATTGGTCACCGCGCTGTTCAGCGGACCCTGATCGACGTAATAGTTGACTTGGCCGTCGGCCCAGTGAACTGGCTGTCCCTGAACTCCGAGATTGAAAAAGCTCACCCCGGCAACGTACTTGGGTCCTCCGGCGACTGCGGTAGCGGAAAACAAAAGCAGGAGAGCCAGGCTCGAGAAGAGGGACCTGAGATCGCGGAGCGCAGATGAAATGAAGGCGGGCACGGGATTCTCCAACGGTGGAAATTGCCGCAGGTGGGGTGCCAGCGAGCGGCGGTTCGCCTTGGAGATTTTTAATACAAGGGCGGTTTGGGATTAGGCTTTTCTTAACCGAACCTGATGCATCGCCGTTACTGTATGGTGAAATCGTATTTGACTCTACGAGGATGGGTGAGAGCTTGCCGTTGCCGCGCTTGCAATTATTCGAGCTTGAGGATCTGACATGGTTCCCGCACACCATCCGGGATCTTTTGACAGACTATCTCCGCTTTATGGAATCCCGCTTCGCTCTGCATAGGCCAGTCGTTCCCCTGCTCCGGGAGATGCTCGAGAATTCGAATACGTCGCGCGTGGTGGATTTATGCTCGGGCGGAGGCGGTCCTGTGCCGGCTGTATACGAGGCACTGGCGGCGGAGGGAATCGATGTTCATTTCACCTTGACGGACAAATTTCCCAATCAAACCGCGTTTGAACGTCTTTCCTCACATTACCCATCGGGCATTCAATATATTGCTGGCCCGGTCGATGCCACCAACGTGCCAGAGGACTTGATCGGGTTGCGCACCATGTTCAACGCGTTCCATCACTTTGCGCCGAAGT
>CAYWMR010000023.1:0-22201 GCA_964458965.1 uncultured Occallatibacter sp. | reverse complement strand
GGCGACAAACTCCCTCCTGAGCGCGAGTTCGCCAAGGCGCTGCGAATTAGCCGAGCGAGTCTGCGAACGGGAATTGGATATCTCGCAGCCACTGGGGTTATGAAGGTCCGTCACGGGGTCGGCACGTTTGTCGCCGATTGCCCTTCGCTGATAAGCCATGCGTCGCTCGGGATCCTCGGCGCACTCCATGGTTTCAACCCCGCGCAATTTCTTGAAGCGCGTTGTCTGCTCGAGTCGAATCTCGCAGCGTTGGCGGCCCAGCGTGGCAGGCAGGAACATTTTACGATCCTTCAAGAAGAAATAGCCAAGATGTATGCAACCGTTGACGATCCGGCACTCTACCTCATTCACGATATGCGCTTTCATCGAACCATTGCGGAAGCGGCGGATAACCCTATTTTTACGGCGCTGATGGACACAGTTTCTACGGCGTTATACGATGACCGGCAAAGAAGTGCTGAAAGATCTCAAAATCGCAAGATTGCGCTGGAAGCTTACCGTGAGATCTATCGGGCGATTCGTGAACGCAACCCGGTTGAAGCTCGCGCTGCCATGGAAAGACATTTCAATTCCGCAGCGATGGCGCCGCACAGGACGTAGGTTGTGTATCGCTTGAGATTGGTGTAAAGCGATCGCACCGAGGTCTTGTTCAGGTCCGAATAAAGTGCGTATTGCGAGTTCCGGTTCTACCGCGGCTGAGCCGCCAGGGAGGCCGCGAATTTGACCCGCAGAGCAAAGCCATATTGGCAATCGGCATCGGAGGGAAGCTTTAGGTTCAATGTGTCGGTTGTTTGCAGCCAATCGACCTTCCGCGTTGAACCGAGCAGACTCACCTCCCGGATCGGGTCGCCCTTCGTTTCTCCGGCCAGGCCGAGCGAATGCACAGAAGCGGTTCCGTCCGCGGGACATGCCATGCTGATGACGTAGAGGTTTTCGCCCTTTGTGGTAAAGCGAAAATCATGGGGTGTGTAAGCTTTCATTTCCTGGTCGGAGGCGAAACCAGTCTTGACTTGAGTCGGACCCTCGCCTGAAACGATCCACGGCGAGGTCCCATAGATGGCCTCTCCATTGCGATTGAGCCAGGCTCCCATATCCAGCAGGATGGTGCGCACTTCGTCCGGAATTGTTCCATCCGCCCGCGGTCCGATGCTAAGCAGCAGATTGCCATTCTTGCTGACAATATCCACCAGTTGGTGGACAAGGAATTCGGGTGTCTTGAACTTGTCGTGTTCCATGTACCCCCAGGAGAGATTGCTGATGGAGGTGTCGGTCTGCCACGGCCGCGGGTCGATATCCGCGCGCAGGCTTCGCTCAAAGTCCTTCACTCCCGAAGTCCCCTCCATCGCAAAGTCCTTGAACGTAATCGCGCCGTCGATCTGATGGCTGGCTGCGAAATTATCGTAGAACGCAGTGAATTCTGTCATGCTGGCGCGGAAGGCCGGCTGGCCGTTGCCGCCATCGAAATACACCAACTCCGGTTTGTATTTCTCGACCAGCTCGACAGACCTCGCCAGCCAGTCGCGAAGCCACGCATCACTGACGTAGGTCCATTCGTTCTGAGGATTGAAATGCGGATCGTTCAACCACTGATGGGCCGGGCCATAGAATGACGCAAACTTCGGATCGTTGACATCCGAACGGATGGAACGGCCCTCGCCGTAGTAGTAGTTGTGCTCCGCTCGGTGCGAGGAGATTCCGAAGTGCAGTCCGGCGCCGCGAATGGCTGTCAAGAGATCTGCGAGCACATCGCGGTGCGGGCCCATTTTTGCCACAGTCCAATCGGAAAGATCCGAATCGTACATGGCGAAGCCGTCGTGGTGCTCGGCGATGGGAACGACATATTTCGCTCCTGCCTGCTTGAAGAGGTCGACCCAAGCCTGGGGATCGAACTTCTCCGCGCGGAAGCTGGGAATGAAATCCTTGTAGCCGCGCTTGTCAAGGCTGCCGAAGCGCTGCACGAAATCGTCGTGCGCCGGGTCACCGGGCCGGTACATGTTGTGCGGATACCATTCATTCACCGCTCCCGGAACCGCGTACACTCCCCAGCCTATGAAGATGCCGAACTTGGCGTCCTTGAACCACTGGGGAACCGCGTGGTCGCGCAGGTTTTCCCAGTCCGGGCGATAAGGGCCGTCGTGGGCCTGCTCATCTGCCAGCTTCAGCAGAGCATTGCGGCGCCCATCGAACCTGGCAACCGAGTCCTGCCACTCTTTGTCAATTTGCTCGGACGATTTGACTCCATGCGTGGGCGCCCAGGCATCTGGAGCCCCGGCAGCCGGTAGCGATTTTGGGGAGGCAGAAGGACTCGCCTGGCCCAAAACTGCAATTGGCGCCGGGCACACAGCCAGCAGGAACACAAGGACGAGGTAGAACTTCATTTTCAGATCCCCGGCAAGACGTGGATTCGTTCAGAAAGATTATCTCCCACAGCGGCGGCGACCTGGGAACCTACAAAGGGCTTACCTGGTACCGAACGCATTTCAATCCGTTGTCAATTTACCCTTGCTGCTTGAGTGAAACTGCTTCACCGTCGCGCAGATTGATTTGAGAGATACGGGGCAAAAGAAAACCCCGCTGTTTATGCGGGGTTTTCTTGTCGGTGATCAGTTGGGATTGGACTGGAGGCCTTCGCGCCATCCGCGAATGCCAGAGCCGTGACGGAATATCCTCCGCCGGGTCTTACCTGGGGCTGGGGCTTGAAGGCCTCAGGCCTCAGTCACCTCACGTACGAAACAACTGCAATAATCACTTTGCATCAGCTGGATCAACCTCCTTTCCCGTGTAAAAACAAACTACCGCCAACGGTGCTCCCGCGTCAAGCGCTCGGCTCCTTCACCTTTTCACCTTTTCACTTTTTCGCCTGTCGGCTGTCCACTATTCACTGTTCACTGATTTCACCAGCTATGCAGCCACTCCTCATCCCGGCCAATCCTCACCGGCGCATGGAACAACTGGCTCAACCGAGCCTCGGTCAGCAACTCCGCCCGCGGCCCATCCCCAACAATCCGCCCGTCGCTCATCAGAATCACGCGCTCAATCTCGGGCAGAATATCCGCCAGGTGATGCGTGACCAGCACCAACCCTGTTCCCTCCTGCGCCAGCCTCCGCAGCGTCTCCCGCAACTCCCGCTGCGCCGCCATGTCCAGCGCGTTCGAAGGCTCGTCCAGCAGCAGTTGCTGCGGCCTGTGCACCAGCGCGCGCGCAATCAGTATGCGCCGCTTTTCACCTGCGGACATCTCACCCACCAAACGATTCTTGAGATGCGTCGCCTCCATCCGCTGCAACGCTTCGCGGGCCCGTTCCCTCATCTCTGCGGTCACATGCAGGTTAGGCCACAGTGTGGAGGCGGAAAAGAACCCCGCAATCACAGCGTCGAGGCCCGTGGTCACCGCGGTCCGCTCCCCCGGCAACTCCGCGCCTACCACCCCAAAGTGCCTCCGCAGTTCGGTCAGGTCCCATCGCTCGCGGCCAAAGATGCGCACCTTCATCCCCGGCGAAAACATGGGGTAGACCTGGCAGGTCATGGCCATGATAAGCGTCGATTTCCCGCACCCGTTTGGACCGAGGATGGCCACATGCTCCCCGGCGCACACCTCGAGGTTCACGTCGTGCAGCACCACACGCTCGCCACGCGCCACATTCACATGGCGCAGTTCAAGGAATTCCGCTGTCTGTTCTTTGATTGTTTCCGTCCGTCTCTCTTCTAAATCTACTCCGCCGCATTACCGCTTCGGAATTTTGTCTTGCACTCATACATCAGCCTGTCCGCTCGTTCTACCAACTCCTTCGCACTTTCACCGTCACTCACCAGGGCCGCACCTAATGAGATCGATATCGGAATTGCCTTCCCGTCGTCGCTTGGAACGGAAGTCCCCGCAAAAAGCGCAAGGCATCGCGCCGCCATCACCTTCAATCCATCTTCGTTCACATTGCGCACAATGGCGAGAAACTCGTCGCCCCCCCATCGCCCCACCGTGTCCGTAGGACGAAGCGCCCCCACCAGCGATCTCCCTGACTCCTGTATCGCGCGGTCTCCACAAGCATGCCCGAATTGGTCGTTGATCGCCTTGAACCCGTTCAAGTCTATCGACAACACTCCAAATGGTTCGCCGTGTACCCGGTACTCACTCAAGACGCTCAGCAATGTCATTTCCAGGAAGCGCCGATTCGGCATGTTCGTCAGGTGATCAAGAAACGCGAGCCGCTCCAGAGCCTCGGTCCTTCGCCTCGCATCATTTTGGGCAGAGTCGTCGCTGAATATCTCGATTGCCCCGACAATTGCGCCCTCGGGCGACCGCAGCGGTTGCACCCGAACCAGTACCGGTACGCGGCGGCCTTGCTTGTGCCGTAAATAAACTCTGGCCTCGTGAGTGTTTCCGTCATTGATGGATGCCGTCAGCGGGCAATCTTCCTTGCAAAGCCTGCGTCCCGCATTGTCAACATGGCACAGTATGTCCTCCTGGCAGTTGCGGCCAACCAACTCATCGGATTTATACCCTGTCAGACGAAAAGCCCCCTCATTCCAATACAGAATCCGCCGTTCGCGATCCACAAAGTAGACGCCATCACTCATCTGGTCCAGCAGATTCTTGTAAAAAGTCGCATCGGTCGGCGGCAAGGTGGGATTTTCCTCTTTCGGTTCCATACACTTCCTCTGTTGTATTGCACCATTATGTCATTTAGGGTGTTCCACCGGCATCTCAAATGCGGTTTCTGAAACGCCACGCATCAAAAGGGTACATTGGTGATTCACTCTTTTGAATCGCACCAGGCGGCCGCCATCCGCGCCCATCCCGCTTGCTCCAATTCACCTGTTAAAGTAAATGGATTGGCTCCCTGACCAATGACTGAAACCAACATGTCCGACGCTTCCCAGTTTCTCGTTCCCAAGGGCTTTCGCTTCGCCGCCACCAAAGCCGGCCTCAAGAAAAGCGGACGCACCGACTTTGCCCTCATCGTGGCCGACCAGCCAGCCAGCGCCGCAGCCGCCTTCACCGCCAACCGCGTCACTGCCGCGCCCCTCATTGTCGATAAAGAAAACCTCCGCGCCACCGGCGGCCGTGTTCGTGTCGCCGCCATCAACGCCGGAAACGCCAACTGCGCCGCCGGTTCGCCCGGCCTGGCCGCTGCCCACGCCACTTGCGACGCCGTTGCGGAGCTCTTCGGCTGCACGCCCCAGGAGGTCTTTCCCTCTTCCACAGGCATCATCGGCGTCCCGCTTCCAGCCGAAAAGCTCATCGCGGCGCTGCCCGCACTTGCCGCCTCACTAGGCGAGGAATTCGTTCACTTCCTTCAAGTCGCAAGAGCCATCATAACCACCGACACCGTGGAGAAAACCGCCTTCGCCAGCATCGAGGTCGAGGGACACGAAGTCCGCATCGCCGGCGTTTGCAAGGGCTCCGGCATGATTCACCCCCAGCTCGTGCCCCATGCCACCATGCTGGTCTACATCCTCACCGACGCCCAGGTCGAGCCCTCTGTGCTCGACGCTTACCTGCGCCAATCTATTGAGGTCAGCTTCAACCGCATCTCCGTCGATGGAGACACCTCCACCAACGACACTGTTCTGCTGCTGGCTTCCGGAGCGAGCGGCGCAACTATCGGTCCCGCCCACGCTGAGTTCGCAGAGGCGCTCACCCGGGTATGCACGTCGCTTGCGCGTCAAATCGTTGCCGACGGCGAAGGCGTAACTCATGTTGTTGAATTGCGTATCGAAGGCGCAGCCACAGACGCAGACGCGCTCAAGGCCGCCAAAGCTATTGCCCACTCGCCCCTGGTGAAAACCGCCTGGGCCGGCAACGACCCCAACTGGGGACGCCTGATGGCCGCCATCGGCTACTCTGGCGCCGAAGTCGACCCGGATCGCATCGACATCGACTTCGGCACTCTGCCCATATGCCGCGACGGAGGACGCGCCATCGAGTTCGACGAGCACGCGGCCCACGCTTACATCGCGCAGCCCGAGTTCTCGATTTCTATTCGGCTCCATCAGGGCTCAGGCGCATGCGTCTTCTGGACCACCGACTTAACGGTGGAGTACATCCACATCAACGCCGACTACTCCACGTAGGCCGCTGCCAGATTGGCTCTGGCCCAGATCCGCGACTCTCGCCGCCGCTCGCCGAATTGCATCCCCAGGTAAAGCAGGACTCCCATCACCGCCGCACCGCACGTATCCAGCATCACGTCGCTGAATTGACCGCACCGGTTGGGAACAAAGCACTGGTGGAGTTCATCCGCGCCGGCAATGAGAAACGTAACCAGAATCGCCAATCCATGCGCCCGCAGCCTTCTGATCAACCGTGTAGCCGCGTCGTTGATCGCCAGCCAGAACCCGCGAAAGCAGACCAGCGAAAACGCGCCATAGCCCATAAAATGCCCGGTCTTGCGGATAACGTGGTGAATCGTATCCCAGTACACGCCGATGTCGTAGCCAAACAGCGCTTCGGCCACTCGCTGCAAGGGTTCGCTGGTGCGGTCCGCGCCAAAATACTGCGTCGACTCGGCCACAAAAACCGTTGAAAACAACAACACCGGCAGCCACGCGCTCAGCCATTCCGCTCTGTACGGAACAGTCTGTGGCGCGTAGCGCCGGTAAATCAAGGCAGATGTAGACAAGGGTGAGGCTCCTCAAGACAGGCTCCGTCCAGTAACAGACGCCCAGCCCGCGCAATAGGAACCTCTTCGGCAAAATCCAAGGATTCATGAGATAAGTCTTAGTAACTTTAATAACTAGCGATGAACTGTCCAGTTTCGAGACACTGATAGCTCTGTTTACTCCGACCGCAGCGCCTCCATCGGATCCACCTTTGCCGCTCTCCGCGCTGGGATGTAGCTGGCCAGTGCGGCGACAAACAACAACGCCAAGGTTGCTCCGGCGAAGGTCGCGGGATCGTTGGGCCGTACGCCGAACAACAGGTTCGAAAGCAGATGTGTGAGAGCGAAAGATCCGCCCAGGCCGATGGCTACCCCGGTCACACCAAGCAACATTCCTCGATAAAGAACGGAGCGCACCACGCTTCCGCCGCTGGCGCCCAAGGCCATGCGAATCCCGATCTCGTGGGTGCGTTGAACCACAGCGTATGAAGCCACTCCGTATACGCCCAGGCAGGCCAGCATTACCGCCAGCGCTGCAAAGCCGCTCAGCAGAAGGGATATGAAACGCGGCTCAGCAACTGAATCCGCAAAGTATTGGTCGAGAGTCTTCACATGGTAGATGGGCAGATTCTTGTTCAGCGCGGATACCCTCTGGCGAGCGGCTTCAACAATGCTCACTGGATCGTTAGCTGTGCGCACGACAATATACATGGAGTCCCATGGGCTCTGCGCCAACGGAGCATAAACTTCGGGAGCGGCTTCGACGCCTGGACCGGCTTGTTTCATGTCTGGAATTACGCCTACGATCTCCCTCATCGGCAACTCGCCTGGACCATAGCCGTTGCCGATGCCGGGACGCACATGCTTTCCAATTGGATTCTGATTGGGAAAGAAAACGCGCGCCAGCTTCTGGTTCACAATCACCACGGATGTCGATGTCGAATTGTCCTGTGCGGTAAAGTCGCGTCCGCTTAGCAGGGCGCTGCCCACCGTACGAAGATACTCCGGCTCAATCACCGCGAAGTCAGTCGACGGTCTCGATCCCATTGGGGTCGGCTGCCCCTCGATTTCGATGCTTGTGGTGACGTGCTCTCCCGTCAACGGCAGATAGGCAGTTGCGCTCGCCGAGCTTACGCCTGGAATCGCCTTCATGCGCGATACAACATCCCGAAAGAACTCCGGAAACTGCGTATCCTTCATCCCCGCGGGCGAATCGAGTTGGAAGGTCAGCACATGATGCGGATCGAAACCTGGATCAACGCGCGTCAGGTGGAGAAAACTCTGGAACAGCAGCAGCGCGCCCAGCAGCAATGCGGCGGCTACCGCGATCTGGCTCACGACCAGCGCAGACCGCAGGCCCGCTCTGTCTTCGCCGCCTGTACCACGCCCACTCTTTTTCAGCCCTTCGGTGAGACTCACTTTGCCGGCCTGCAACGCTGGAGCCAGGCCAAACAGGAATCCTGCCAGCAGCGAGACCAAGACAGCGAAGCCAAGCAGGCGCGCGTCAAGTCCGATGGTGTTGAGACGTGGAATGTCGGCGGGCATCATCCTTACCAGGAATCGGAATGATAGCAATGCAAGCACCAGCCCCATTGCGCCGCCCAGCAATCCCAGCACCAGGCTTTCCACAATCAACTGGCAGGTCACGCGGCGGCGGCTGGCACCCAGGGCAATCCGCACTGCCATCTCCCTCTGTCGGCCAGTTGCCCGCGCCAGCAGCAGGTTTGCAATGTTGGCGCACACCATCAGCAGCACGCATCCCACCGCCCCCAGCAGCACCAGCATCGGCATTCTCACATCGCCGGTAATCGATTCCAGTACGGGCCCAACACGAATGGTTCGCGGCTTGTTCTCCGGATGTTCCTTGTTCAGCCCGCCGGCAATCGTCACCAGTTCCGCTTGCGCCTGTCGAACCGTAACATTGGGCTTCAGCAGCGCAACAACGTCGAGATAATGCGCGCCGCGCTGAGCGGCGATCGCATTTTCGCCGCCTTGCAAGTCAATCGCGGTGGTGATCCAAAGGTCAGTGGAACCAGCCTGAATGGGAAATTCGAACCCCTTCGGCATCACCCCAACCACCGTGAATCGTCTGCCCCCAAGCTGAATCACCTGGCCCAGGACCGCCGAGTCGGAATTGAACTCTCGCTGCCACAGTCCATTGCTCAGCATCACAGCGTCGGTGCCGCTGGTGGCGCCGAGTTTGTCCTCCTCCGATAAAAAACTGCGCCCCAGAGCCGGCGTCACTCCAAGCAGCGAAAACAATTGTGCTGAAACCACGGCGCCCTGCAAGTGCTCGGGCTCACGCGGACCAATCAACGTAAAGTCGTCGGTCCTGAAAGCGGCCATTCCATCCGCAACATGATTTCGTGTACGCCAATCAACGAAATCAAGATAAGAAGCAACACCCCCGCGTCCGGTTGCGGCAATCAAGGATTGAACGCTTACCAGGCGGGGTGCGTTCGGAAACGGCAGCGGCTTCAGCACCACGGCATCCACCACACTGAACAGCGCCGTCGTTGCGCCAATGCCCAGCGCCAGCGTCAACAGCGCCACAATCGTAAAGCCCGGCGACTTCAGTAACTGCCGTATTCCAAAACGCACATCCCGCCCCAGTACTTCAAGAAACGGCAATCCACGCTGCACTCGATACTGTTCCTTCGTCTGCGTCACGCTGCCAAACTCCTTCAGCGCCGAGGTCCGCGCCGCTTGCGCACTCATTCCGCGCTTCACGTTCTCCTCGATTGCAAGGTCGATATGCGAAAGCATCTCCTCATCGAGATCGTCGTTCAACTTCTGTCCGCGGAACAACGATGCGCAACGGCTGAACAGAATTCGTATCAGGTCCATTTCAACTCCTATTCCGTTCGCAGTGCTTTCATGGGATCGATAGAAGCAGCCCTCCGCGCCGGCAGATAGCAAGCGGCCATCGCTACGGCAGCCAGCGCCATCGCCGCGCATGAGAAGATCGTCGGGTTCATTGCGTTCACTTCAAACAGCAGGCTTCCAATCAAGCGAGTCAAGGCAAGCGCGCCAATCAACCCGATCGCCACACCCAGCCCGGTCAGCCGCACACCCAGGCCCATCATCATTCGCAGTACATCGCCGCGCTGCGCGCCCAGTGCCATGCGCACACCAATCTCCTGCCTGCGCTGCGTGACCGCGTTCGCCATCACTCCGTAGATCCCAATCGATGCCAATACCAAAGCAAGCACTGCGAACGCCGAGATAAGCGATGAACTCGCCCGGCGAACAGCCAGGGTCTGGCCGGCCAGCAAATCCATCGGAATCGCCTTCAGCACCGGGAGATTCGGATCGACGCTCCACATTGCTTCCTCGGCAGACTTGATCATCGAGGCTGGATCCGTCTCTGTTCGCAGCGTAAACGCGACCAGCGGAAATGGAAGCTGGTCGAAAGGCCGATAGATGTCCGCATGGGTCGCCTGATCCTGCCCAAAAGCCTTCACGTCGCCGGTTACACCCACTATCTGCCACCAGTCAGGCTTGTCCGCTGTACCAAGATTCAGCTCTTCACCAATCGGTTCCCTGCCCTTGAAATAAAGCTTTGACAAGGTCTGGTTGATCATTACCACCTGCACGCTTCCATCCCGGTCCGCATCGGTAAAGTTACGACCTCGCAGCAATGGAATTCCCATCGTCCGCAGATAGCCCGGAGTAACAATGCGGTTATCAGCTTCCGGAGCCTGGTCCTGCTTCTGCGCGGTCTGTCCACGAAGCAGAAAGCTCGTCGTTCCCCAGAAGCCGGTCAGCGGGAGAAAGTTGACAACCCCCGCAGACTGCACCCCAGGCAGCGCATTCATCCGCTTCTCAACCTGCTCAACGAACTGACGCCTCTTCATTGGGTTCTCTGACGGGTAGCGGTCTGGTGGAAGAAATAGCTGCAGAGAAAGAACGTGATCGGGTTTAAATCCCAGGTCCGAATTCGTAACCTTCTGAAAGCTGGCCACCACCAATCCCGCGCCAGTTAATAACATCAGGGCCAGGGCAATTTCGCTGACCACCATCGCACTGCGCGACCGGTTTGATCGGCGGTTGGCTGTACTGGCACGCGAGGACTCTTTCATTGCCGCGCTCGCCTCGGAATGCATTCCCTTCAGCACAGGCACAATCCCAAACAGAAATGCCGTTAGCAGCGTAATTCCGAGGGCAAACAGCAACACTCCGCGATCCATTGGAATCTGCGTTAATTTTGGAATATTCAGATTCGCCACGTCGGTAGGAAAAAGCCTGAGAAGAAAATGAGTCCCAACCAGCGCCAGCAGAATTCCGCCTGCTCCGCCAATCAGGGCCAGCAGTAGGCTCTCAGTCATGAACTGCCCCAGCAGCCGCCGCCGCGTAGCTCCCAACGCCATGCGCACAGCAATCTCTTTCTGGCGCTCGGCATTGCGAGCCAATGCCAATCCCGCAGTATTCGCGCACGCAATCAGCAGCACCAGGCCAACTGCGCCCATCAGGATCAGCAGCGGCTTGCGAATGTCCCCATCCAGTTGCTCCCGCAGCGGGACCAGCACCACGCGATTGCCGCTGTCGGTCTCAGGATGAGCGGCCGCCACCTGCGTCTCCACATCGTTCAACCGTTTCTGTGCCTCTGCCAGAGTTATACCGGGCCGCAGCCGTCCCAGAATGCGTATATAGGTATGATTGAAGTCGGTGTAAGCCGACGGGGCGATGTTGGACGGTGTCCATAACTCGACCGAAGACGGATAGTCGAATCCGCGCGGCATCACTCCCAGCACAGTGTATGCATTTCCATCGAGTGTTATCGATCGATTCACGATGCGCGGATCGGAATGAAATGTTGTGCGCCAAAGATGATCACTTAGTAGCGCTTCTTTGGGGCCATCCGGCGAGTCCTCCATGTCCGTAAAGAGCCGCCCAAGCGCGGGCGCAACACCGAGGATTCGAAGGTAGTTCGCAGAGACCGCATAACCGATCAGGAACTGCGGCGCTCCCTGACCAGTCAGCGTATGCTCGTTGTCGTACGACGGCGCCAGATCTTCGAAGACCGCACTTCTCTCTTTCCATATCGCGAAATCTCCGGGGGTGCTCGAGAGAGGCTGGCTACCCCGGACCGGGTTGGCCGTCCACACCGCAACGATGCGGCCAGGGACTTTGTATGGCAGCGGCGCCAGTAGCACAGCCTTTACAACCGAGAAGATCGCCGTGGTCGCGCCAATCCCCAGCGCAAGCGTCAATATGGCCGTCAATGCAAACGCCGGCGACTTCACAAGCTGACGTACCCCGAACCGCAGGTCATTCGCAAGCGTTTCAAACACCGGCAACCCGCGCTGCATTCGATAAGTTTCCTTCGTCTGTGTCATCCCGCCAAACCCTCTCAGGGCCGCCGTCCGCGCCTGTTCCGCATTCATTCCGCGCTGCAAATTCTCTTGAACAGCCAGCTCTATATGCGCGCGTAACTCCTCGTCCAGTTCGTCATCCAGCTTTTGTCGCCGCCACAACGCAGCCGAGCGGCAGATCAGGATTCTTATCAGGTCCACAGGCCTCTCCTAATTCGAGGGCGCCAGAAACCGCGCCATGGTTCCTGCAATGCGCTCCCAGTTCTCGGTCACTTCGGCGATCTTCTTCCGCCCGATCCGGCTCAGGGAATAGAACTTGGCCCGCCGATTGGTCTCTGACGTGCCCCACTCTGCCTTTATCCAACCCCGCTGCTGCAAGCGCAAGAGCGCCGGATAGATGGTCCCCTGATTCAGGCTCAGGCCGTTGTCGCTCACCTGCTCGATCCGCCGCGCAATCCCGTACCCGTGCAGAGGCCCCATGGCCTCAAGCGTCTTCAGCACCATCAGGTCCAGCGTTCCCTGCAATACGTCGGATTTGTTTTCTCCCATCGCCCCTCCCTGTTGCCATTCAACAGATAATATGCGACAAGCACCTGTTGAATGTCAACAGCTAATCCCATGCGACGTTTTATTCTGCACGATCCCGAGTGCCCCAGGTCTCGATTTTGAGACCTGGGAAGGTACAAATCCCAACAGCCGAAGATACGCGCTCACACGCCTGCCTGTTCCCGATGTAACTTGTATTTATGCGGAGTCTCAATCATCACCGGTCCAACTGGCACATCGCTGATAGAAATCCAGTGGCGTAGAGGAGCGCGAAATGGCAATTCCGTATTACCACGTGGATGCATTCACGGATTCGCTCTTTCAAGGCAACCCTGCCGGGGTCTGCATTCTTCCCGCTTTTCTCGCGGACAACATCCTCAAGAAGATTGCGGCGGAGAACAGGCACAGCGAGACCGCGTTTCTAGTTCCTCGCGCGGATGGCGATTTCGATTTGCGCTGGTTCACGCCCGAAGTGGAGGACGACTTGTGCGGGCACGCGACCCTTGCCTCCGCCTATGTACTCGCGTTGCGGAAGCATGACGTGTGGCCGGTTCGATTCCACACTTGCAGCGGCATGTTGACCGTCTCTCAGGTCGGCGACAGCTTTGAAATGGACTTTCCCGCACGGCCACCGCAAATCTGCGATACGCCACTCGACCTATTGCCGGCTCTGGGCTTGAAAGCGGCTTTGGTGATGAAGTCGCGCGATTACATGGTCGTGGTAGATGAGGCTGAGCAAGTGCGAGCGCTCAGGCCCGATTTTGCCCGGCTTGCAAGAATTGAAACCGGGATCGGCGGAACGATTGTCACCGCCCCCGGCACAGGCGATGCGGATTATGTGTGCCGATTATTTGCGCCGTCGGTCGGCATCAACGAGGACCCCGCAACCGGCTCGATACACTGCACACTGGCTCCCTATTGGTCGGGCCGGCTGGGCAAGCAGACGCTGCGGGCGCATCAACTCAGTGCGCGCGGCGGAGCCATGCAGTCCACCGTCGCCGGCGATCGAGTGAAGATCTCGGGCTGCGCGCGCTTGTACCTTCAGGGAACGATCGAGCTCTAGAGTGGTGGGACTGAAGTCCGTCGAGGAACAGACGCAGATTCTTCGACTCACCACCCCCAAACTGAAGAACGTTTGGGGCCCCGTTCGCTCCCTATGAACACGGGCCATTTCACCGCGCCCCTACAGGGCGCGAGGCTGATTTTGGGCTTGTACCCAGGACTGCGCTTCGCTTGTCCTGGGCTATTATCCTTCGGCCCCTCCGGGGCGTTTTTTTACCGTGCGGAATGTTCATTTCAGGCGTAACCCGCCGACGCGGGTCAAGCTGCTCCTAATTACCGGCTTGTAAACCCAATGGAATCAATGGCCAATTTTCCGGTAATTTTAGCCGTAACTCGCAAAATGCGAGTCAAGATGCTCAGAATGACAGCCAGTTTTGTGTTGCGGATTTCAAACTCAGGAAACAAGAGCGCGTTCTTAAGAAACACGCTCTGCATTGCTCGTCTCAGGGATTATGAACCTGGCTTGTTGCGGCCCCTTTGTGCGGCATTGCCCACACATTATAGCTATTCACCAGGAACTGCCCGCCGAGTATCAGCAGCCACACCCATAACGCAAATCGCAACTGACGCCGCGGGACGCGCGTGCTGATGATCGTTCCCACAATCGCGCCCACCACGCCCCCTTCGATGAGATGAATTAAAAGGTCCTGATTGGCGTTGTGCGAGAACCAATGCGCTCCGCTGCCGATCAGCGATACGATGAACCCGAACGCGATGTCCGTCCCAACTACCTGCGCAGGCAGCAGCGGCGTAAGGCTGAGCAGCGCCGCGGAGCCCAGTGCGCCCGCACCGGCGGATGAAAACCCAACCTCCGCGCCAACGGGCAGCATCAACCATGTCAGCAGCGGACTCCGGTCCTTCTGATTCGCATTCTGCTTTATCGGACGGAAGTAAACAAAAATCTGCCACAGCGCCGTCGTCACCAGAATCGTGCCCAGCAGCGCGTTCAACAGATTTTGCGATCCGACAGTTACAAGATGCTTCAGGAAAAGCGACCCGACGATTACTCCCGGAACCCCGCCCGCGAGCATGTAAGCAAGCGTGCGCCAAACCACGTTGCGGCGAGCGATTTGTGCCGGGACCAATATTAATTTCACCGCGCTGGCAAACATCAGTCCGATACCCACCGCCACCGGCGCAGGCACCCCTAGAAACAGCACCAGCACCGGCACTGTAACGGTTCCCGCGCCAACCCCGGTTAACGCGATAAACAACGCAATCATGAATCCAATTACATACTGCATTTCGTTCCCTCAATTTCCGCGAGCCTGTTCTACCTCGCCGCCGCCTCAATGTGAATGCCGCATTCAACTTTGCGGCCGGCCCAACGTCCCGACCGCGGATCGTTGGGGTCCAGTGGCAGCGTGGTACATGGCTCGCAGCCTATCGACGAGTACCCGCGTTCATAAAGCGGCAGTTGCGGAATCTCCAACTCCTCGCATGCGTACCAAACATCCCGAGCGGTCCACGCGGCCAGTGGCGCAAGCTTCAGCACCTGCTTTCCGCCGGGCAGGGTGAACATCGCCACTTCCTCAAGCGCGGCGCGGCTCCTGGCCTGTTCTCTGCGCAGCCCGGTAAGCCACACACGATACCCGGCAACCGCCGTGAACAGCGGCTCAACCTTGCGCAGCCTGCAGCACTGATCGGGCGCCAGTTGATAGAGCAGCCCGTGCTCCGCCTCTTGTTCCGCAACCGTCTTTTCCGGCAGCAGGTTGATCAAATTCAATTTCCACTCGCCGGCAATTTGATCCCGGTACTCATATGTGTCTTTGAAGTGATATCCCGTATCCAGAAAAAGAATGGGTATCTTCGCATCGAATTCGATCGCCAGCCTGGTGAGCAGCACGTCCTCGGCCTGAAAGCTGCAGGTCAGGCAAACATCGCCCACGCCTCGAATCTCACGGCCAAGCGCGGCGCGCACCGCATCCAGTTTCCTGCTCACTTCGGCTTGAATCTCCGCAGTCGTCATCGTGCGCCTTCCTTTCCTGTTGAGCCAAGGATGCCAGCTCGCGCCAACAGCCTGTGCACCGCCTGAACAGTCTCTTCGGCGTCGTTTGTGGGCAGCACAACCTGCTCGCTGCCCGCACGCACCGTCAGTTGCGCACTGGCTGAAGCAGCCGCCGCAATGGTCAGAAATCCTGACTGGACATTTCGTTTCACCAGCAACTCGAGCACATCCGGACGAGAGCTGAAAACCTGGTCGCCGGTGTCGACGCGCGCGGTCACAGTCCCAATCGCGAACAGCGACCGCTCGATCCGGTCGATGATCGCTGCCGGCCCGCTCAACTCAAGCAGTCCCCCACAATGGCCCCAGCGTGCGGCTCGTTCCCCGGCGGTCACGCGTCCAAGTCTTCCACCGGCAGCTCCTGCGCCAGTCACTGCATGGCTAAATGCTGCGGTCACCATTCCCGCGGCCGCGGTCGCGTTGGTCTCCGGATCGATCAGGATGAATGCGCCCGTCGATCGATTCTCCCCGTAAAGGTCCAGCGCCACAGGCCGCAGCAGACTCAGGGTCACAACTCCAATGCCGTTCATCTCCAGCGTCTCCGCCGGTTCGCGGGTCAGTGTACCGATGTCGGTGCGATACTCGATGGCTGAAACAAACGCCGGCGCAGTGTGGCTGGTGTGCTTCAGCAGATAGCGGCGATTGATCTCGAGCGGCCGTCCATCCATCCACACCAGCGCCGCCTTCACGCTGCGGGCGATCGTCGCCGGCGTCTTTGCGCTCACGATCAAATCGCCGCGGCTTATGTCCACATCGCGGTTGAGAACCAGCGTGACACTCGACGGCGCGTGAGCTTCGGCAAGGTCACCGTCCCACGTCACAATCCGTTCCACATGCGCACTCCTGCCCGAGGGAAGCACGCGGATGGCATCGCCCGGCCGTACCGTTCCTGAAGCAATTTGCCCACTGAACCCGCGAAATGTCTGGCCTGGCCTGACGACGCGCTGGACTGGAAACCGGAAGGGCGCGGTCCGCGTTTCCTCCTGCGAGGGCAACGCCTCAAGCATTGCCAGCAGGGATGGACCATGGTACCAGGGCATCGGACCCTGTCCGTCTCCGGCCCGGTGCACAACGTTGTCGCCCTTCAGCGCGCTGACCGGAATAAAAACTGGCTCTACGGGGCTTCCCGTATCCTCGGCAATCTGCGCCAGAACGAGGCTGAAATCCCGTTCGATCGCTCGAAACACACGCTCGTCGTAGTCGACCAAATCCATTTTGTTAACGGCAACCAGGACGTGCCGCACCCTGAGCAGCGATGCGATATACGCGTGCCGCCGCGATTGCACCAGAACCCCTTTGCTGGCGTCGATCAGCACCACCGCCGCATCCGCGGTCGATGCCCCCGTTGCCATATTCCGCGTGTACTGCTCATGCCCAGGCGTGTCCGCGATAATGAACTTCCGCCGCGTCGTCGAGAAGTGCCGATAGGCCACGTCGATGGTGATTCCCTGTTCCCGCTCGGCCCGCAATCCATCCGTCAGCAATGCGAAATCGATCTGCCCTGGCGCCGTTGTGCCCTTGCCTTCAATCGACCGCACCTGGTCTTCATACACCGATTGCGTGTCGTAGAGCAGCCTCCCGATCAACGTCGACTTGCCGTCGTCCACACTTCCGGCCGTCGAGAAACGAAACAGGTCCTTGGCCTGCTCCAGGCGCAGAAACTCCTCGATCTCAAACCCAGCCCCCATTTGCTCCACAGCAGCCAACCTAACCCCTCAGTTCTTTAGTCCCTGGTCTCTCAAGTCCTTTGTAAAACTCACGAAGGACACAAGCAGATTCTTCGACTCACCACCCCCAAACTGAAAAACGTTTGGGGCCCCGTTCGCTCAGAATGACAGACTCTGTTCTGCCATAAACTTTAGAGACAGGACATTAGTCCCGAATCCCTAGAAGTACCCTTCACGCTTCTTGATCTCCATCGACCCTTCCTGGTCGTAATCAATTGCCCGACCGGCCCGCTCCGAAGACTGAAAGGAGAGCAGCTCAGCAATGATTTTCGGAAGTGTATCCGCGTCCGACCGAATAGCCCCTGTACACGGACTACAACCCAGCGACCGCAACCGCGACTTCACCATCTGCGGTCGTTCGCCCGGCCATGCCACAAACTCCTGCTCGATGGGAAGCAGCGAGTCCTGACCCGAGCCGGTGGGACGCAGATACATGGGCCGCTCCCTGGCAAAGTAAAGGTCCACAATCGGAATCTTCTCGGCGTGGATGTATTGCCAAACGTCCATTTCTGTCCAGTTCGAAAGCGGAAACACGCGAATGCTCTCGCCGGGATGAATGCGCGCGTTATACAGGTTCCATAACTCGGGGCGCTGGTTCTTCGGGTCCCACTGTCCGGCGCCGTCGCGGAACGAATAAATCCGCTCCTTCGCACGCGATTTCTCTTCGTCGCGGCGGGCCCCGCCAAATGCCGCATCGAAGTTGTAGTGCTTCAGCGCATCCAGCAGCGCCTGGGTCTTCAGCAGTCCGCAGCAGCGCTTGGTATCCAGCGCTATCGGATTTGTCCCCGCCGCAATCGCCCCTTCATTCCGCCACACCAGCAGCGTCGCTCCAACCTGGCGCGCAGTCGCATCGCGAAACTCCAGCATCTCCCTGAACTTGAAGCCGGTATCGATATGCAGCAATGGAAACGGAATCGGCCCCGGAAAGAATGCCTTTTGCGCGAGCCGCAGCATGACCGACGAATCCTTGCCGATGGAGTAAAGCATCACCGGCCTCTCGAACTCCGAGGCCACTTCGCGCAGAATGTGAATGCTCTCTGCCTCCAGCAGGCGCAGATGACCAAGGCGCGAATGCCCAGCACGGTCCCCGGTGTTGAGGTTGGCTGGCGGCAAAGTTGACGGTATTTCGTTTTCGGCTATCGGCATTCGGCCTCTTGGCATTGGGGACGCTGAAGGCCGGGGTGAGACAGACGCGAACCCGGCATTTCAGCAGCGGGTGCGTTTTCTCATTCAGTCTTTGGGAAAGATTCGGAGACTAGAGTGGACACCCGTCGAACGTGTTCGACAGGCAACAACAGGAGCGGCTTAGGGAAGCGCTGGCCACCTGTTCATGGTATCAAACATCCCGGCCACGCACAACGCAACCGGCAAGTTGGTGGTTGGCCAGGTTGAAGGGTACGGAGTTCAACCTGTGCATTTGCCCTCGCAACACTCACGGAGGGCTTGAGTCACGATTTCGTCCCTTCCCACGTAGACCCCCCCTTCGCCATTTACAATCCAACAAGCCGGAGAATTCCCCCCAATCATGAACGTGAAGCAGCACCAGCAAGCCGACTCACCACCCTCCGGCCAAAACGGCTTCTCGCTCATCTCGAATCTCAAGCTCATTCAGCTTTACTCAACGATGGTCGAGTGCAGCATGCTGGATGAATGCGTCCGCATTCTGCACGAGCTAGGCAGGCTCCCCGGCGAGTATCAAGCCGCCCACGGCCATGAGGCCGCTATGGTAGGCGTAGCCATCGACCTGGCTTCCGGAGACACAGTAGCCCCATCCCCGCGTGGCTTCCTGGTGAGCTTCATCCAGGGCGTTCCGCTGGAAAAGATTTTCGCTCGCCTCCGCGCCGGCTACCGGAATAAACGCTCCGCAAACGCCGGGCTCAACATCGCCACTGCTGCTGCCCATGCCGCCAAAGAAAATAGGAACAACCGGATAGCCGTAGCTTTCTCCGAACCCGAATCCGGATCGGACTCAACACACGCCTTTCAGCAAGCAATGCACTTTGCCGGCGTGCATCGCCTGCCCGTCGTGTTCGTGTGCCAGGCGAATCTCCATCCTGGTTCCGAGGCCGAATTACTTCAGGATCAGCCTGCAGACCCCACACACCCCGCTCACGCACACGATTTTCCCCGTATTACCGTGGATGGAAACGACATTGTGGCCGTCTATCGCGTCGCATTCGAGTGCATCCAGCGTGTGCGCCAGGGCCGCGGACCCACCCTGATCGAGTGCCGGCACTGGGTGGCAGCCGATCCCATCCTGAACATGGAGAACTACCTCGAACAAAAAGGCTTGTTCAGCGCCGATTTGAAGTCCAGAATAGCCGCCGCATTCACCATCGAGCTCGATCGGGCGATCCGCGCAACCTTCCCAGGTGCGCGTCCAATCCGTTGACTTATTAGTCCATTGGGTTCTTTGTGCCGATTCTGGATTGGTCTTCCACGATGCGGCAATCGCGCATCCAATTCCCAGAACAGGTATGTCCGAAATCAAATGGTAGAGTGAGGTTATGGACGTGAGCAGACGGGTCGCATTGGCTCCCGGCATTCAATTCGCAATCGCGCTGGTGGGCTTTATCTTTATCCTCGCCGCTGCTGGCCGCCTCGCCGCCCAACAACCCGCTTCGCCCAACGATGCCGGAAGATGGGGTGGGCAAGATTCAGACGAGACCTCCACCGGGTGCGAGCCCTCCACCCTCGGTTCCCCCTACGTCCCGCTCGACAGTTGGGTCTATCCCGCCGTTTTCCGCCTTTATTCTCTTGGCTATGTCGATACCGTCTATCTAGGATTGCGCCCGTGGACCCGTGCCAGCATCGAGCGCATGCTCCAAGAAGCCAGTGCCAAAATTGAGGACGCCGATCCCGGCCCGGTCACGGACCAAGCCCACCAGACCTACGACGCCCTCAACCACGAAATTCATAACGACATCCATCGCCCATGCCCGGCTCATAAAGGCAGCGCACGCGTCGAGTCGGTCTACTCCGTGGCTCGCGGTATCAGCGGCACTCCCTTGCAGGACAGCTATCATCTCGGTTCCACCATCGTGAACGACTACGGACGCCCCTACGAGAACGGCTTCAACAACTACTCCGGCGCGAGCGCTTACGCGTCAGCCGGCCGCTACCTCATTTATGTTCGCGGAGAGTTCCAGGGTGCTCCCTCCGCCGCCGGCTACTCCCAGGCGCTCTATGAGCAACTGGCCACGATTGACGCCACGACCGACTATTTCAACCCCACCTGCTGGGCGTCCCTGCCAGGATCTCCAATGGGATGTGTGCCTATCCCGTACAACGGCCAGCCGCCCATTCCCGCCGGACCCATCGCCGACAAGGCCGACGCGCGCATCATGGAAGCCTACGTCTCCGCCCGCTATCTGAACCACGAAATCTCTTTCGGCAAGCAGGACGAATGGCTCGGACCCGCCGTCGGCGGCGCCATGGCCTACTCCAACAACGCTGAGAACATCTACTCCTTCCGCATCAATCGGATCGAGCCGCTGCATATCCCGTTTCTTTCCGTAGTCACCGGCCCGTTCCGTTACGACTTCCTCATCGGCCCGCTCAAAGGCCACACATACCCCATCGATCCCTGGGTTCATATCGAGAAGATCAGCTTCCGGCCTCTGTCGACCCTGGAGTTTGGTTTCGAGCGCACCGTAATCTGGGGTGGGCAGGGCCACCAGCCCATCAGGCTGCACACCTTCCTCAAGACCTTCTTCAGCTTCTCCGCCTCCGGACCACTAGAGAACACTCGCGAAAGTGACGGCGCCCGCTTTGGCGCTTTCGACTTCTCCTGGCGCCTGCCCTTCGTAAGTAATTGGCTCACGCTCTATGCCGACTCCCTAGTCCACGACGACGTATCCCCCACCGACGCTCCGCGGCGCTCCTCTTACCGCCCCGGCATCTATCTATCTCGTGTTCCGGGCATTCCCAAGCTCGACCTGCGGCTTGAAGCAGCCTCCACCGATCCATCCAGCTCAAACGATGCAAGCCAGTACGGCCATTTCATGTATTGGGAAGCAGTTCAACGGCAAGGGTACACCAACGCGGGCCAAATGTTCGGCGACTGGATCGGCCGCGAAGACAAAGGCGGCCAGGCTTGGATTACTTACCACCTGTCCGGCAATGAATGGATCCAGGCAAGCTACCGCAACCAGAAGGCCACCACCTACTTCATCCCCGGCGGAACCACGCTCAACGACATCAGCGTGCAGGCAGCCAAGCGCCTCGGCAAGGACTATCAGTTAAGCGGCAACTTCGCCGTCGAGCATTGGAAAGCCCCCATCTACCTGCCCGGCCAGCAGACAGTAACCACCACAACCATTCAGCTAACCTGGTTCCCCGAACGCAAGATCAGCTTCTGAGTAGGCTCTCGACCAGGGGTGCAACCATACAGGGGCTGTGTTCGGAAGGCACATGTGAATCCAGGAAATAGCCCCTCGAATCTCGATCTTTGAGAATCGACCCTGCTACCCTGAAGACACTCCGTATGTCTGTCTCTCCACGCATCTCGGCTTTCTCGCGCGTAACGTCCCTGGCGGCGCAGAAGCCTGTCCACGCGGCCTTCGCCTGGCTCCATAACAATCCCTCGCGCATCATGGATTGGCAAGCCAGCCTGGTCGCCATACCCGCGCCGGCATTCGGAGAGCAGGCCCGTTCCGAGTGGCTCGCCGCGCGCTTCACCGAAGCCGGCCTCAGCCAGGTCCATATCGACGACGCCGGCAACGTGCTTGGTGTGCTGATGGCCGCCAACCTACCGCCGGAGAGCACCGGCCCCATGGTGCTGCTCTCAGCGCATATCGATACGGTGTTTCCCCTTGGAACCCCGCTAAAGCCAGTGGTGAACGGCGACCGCCTTGAGGCTCCCGGCGCATGCGACAACGCCGCCGGAGTAGTGGGAATGCTGGCCATCGCCCATGCGCTCGTCCTGGCAAAAGCAAAGCTGCCCGTTC